>CAURMP010000029.1:0-13407 GCA_963526005.1 uncultured Streptococcus sp. | reverse complement strand
AAATGAATTCTTTGGATTCTATAATATTTTCGGTAAATTCTCATCGATTTTAGGAACGACATTACTAGGAATTACCGCTCAAATGACAGGTAATTCATTAGATGGTGTCTTCTCATTAATTATCTTGTTCCTAATCGGTTCAGTATTACTATTCTTCGTGAAGTTGCCAACTCAGAAAGGATTAGAAAATGAAGGTTAATAAAGCCGAATTTACAATTAGTGCTGTAGGACCAGCGCAATATCCATCTGGAGACCTTCCAGAAATTGCATTATCAGGTCGTTCAAACGTTGGTAAATCTTCTTTTATTAATAAGTTGATTCAACGTAAAAGCTTAGCACGTACTTCAAGTAAACCGGGTAAAACACAAACATTGAACTTCTATCATATTAATGAACAGTTCTATTTCGTGGATGTACCAGGATATGGGTATGCTAAAGTGTCTAAGAAGGAACGTGAAAAATGGGGGAAGATGATTGAGGAGTACATTACGACTCGCGAACCACTTCGTTTAGTGCTTATCTTAGTTGACTTCAGACACGAACCAAGTCAAGAAGACGTTCAAATGCGTGAGTTCTTGGAGTATTACAATATACCGTATCGTATCGTAATGACAAAATGCGATAAGATTCCTCGTGGTAAATGGAATAAGCATGTGAGCGTTATTCGAAAAGCATTTGGTAAACCACCAGAAGACTTATTCTTAACATTCTCATCTGAAACAGGTGAGGGAGTAGAGAAAGCTTGGGCGTGGATTGAAGAATTTATTGCCGACTAAAAAACAAGTGATACCGTATACGGTATCACTTGTTTTATTTAATTAGTAAAAAGAAATTAATAAGTGAAAAAAAGCTTGCTCCATTGCATTAAATCGCGAATTGTGATATATTATATGCTGTATCATTAGGCGTAGTGTATGGAGGGAGTTTTTTTATGAGTCAACGATTATCAAAAGAAACGATTCAAAGTATACAATCGCAAGTGAATATTCTCGATATTGTAGGGCAATTTGTCCAATTGAGAAAGCAAGGAAAGAGCCTATTTGGCCGCTGTCCTTTCCATGATGAAAGAACACCTTCTTTTACCGTCACAGAAGAAAAACAGTTATTCCACTGTTTTAGTTGTGGACGCGGAGGAAATGTTTTTAACTTCATGCAGGAATTGGAAAGTTTATCTTTTCCAGAATCGGTTGTTAGGGTAGCAGAACTTGCACATATTCCTCTCGATGTAGAAATCCCTTCTAGTCAACAAGCAATTCCTCAAAAAGAGAGAAAATTGTTTGCGGCACATGAAAAAGCGAGTGAGTTTTACTCGCACGTCCTATTTAATACAAAAGGTGGACAAGAAGCACTTCATTACTTAACGGATCGTGGCTATACTATTGATACGTTAAAGGAATTTGGATTTGGTTTTTCGTTAAAAGACCGCACGCAGCTGACACAGCTCTTACAAGATTTAGAGCTAACAGAACAAGAAATGGAAGCGACAGGTCTATTCGTTGAAAGTCAATCAGGGTTCTTTGATCGTTTTAATCAGCGGATTATGATTCCTCTTCGTAATGAACATGGACAAATCGTCGGGTTCTCTGGACGTGTGTTGCCAGGGTATTCAGATGAGTTTGCTTCACAGGCTAAATATTTAAACAGTCCTGAAACACCGCTCTTTGCGAAAAGAAACTTCTTATTCAACTTTGATTTAGCAAAGAAGAATATTCGTAAAGAAAATAAAGTCATCCTTTTTGAAGGATATATGGATGTTATTTCTGCTTGGCAAGCGGGAGTTCAACTAGGGGTCGCCTCAATGGGGACATCTCTTACACCAGAGCAAATTCAAAAGCTTCCTAATGAAACGAATAATATATAAAATTCATATGATTGTGATAGATCAGTTCTGGAAGCGACAAAAAGTGATATTGAAATGATTCAATCCACGAAAGCTTTTACTATTGGTATTATTCCATTTGATAATGGACTGGATCCGGATGAGTTTATTAAACAACGTGGACCCCAAGCGTTTATCGATTTAGTTGAACACGGGCAAGAAACCATCTATCAATTTAAAAAGAGATTCCTTTCTAAGAAATATCAACTGCAAGTTGAGAGTCAAAAGATTCAGTATATCGAAGAGATGATTATTGAACTGGCGAAACTCACAAATGATGTTGAAAAGAATCTAGCGATGAAGTCTCTTGCGGATGAATTTAATCTTGATTACACAACGATTCAAAATCAAGTGAAGCAAAAGCAAGTTCAAACTTCGCAGAATTTCCAAGCGCCGCCTGTACCAAGCGTTGAAACACAAGCGCCAGTAATGAATAGACCGTTTGTTAAGAACGAAGGTATTCAAAGGCATCTAATGTATCGCTTGATGCATCATAATGAAGCTTGGACATATCTGAATCGTATTAATCCAGAATTCTCGTTTCCAGACGCATTATATGAGCAATTATTTTTACATATTCAGGCGTTCAGAAATGAAGAAGAGGAATTTGATGTTCAAGAATTTATGTTGTTTTTAAACGATAAAGATTTAATGAACAGAAATCTGGTATCTGAAATCGAACTAGGTCAGTTTCCTCCAGAATGTACTGAACAAGAGATTCAAGATTTAGTATATGTACTTTCTCAAAAGAACACTCTGAAAGAGCAGTTAGCACAAAAAAAGGAAGAGTTGAATCGAGCTGCTCTTATGAACGACGATGAAACCAGAAAGAAATTGATGGTTGAAATCATGGAGATTCAACGCCAATTAAGGAAAAGATAGAATGGAGGAATGGTGAATGACAGTTCAAAAGAATGAAAAAGGTCAAACACTGAATGAAGCAACTTCAACGCTTCTTGCAGAACGAAAATTATTCGGTCAAATTTTATACGATGATTTATCTGCGCAAATCGCAATCCCATTTGAGTTGGATGCGGAAGGAATGGATAAATTAATTCAAAAGTTTGAGGATGCAGGGGTTAGTGTTGTAGATGCTAACGGTGAACCAACAAGCCAACAATTGTCAGCAGAAAGCCAACGTGAAGCTGAGACAGCTGTTGTTGAAGATGATACTGCCTTATCTTCAAATACGAAGATTAATGACTTCGTTCGTATGTATTTGAAAGAAATCGGACGAGTTCCACTACTTAGTGCGGATGAAGAAGTTGCATTAGCGCTCCGTATCCAAGAAGGCGATACAGAAGCCAAACAAGAGTTAGCGGAAGCCAACCTTCGTTTAGTAGTATCAATTGCAAAACGTTATGTAGGACGTGGAATGCAATTCTTGGACTTAATCCAAGAAGGAAACATGGGCTTAATGAAAGCCGTTGAGAAATTCGACCATACAAAAGGGTTCAAATTCTCAACTTATGCAACATGGTGGATTCGTCAAGCAATCACACGTGCCATTGCAGACCAAGCGCGTACAATTCGTATTCCAGTACATATGGTTGAAACAATCAACAAATTAGTACGTGTTCAAAGACAACTATTACAAGATTTAGGACGCGAACCTACACCGGAAGAAATCGGTGCAGAAATGGATTTACCAACTGAAAAAGTTCGTGAAATTCTAAAAATTGCTCAAGAACCAGTATCTCTTGAAACTCCAATTGGGGAAGAGGACGATTCACATTTAGGTGATTTCATCGAAGACGACAACGCAACAAGCCCAGCTGATCATACAGCATACGCATTGTTGAAAGAACAACTCGATGAAGTTCTTGAACAATTAACAGACCGTGAAGAAAACGTACTTCGCTTACGTTTTGGTCTTGATAAAAACGGTGAAATTCGTACGTTAGAACAAGTAGGGCAAGTATTTGGGGTTACTCGTGAACGTATTCGTCAAATTGAAGCGAAAGCATTACGTAAATTACGACATCCAAGTCGTTCTAAACAATTAAAAGACTTCTTAGATTAAGAAATAAGTTAGAGAAGCAGTCCTTAGGGATTGCTTCTTTTTTGTATGCAAAATTTGTGAAATCTCTATTATTTTCATGAAAAAGGGTTTCAATCTAGTGAAGAGTTTGGTAAACTAACAAATGTGGTAATTGAGAATGATTATCAATTAGAAATGAGAGAACATGAAAAGAATTAGTTATTTGATTTTATTATTACTTATTTTAAGCATTATTTCACTCTCTGTTGGAGCATCCAGTTTCTCTTGGATGGAATTTTTTAATGGAGGAGAGAGCGCAACACAACTGTTTTGGCAATCAAGGTTTCCTAGACTGTTGAGTATTTTGTTGTCAGCTTCCGCAATGAGTGTATCTGGATTATTGATGCAGACGATTACGCAAAATGAGTTTGCTTCGCCAAGTACAATCGGTACGGTGGACGCTGCAAAATTAGGATTGATGATGAGTTTATTATTTTTCCCATCTCCTGGACTGTTAGAAAAGATGGCGACGTCATTTGTGTTTGCAATTGGCTTCTCGGCGCTTTTTATTGCGTTGCAACATCATCTATCTCTTAATCAAAAATGGATGATTCCTTTGATCGGGTTGATTTTCGGGGGAGTTATTAGTGCGTGTACTCAGTTTGTTGCATATCAATTTCAACTCGTACAAAGTTTATCCTCCTGGATGCAAGGATCATTTTCGATGATTCAAACCAATCAGTATGAATGGCTGTATTTATGCTTATTTGTTTTAGTACTTAGTATTATTTTTGCCCATTACTATACGGTAGTCAGCATGGGGGAAGATATTAGTCGAAATCTCGGCGTTCCGGTGAAACGGATGGAGTCTTTAACATTAGTGCTTATTGCGCTAACGACGAGTGTCACGATGATTACAGTTGGAAGCTTACCGTTTATTGGGGTGATTGTTCCAAATATCGTCCGCATGCGATTTGGGTCTCAGATGAAAGTATTAGTACCACTAACAATGCTAGTCGGGGCGTGTCTTGTATTAAGTTGTGACATTATCGCACGAATGGTCATTGCGCCTTATGAGATTTCCGTAAGTATCATCTTAAGTATTCTTGGGGCTGCACTCTTTATTTTCCAAGTGATTCGCCTGGAAAAGAAAGAAGGAGACTAATGAAAAAGAAAACAAGAATCTTGTTAGGCTTCCTTTCTGTGATGGTCGTATTACTAGTAGCAGCGTATCTACTGATACCAACAAAAAATAGTACAACTGTTTCAAATTTTATTTTGCAACGTCGATTATTGAAATTGCTGGTCATGGTGATTGTATCTTGTGCAATCCCGATTTCGACGATTAGCTTTCAAACCGTTGTGCAAAATCGATTTTTAACGCCAGGTGTGTTAGGAATTGAGAGCTTATTTGTCTTTATTCAAAGTGGACTGTATTACTTTGAAAGTTTAGTAGGGGTAAAAGTAGAACAATCAGTGATTATTTATGCTGTCACGATTGCCATTCAAATCGGTTTACTACTGTTATTAATGAATGCGTCTAAAGGGATGATGCTATCGAACTTCAAAGTACTATTGTTACTGACAATGGCGTTTTCAATGCTACTTCGAAATGCAAGTACATTTTTACAAGTGTTAATGGATCCAAACGAGTTTGATAAATTGCAAAGTTCGCTTTATCCATCTTTTCAAAAGATGAATGCACAACCAATGATGATTGGTGTAGCAATTGGTCTTTTCGTTCTTTTAATGATGGTGTTCTATAGATTAAGACATCAGCTAGATGCGCTTCATTTAGGCGTTGACGGTGCAAAAATGTTGGGCATCAATACAAAACGACTCAGTAATGTATTGATTGTCGTTGTTATTATTATGACAAGTTTATCAACGATTCTGGTTGGGCCGCTTCAGTTTTTAGGCTTTATGATTGCCAACTTAACTTACCAGTTAACGAAAGAATATAAACATGGCGTTTTATGGCTATTTTCAGCCGTTCTAGGCCTTGTGATAGTGCTCGCGGCACAGTTAATCGTTGAACGTATATTCCTTCTTACAATCCCGATTAGCGTGTTTATCGAAGGGATTGGCGGAGTATTGTATTTAGTCTTATTAGTTAAAGGAGAGAAGCCTGGTGCAGCTTAAAGGTGTTACAAAAAAATATCGACATCCAGTTGTTGATCATGTAGATTTAGAAGTCTCAAAACATCGACTGACTTCCTTTATTGGCCCAAACGGTGCTGGAAAATCAACTCTTCTTGGGATGATGAGTCGGCTTCTTCCTAAAGATGAAGGATTTATATTTATCAACGGTCAAGAAGTTGAAGCGTGGAACTCAACAGAATTGGCAAAAGAACTCGCTGTTTTAAAACAAAACCAGCTAGTGCATGTCAGCATGCAAGTAGAAGAGTTTGTTCGATTTGGTCGTTTTCCATATACAAAAGGGAAGATTACAAAATCAGACGAACAGATTGTTGAAGAAGCACTTAAAAATACGAATTTAGTAGAGTTTAGAACTCAAGATATTGGTACATTATCTGGCGGACAGTATCAACGAGCGCTTATTGCGATGGTTTTAGCTCAGGATACCGAATGGATTTTACTCGATGAACCATTAAACCATCTCGATATGAAACAAGCGTATGAAGTGATGAACCTACTTCGATTTTTAGTCGATAAAAAAGGAAAATCAATAGTGATTGTGATGCACGACTTAAATATGGCAAGTAATTTTTCAGATGAAATAGCTTGTTTTAAAAATGGAAAATGTATCATCCATGATACAGTCGATAAAGTGATGAAAGAGGAGATTCTTTCGAATCTGTATGAGATTCCCTTAGAAGTATTTGAATTTCATGGTAAAAAAATATGTATTATCAAGAACGGAGAAAAAGAATGAAAAAATTATTAGCATTATTCAGTTTATTAGCTGTATTTATTCTCGCAGCTTGCGGCCAAACAGCAAAAACAGAATCAGCAACAACACAAGTAGCTGCTACAGAAGAAAAGAATGAAGTGACTCTTACAAATGGGAAAGAAGATGTGACTGTTAAGACAAATCCAAAGAAAATTGTTGTATTTGATTTAGGCGTTGCTGATACAATTCGCGAACTTGGTTTTGTCGATAATATTGTAGGGATGCCATTGAAGACTTTACCTACTTACTTAAAAGATTTACCATCAAGTATTCAACCAACTGGATCAATGGTGGAGCCTGATATCGAAGCAATCGCTGCGTTAGAGCCAGACCTTATTATTGCTTCAGGTCGTACAATTAAATTCCTAGATCAACTAAAAGAGATTGCTCCAACTGTTATTTTCTCAGTGGATCAAAAAGATTACTGGAACTCGGTTTCTAAAAACATCCGCTCGGTAGCATCACTATTTGGTAAAGAAGCTGAGGCGAAAGCTGAAGAAGAAATTAAAACACTAGAAGCTTCGATTAAAAAAGTGGCTGATATGAATGAAAAATCAAATAACAAAGCATTAACTCTAATGCTCAACGAAGGAAAGATGTCAGCGTTTGGTGCTGATTCACGTTTTGCATTCCTTTACCAATCACTTAAATTCAAAGCGACTGATGCTAAAATTGAAGACAGTAAACACGGACAAGAAATGAGTTTCGAAGGGATTAAAGAAATCAACCCAGATACAATCATTTTGCTAAACAGAACTTTAGCAATTGGTGGAGACAATTCAAATGCAGATACAGTTTTAAACAATGCATTATTCAAAGAAACAAAAGCAGTTAAGAATAACCGCGTCATCCAATTAACTTCTGACTTATGGTATTTAAGTGGTGGAGGATTACAATCTACTAAACTAATGATTGAAGACGTTCAAAAAGTACTCAAATAATGAAACTAAACTTTAACAGCTATGTTTAGTTCCAAAGAAAAGAGGTGTACCTCATTGCGGTACACCTCTTAATTTATTTATTCTAAAGTATCTGCTTCAGTAACGCCTAAGATTACTGGAAGAATCATTGGATGACGTTCTGTTTTCTTGAATAGGAACGGTCCTAAGACATCCGTAATCTTGTTACGTAATACGCGCTCATTTAAGACTTCTTCAGAATCCGCTAAAAGTTCTTCGAGTTCATCACGAAGGATAGCTTGAGCTTCGTTTAGAAGTTGTCCGGATTCTTTCATGTAGATAAATCCACGCGAGAGCATATCTGGCCCTGCAACCAACTCACGGCTTTCGTAATCGACAGTAGCAACACAGATGACTAAACCATCTTGTGAGAGAGTCTTACGATCACGAAGAACGATGTTTCCAATATCGCCGATACCATTTCCATCGACATAGACGTCACCTGCAAAGAAGTGACCAGCTCTACGTGCAGAGTCAGCAGTCACAGCAAGAACATCTCCATTGCTCAAGATAAATGAGTTTTCTTTTGGAATACCCACTTGAGTTGCAAGGTTTGCTTGAATCTTCTGCATACGATATTCACCGTGAACTGGGACGAAGTATTTAGGCTTCATTAAGCGAAGCATTAATTTTTGTTCTTCTTGAGAACCGTGTCCAGAAGTGTGAATATTGTTGACTTTACCATGGATAACTTCAGCACCAGCTTCTGAAAGAAGGTTGATAACGCGGTTAACGCTTGAAGTGTTTCCTGGAATTGGTGAACTAGAGAAGATAACTGTATCACCAGGTTGAATTGAGATTTGGCGGTGAGTCCCATTTGCAATACGACTTAATGCCGCCATTGGTTCCCCTTGAGAACCTGTACATAAAATAATGACTTTCTCAGAAGGGTATTGGTTGATTTCACGTCCATCGATAAAAGTATCATCTGGAGCCTTGATATATCCTAATTCACGAGCAGTGCGGAAGCTGGCTTCCATACTACGTCCAAATACAGCTAATTTACGACCAGTTGCTACAGCCACATCCGTTACTTGTTTTAGACGAGAAACGTTTGATGCGAATGTCGCAAAAATGATACGTCCATCCACGCGTTGGATAATTTCTTTAATCGATTTTCCAACAACTTGTTCTGATTGAGTAAATCCAGGGACTTCAGAGTTCGTACTGTCTCCTAAAAGAACAAGAACGCCTTCTGAACCAATTTGTGCCATACGGTGAAGGTTTGCAGGTTCTCCAACTGGAGTAAAGTCAAACTTATAGTCACCTGTAAACACGATATTTCCTGGAGGAGTCTTAATCACAATCCCGAATGCATCTGGAATAGAGTGGGTTGTGCGATAGAAACTCACTTGTGTTTTACGGAATTTAATGACGCTGTCTTCATCAATTTCGTGAAGAATCGCATCTCTTAAAAGGCCATGTTCTTCTAATTTATTTCGAATCAATGACATCGCAAGTTTTGTTGCATAAATAGGGATGTTCGCTTGTTTAATTAAGAAAGGAATACCACCAATATGGTCTTCGTGTCCATGTGAAATAAATAGACCTTTTACTTTGTTGATATTTTGAACGATATAACTGTAATCGGGAATCACATAATCGATTCCTAGTAAATCATCCTCAGGGAATTTAATACCGGCATCTAAAATGATGAGCTCATCTTGGAATTGAACGCCATATGTGTTTTTACCGATTTCACCTAAACCGCCAAAAGCAAATACGCCCGTTTCGTTATTTTTAATATTTGGTTTCATATTATTTGAACACCGTTAATTTAAATTCAGGGTTTTGTTTTTCGTAAGCTAAGTGTTTTTCATCTAGCTCTTGGATAAACTCAACGTTGTATTCAGTGTTTTCATCTACAAGGCGGCGGGCTTCTACCTTGTCACTAGCTTCGATATATAAAGCTTCTGTATTCTCACGACGTGGAGCTTCCGTTTTAGTTGGTTGGTAAGTAATCTTAAAAATCATGTATGTACTCCTTTAAATTTTTTTCATAATGTTTCTATCATATTTTATCATAGAATGCTTATTTTTTCATAATCTTAAAGGCTGAAGAGAGCCTCTTTTTCCAATTTTTCAAGCAAATCTTTTGGACTTGAGAGTGGTTTTGGAGTCAAAGTAGAATCTTCTTCGCCAAATTTGAAATAAATGGTGTTCCAATTTCTGTGTTTTGCACCTTCAATATCATTTGTAAGGTCGTCTCCAATCATCCAGAAGTCATTTCTGCTCACATCTGGGAAGAGTCGTTCTACATTTACAAATGCCTCAGCTTGTGGTTTAGGAACACCAGTCGTCTCAGAAATGAAGATTCTTGAATCGTCAAACCACTTTGCTAATCTAAGAGATGTAATTTTCTTTGACTGATGACTTGTTGGACCATTTGTAAGAAGAATAAGAGTAGAGTGGTTTGATACTTTGTCAAAAAAGTGATACCAGTCTTTATCTAATTCGATATGATCCATCACATATTGATAGGTTTCTTTAAAACGAATAACGGATTCTCTTGATGAATCCAGTCCAAGAGCCGAAAGTGTGCCTTCAACTCGGGATAGGTGGTTTTCTTCTAATGTGATTTGTCCTTTTGTAAATAGCTCAAAAGCAATCTCACTATTTTCTTGATAAACCTGATACACATTGATATCTGTTGTATATGTTGGATAGCATTTCTTTAAAGCGGTTAAAAAGACTTGCTGTTTTGAGTAGAGTGTATCATCTAAATCGAATACCAAAATGGGTGTCTTATTCGCCAATGACAACCGCCCCTTTAGGGATATACATTGGTTGTGTTTTATTGATGTGGTCATAGAACATCACACCGTTTAAATGGTCGATTTCATGTTGAACAACGATGGCTTCGTAGTCTGTTAATGTACGTACGAATTCGTCTCCGTTCACATCTTGATATTTGACAGTTACACGTTCAGAACGAAGAACAATCCCAGGAACGTCACGTTCAACTGAAAGGCAACCTTCACCTTCTTTTATGAAGGCTTTTTTCACTGATTCACGCATGACGCGAGGATTAATCCATACTTCGTTTAAGATTGGTTCTTCATCTTCAAAACCTGGAACGAGAATAGCAATCATTTGAATAGATTTCCCAAGTTGAGGTGCTGCAAGACCAACACCAGCGCGCAATTCATATTTTTCTGCGATTTCTGGATCTTGACTGTTATGTAAGAATTCTAGCATTTCTTTAGCTAGTTCTTGTTGTTCTTCTGTTAGTGGGAAAGTAAGCTTCTCAGCACGTTTTCTGAGTGCTGGATGTCCCTCTAACACGATATCTTTCATTGTAATCATGGTTAACTCCTTTATTTGTTCATAAATCTGTTTCTAAGTATACCATTTTTCGCCCTAGAAACCAATCAGGGCCTTTGTTTTTGTAATTTTTTCATAAGGAAAAAGAGAATACTATAAATGACCTTAAACTTCTGTTACAATAGAAAAGAAATACGTGTAAAGGAATGGATAAAATGCTTTTTTGGAAGAAAAAATCAAAACCACAAGAAACAACAGAATCTGTTTCAATTGATCGAGAAAATATCCCACAACATATCGCTGTGATTATGGACGGTAATGGTCGTTGGGCAAAGAAACGCAATCTTCCGAGAATTGCGGGACATAAAGAAGGCATGAGTACAGTTAAACGAATCGCAATTGCTGCTGATGAATTAGGAGTAAAGGCGATGACCTTGTATGCGTTTAGTACTGAAAACTGGAAACGTCCAACAGAAGAAGTCAGTTTCTTAATGAAACTACCAGGAGATTTCTTTGGAACGTTTATGCCTGAACTTCAAGAAAGAAATATGAAAATCCAACTAATTGGATTTATTGATGAATTACCTGAATCAACTAAACAAGTAGTGCTAAAAGCCGTTGAAGATACAAAAAATAATACGGGTATGGTGCTAACGTTTGCTCTTAATTATGGCTCACGTGCTGAAATTATCGAAGCGACGAAAGCTCTAGCAAACGAGGTAAAATCTGGAGAAATCTCAGCAGAAGATATAAACGACGAAGCTTTTGCTAGCAAATTACAAACAAGTTTCCTAGGAGAATTACAAGATCCAGATTTAATGATTCGTACAAGTGGAGAAGTACGCTTAAGTAATTTCTTATTATGGCAATTAGCCTATAGTGAATATTACTTTACGGATATTTTCTGGCCAGACTTTTCTGAAGAAGATTTACATAAAGCGATTCTGACGTACCAAGGAAGACATCGCCGTTATGGAGGTCTTGCATAGATGAAACAACGTGTCATTACCGCACTTATTGCTGTAGGTATCTTCTTGCCAATTCTTTTTGTAGGCGACATTTGGCTTAGAACACTTTTAGCAATGTTGGCGATTGTTGCGATTTATGAATTCTTCCAAATGAAGAAAATGAATATTTTCTCTATTGAAGGAGCTTTAACATTACTGGCAACATTATCATTTTTATTCTCACAGAAGCCACTTGTGGCCCTGCCAAGAGGAATTGACTATTTCTTCTTTTATTTCTTAATGGTGATGTTATTGATGACGTTAACGGTTTATAAGAGCGACCGATTTTCGTTTGAAGATGCAGCGTTTTGTTCGCTGATTTCTTTATACGTCGGTGGTGGATTCTCTGGAATTCTATTTGTTAGAAGTATTAGTTTTGGGATGGCAATTTTTGTCTTTATCGTCATTTGGGGAACGGACTCATTTGCCTATTTAGCAGGACGTCAGTTTGGAAAACACAAGTTAGCTCCAGATATCAGCCCAAATAAAACAATTGAAGGGTCTATTGGTGGCGTACTTGGCTCTGTATTATTAGGATTACTCGTTGTTCCGTTTTATAATCCAGTTCAATTTTCAGTATTTGAATTTGTGCTCTTAATGGTTTGTTTATCTATTTTCGGACAATTAGGTGATTTAGTAGAGTCTGCTTATAAGCGACAATTTAACGTTAAAGATTCTGGAAACTTATTCCCAGGGCATGGGGGAGTATTGGATCGTTTCGATTCAACATTCTTTGCTATGTTAATGTTCCAAATCGTATTTAAATTCTTTGGGGATATTTAAAAGAGGTGAAATAATTGCAAGGATTAATTGCATTTTTATTCGTATTTAGCATCATCGTGATTATTCATGAGTTTGGTCATTATTATTTTGCAAAAAAAGCGGGTATTTTAGTTCGTGAATTTGCGATTGGGATGGGACCAAAAATCTTCCAAGTTCGTAAAGGCGAAACAGTATATACACTTCGCTTATTACCAATTGGTGGATATGTTCGTATGGCTGGTCATGATGAAGATGAACAAGAAATCAAACCAGGGATGATGATTACCATCGTCCTAGATAATGATAATGTTGTTCAAAAATTAAATTTTGACGATAAACTCATTATCGAGAATTCTGTACCTTTCCAAATCGAAGATGCAGACTTACATAAGGATATGACATTAACTGGATACTTCATTAATTCAGAAGAAAAAGTGACGCTAACAGTTTCGAAGACTGCAACAATTGTTGAATCTGATGGAACAGAAGTAGTCGTTGCTCCTGTGGAACGTCAATTTAATTCAGCAACTTTATGGAATCGAATTAAAACGAACGCTGCTGGACCGATGAATAATTTTATTTTATCGATTTTAGTATTTATTATTGTTGGATTCATGCAAGGTGGAGTACCAACTAATGAT
>CAURMP010000028.1:0-13909 GCA_963526005.1 uncultured Streptococcus sp. | reverse complement strand
CTTATAAAGTGTATGCAACTGTATTTACCTTAATCGGATTTGGAGTAGCAACGCTTGGTCTTCAAACGATTATCGCCTTCTCACTACCTGTATTGATGATTTTATATCCAATTACAGTTGTGATTGCATTCTTCGTATTAGTGAATAAGAAAGTGGCGTTTTCTAAGAGAGGAATGCAGCTAACAGTGGCGTTGACAACGATTATTTCAACGGTTTCAAGTTTAGCTTCTGCGTTGAAATTAGAAGGATTAGCAAAAGCGTTGGAAATTCTTCCGTTACAAGGGTTGTCGCTTGGATGGATGGGACCGGCGATTGTTGGTATTTTAATTGCGCTCATCTTACCTGACAAGATCAAAGGCGAAGCATTCGACTTCGAAGCATTTCAAACAAAATAGTGCATGACTTTATTAGATGATTACTTCGTATCTTTACGGGGATTTTCATAGTAGCGGTAACGTTGCACCGGTTCGAGCCTCTTCGAGTCTCTCACCTTTAAAGCCTCAAAGAGGGCGTACGGATTAAAAATCCTACGCCCTCTTATTCGTTTTAATACATATTCACGTTAAGAAACCTTCACACTGTGAAGGTTTCCTATAGAATCCGTAAGATACTTCGTAATCATCTATTTTATTTGTGCTTATATTTATTTGAAATGCTTCAAACTCTTCAAAAAAGGGACGAGAAATTAGACAAAAAGAAACTCCGGCTGGGATTCCAGTCGGAGTTTTTGCATGCTAAAGGGCTTCGATAAAGCGCTCAGAGTGAGTTTGCCACATATCTGGGTTGAAACGAGCGGTTTCGGGAATGAGAATCATGTGGTAGAGTCGGACCGTGCTTCCGTCTTTGACCTCATAGGAGTACTCGTATAAAAATCCAATACGTTTGGCGAAGTCGCAAGAGTCTGTGTGCGTACTTTCTACTTTTAAATAGAGCTCTGAGATGCCCTGCTCAACAAGGTACGGATGTAATAATTGAAAGGCTTCAATTAAAATGTCACGATGCCAATATTCTTCGAGCAGCGCGAAATCCAATAGATGACTTTGGTCTGTGGAGACTTTCATAAAGCCAATTGGCAGGTCGTAATTCTTCATTTCAATCATAAAAAAGTACGGGTCGTTGTCCATTAGTTGTGTATAAAAGTTCTCTGCATTTAAATGAGACGTTGCAGATACCCATGGAAGATTTGACGTTGCTAGAGGGTCCGTTAGCAATGACTGAATAATCTCCATGTCAGTTTCGTGAAAGGGCCTTAGAGAGATACGTTGTGATGCTAGTGTAGGTACGTTCATAATCGCTACCCCCTTTCTCTACCTGCATTATAGTTCTAAAAAATTGGAAAGTAAAGAGGAAGAATTGCGTTTACAACAATAATGAAAAGGGTTCCGAAAATGTATGTAAACGAGGGATTTTTTCCTATTATGGTGGTAGAAGCTGTCAAATTCGACCGTCATTTTTTATCGTGACTTTTGTCATGGTGAGTCGTGACGGACGGGCCTACTGAGTGGCCTTCGTTTTTGTTAAAGTAGAATCATCAAGAACAACACATGGAGGCAAACATGATTACAGTAGAAAAAATTACAAAGCGTTTTGGAAACAAGACAGCATTAAACCAAATTCAATTTAACGTCGAAAAAGGAGAAATCTTCGGGTTCTTAGGACCAAGTGGAGCAGGGAAAACAACCCTCATCAATATCCTAACTGGTCAACTAAAAGCCGATGAAGGAACGACACAGCTCCTAGGAAAAGACACAAAGGATCTTACTCCTGAAGACTTAGCACGTATCGGACTTGTCGGAGATTCAAGTGGATACTACGAAAAACTAAGTCTTGAGAAGAACTTAATCGTCTACGCGAAGATTTACGGATTACCAAATAGCCGCGTCGATGAAGTGCTAGAACAAGTTGGACTACTAGAAAGTAAGAAAACAATCGCAGAAAAACTTTCAACAGGGATGCGTCAACGAATGTTTCTAGCAAGAGCGCTGCTAAACAGACCAGAGTTACTTTTCCTAGACGAACCAACGAGTGGGCTAGACCCAATGACCTCTAAGAAGATTCACCGTCTGTTGGAAGAACTAAAAGCAGCGGGTACAACGATTTTCCTAACGACACACGACATGGTCGAAGCCACAGAGTTGTGTGATCGTATTTCCCTACTAAACCAAGGGGACCTAGTGGAAATCGGAACACCACGAGACATTGTTCAAAAATACAATAAAGAAAAACGAGTGAAAGTGACTTTCATCGACCACAGCGAACAAGTGATGGCTTTTGAAGATTTAAAAGACCAAGACATGACGCAAGTGGAATTGATTCACTCAATGGAACCAACGTTAGAAGACATCTTTATTCAATTGACAGGAGAGAAATTAAATGATTAAAAGAATTAGCGCCTTAATTTGGCTACGTACACAAATGATTTTAAGCAATGGAGCAATGTTATTCCAAATCGTATTCCCATACGGAATGCTTGTGGCATACGACCATTTCATGAACAAAGACGGCAACCCACAAACAGCTGTACAAATCCTATTCATGATGATTCCGCTAGCGCTTAGCTTATCTGTCGGATCAATGATTACAATTATGCTTGCTGAAGAAAAAGAAAAGAAAAACTTGAAAACTCTCTTCTTAAGCGGCATTCACTCAGTAGAATACTTAATCTCAATCTTATTCTACCCAGTGGTATTAGCAGTGATTACCATTGTGAGCTTCCCAATGATTGTTAAAGCGGATCTTTCAGGACGTTGGATGGAATATGGTGCAATCGTTGCGAGTGTGGCTATCTGTGTGATTTTACTCAACTTATTAGTGGGTGCTTTGACAGATACGCAAGCAAAAGCGCAAGTCAATGGTGTGATTCCGATGATGGGGATTGCGTTCTTACCGATGTTCTCAATGTTGAGCGATGCGGTATCAAAAGTGACACACTATACATTTATGGGGAACTTTGTGGATTTCTTTGTCAAAAACGACTTCGCCTTAACAGCCCAAAGCTTCATCGTCCCTGGTATATGGATTGTGGTGCTACTCGTCTTAAACTTCTTCTTCTTAAAACCTAAAGCGAAAAATTAGAAAAAGCTTGGACTTAGTTTAGGATTACTGCGAATCCTTACGGATTCTTTTATAAAAGCTATAACGGGGCACCGGTTCGAGCCTAAAGTCTCTCACCTTTAAAGATTCAAAGCAGGAGTATGTCCACAAGTGGACTACTCCTGCTAATTCACTTTTAATGCTTATTCCCGTTACAGCTATTATAAAATCCGTAAGGTTCTCCGTAATCCAGTGCTGGAATTTTGTTTTTTGCTTTTTTTAAAGAGAAGAAAGTAAACACAATCCATGCAAAGACGATGGTGCTTTGAGAGTTAAGGCTCCATAGACCACTTGGACTTCGAGTTTAAAATGTTGAAAATATTGATTTAATAGTATTTCCTCCAAAGGGTATGACCTTTTGGAGGATTTTTTTGAGCAAAATAGTATAAGAAAAAAGCAAGATGTAACATTTTTGTTACGTAACAAAAGTGTTACACTTAAGAAAAATGGAGGTGTGTTTATGAGATATAAACGTGAATTTACTGAGGAAAACTTTGAAGAGTTAATGGAATTACCGTATGGAAGAATGGTAAAAACGGCTGCGATTTTGCAACTGATTGAAGAAGAAGGTGTTACTCCAGAGATAATTGAAAAATGGGGGGATTATGACGAAGATGAAGGGATTATGTATTTGAAGTTTGAAGTGGAAGATATTACGGAAGGAGTGAATGGCAGTGAGTTCCTTAAGAACAGAGAAGTTCTCGATTATTTCTTCGCGCTATCCGAACTTTAAAGAGGATGTAGCGAAAGAATTGGCGAGACATAGGGCTGCACTTCGTATTATTCGTCTTAGAATGGAAAGCAATTTATCCAGAGAGGAATATGCAAATAAAGTAGGTTTTAAACGTACAGCACTGGCTAGGTTGGAGCGTGGAGGAGGAACGCCTAATCTATCGACGTTAATCGAACTGGCACAAAAAAACGGGTATGAGGTGGATATTCAGCTCAAACCGTTTGGATATTAATAAAATTGAATTGGCTGCTCTGACACTTGTTGGAGTAGCCTTTTTATTTCCGCTAAAAGACGGTATAATAGACGTGATGAACTCTGGAGGAACAGAAATGAAGAAAAACGAATTTTATACAGTGACGATTGAAGATTTAACGCATGAAGGACTTGGGCTCGGGAAGGTGGATGGATTCCCGCTATTTATCGAAAATAGTATTCCTGGCGAAGTCGTGCGTGTGAAGACGATGAAGATTGGAAAAAGCTATGGCTACGCGCGTGTGGAGGAGTGGCTGGAAGTGAGCCCGAATCGTGTGGACGTAAAAGACGCCCTTGGAACTCGTGTGGGGACCATGCCGTTGCAACATATGACCTACGAGAGCCAGCTGGCCTTCAAGCAGCAACAAGTGAAAAATGTGATGACGAAAATTGCGAAGATGCCAGAACTAGAAGTGCGTCCAACGCTTGGGATGGAGAGTCCGCTGGGCTACCGAAACAAGGCGCAAATTCCAGTGCGTACGGTAGACGGTCTGTTAACAACGGGATTCTTCAAGAAGAACTCGCATGACTTAATTCCGATGGAAGATTTCCATATTCAAGACCCTGAAATCGACCGCTTGATTGTGGCGGTGCGTGATATTTTAAGAAAGTATCCAGTGGTGGCGTATAATGAAGCCAACAACACTGGCGAATTGAAGCATATTATCGTGCGACGAGGACTCCGTACGAAGCAAGTGATGATTATTTTTGTGACGAGAACAAAAGTGTTGCCACAAGCGGAGGCGATTGTAAGAGACATTACGGCAGCGCATCCGGAAGTGGTGTCTATTGTGCAAAATATCCAACCGAAGCCGACGAACGTCATCATGGGACGTGAGACAAAAGTGCTATTCGGGGAAGATGTGTACGAAGAGAAATTGTTCGAATTCACGTTCAAGATTAGCGCGCGTTCGTTCTTCCAAGTCAATACCGTGCAAACCGAAGTGCTCTATCAACAAGCCATTGACGCTGCGAACTTGAAGGGTGGCGAGACGGTCGTGGATGCGTATTGCGGAATCGGGACAATGAGCTTAGCCTTTGCCCGAGATGCCAAGAAAGTCTATGCCATGGAAATCGTGGATGATGCGATTGTGATGGCGAAGGAAAATGCGAAGCTGAACGGTGTGACGAATGTACACTTTGAAACGGGTGCGGCCGAGAAAATTATGCCGCGCTGGAAAGAAGAAGGCATCCAGCCAGATGTGATTGTGGTGGATCCACCGCGCAAAGGGCTCGACCTTGCCTTTATCGAAGCAGCATGCGAAACTATCCCAGAACGTATCGTGTATGTGAGCTGTAACCCAGCAACCCTCGCTCGCGACCTTGTACACTTCAAGGAACGAGGGTACGAGGCGCAATACGTGCAACCCGTGGATATGTTCCCGATGACTGCGCATGTTGAGACGGTAGTATTAATGTCAAGGGTTGATAAATAAGAGTGTAATAAGATAAGTAAATAAAGGCTTTCCGTGATTTGAGGTCTGGTTTTAAGCCGGAAGGATAATCACGGTTTTTTGTTTTGAGGGAAGATATCTGAAATTGGGGAATTTGAAAAGTAAT
Organism: uncultured Streptococcus sp.; assembly: GCA_963526005.1. Taxonomy (GTDB): domain Bacteria; phylum Bacillota; class Bacilli; order Lactobacillales; family Aerococcaceae; genus Granulicatella. Next base: position 8,271 of record CAURMP010000028.1, on the reverse strand, counting down.
CAGCCGATACGGTTATTGATTTGGTGAGTTGATAAGATGGTTGACTAAATAATGGTGAGTTGATAAGATGATTGGCAAAGTTTCTTCATAACATTGAACTGCTTACTATTCTAAATATTTATCAAATCGGGATTTTTAATACTTAAAAACAATGCCTTTATTGTATAACATAAACACCTGATGGAGGTGTAATTATGCACGTACGATATAGAGAGGGATCTGGCAGGAAAAATGGCAAAGTAGATGAAGCTATTGCACTTTTTGATAAAGCTCGATATAACGGCTATGATGCTCCTGCGCTATATGATTCTTATGCTAAAGCTTATCGAAAAATTAAGGATTACGATAATGAAATTCTCATTCTTGATGAAGGAATTATGCGTAAAACACGGCACGATGTTGGTACTTTAGCGGCTCGTAGGGATAAGGCAATTAAGCTATTATTTGCTAAACAAGAGGCAGAGCGGATAGCTAAGGAAAAATCTGATTTTCTAAAAGCGAACAAAAAAGAGGATATTTAAAGGTTCAAAACGAAGTTAATAAGTTAATATAAAAATATACTAAGACTACGGAGTAAAATCTGTAGGCTTATTTTTTATGGTATAATAAATATAAATTAGAATTTATAGGATAAAAACATGGTAAAAGTAAAAAATAACAAGATAAAAACATACATTCTATCAGCAATAACATTAATATGGCTAGCAGTTTCCATGATACTTTTATATATAAAAAGTAGGACTGGTTATAGAATATTAATTGATTTCTTTGGGTTACAATTAAGGCAAGAAGATGTCCTATTTATTCTTTTACTGATGATTGTAGCTTGGCTTATCTTTTTTCTAAAGCTATTTTGGAAGAAATATTCTAGTAACATTGCTAGAGTTATTCTGGTAACAGGCTGGATTTTATTAATTGCAGGATTCTTATTTGGGTCTTTAATTTTTTTAGGTGGTCATCTTGTAAGTACCTACTATACTTTTATTTCCCCTGATAAAAAACATACGCTAGTAGTTGATGAGGCTTCGTTCTTGCTTTTGTCAAATGTAAGTTTATTTGAAAGGATAAATCCTTTATTTATTGAAGATTTAGGCGCAGAAACCTCCCTCGATGATGGATTTTCACCAATTTCAGCAGGTAAGTACTGGATAAAGTGGGATGGAAATAGGGTTAGCCTTGCGATGTTGGATGAACTTGGGACTGGGACATGGGATGTAGTAAAAGTTTCCTTAGGAGATAGTGATAGGAATGTTCAACATGATAATTTAGACTCTGAGGGCAAGCCTATTGTCTATGAGGAAAATTATTCTCCTACGCTTCCTGCGAAAGATACCATTCATAAACCACTAACTAAACAAGAAATATTAGATAGTTTATCTCTTGAAAATGCTATCATAATACCAAATTCTAACTATGGACTTATAGAGGTTGATAGGGCTATGGCTAGAAGTCTATGGTATTTTGTAAGAATTGAGGAAAATAGGATGATTTATATTTCTGATGCTCCGGATACATCTCCTAAAGTTGAGGGAGAAATTGATTCTGAAGGAAAAATACATTTAAGATTTACGGATATTAATAATAATCAAACCAATTATGAATCTTTAAACCAGGGAAAGACTTGGAAAAATGCTCATAAGTTTTCGGGTAACATGGATTAAATCGGGGTAGACAAATGCAAATTTTGGAGGTATAGATTATGGCTTCAAGTAAAGAGTATTTAGATTTCATTTTAGAACAACTATCTGAGTTGGAAGAAATAACATATAGATTAATGATGGGCGAATATATTATTTATTATCGCGGAAAAATTGTAGGTGGTATTTATGATGATAGATTTTTAGTGAAGCCTGTTAAATCTGCAATAGCATATATGCCAAATGCACAATATGAGTCACCGTATGATGGAGCAAAGGAAATGCTATTGGTAGATGATGTTGACAACAAAGAATTTTTAACCGGCTTATTCAATTCAATGTATGATGAGTTACCTGCACCAAAACCAAAGAAATAATCGAATTTGAGGGGACTTAAAATGCTTGAGATAAAAGAAACAATGATTGAGAATATCAAATGTGTTCAGCAGCTCTGGGCTGATGGGGATGTCATGAAGTTCGTCGGCTTTCCGGACGGCTTACACCAAACAGATGAAGGAATGCAAAATTGGTTTCGGTGGATTAAATCGAACAGACCGACTTTAAACCACTATTCAATTTTCGAAGACGGGAAATACTGCGGAGAAGCGTTCTATGAAATCGACGCAGAGCATCGAAGCGCCGCTCTGGACATAAAATTGTTTGGATTTGCAAGGGGATGTGGAATTGCAACGGCAGGACTCTCCCATGCAATCAAAGAAGCGTTCCTAAACGGTGCAGAGATTGTATGGGTTGATCCAAATCCGGAAAACATGAAAGCAATCGCGTTGTATGAGAGGCTTGGCTTTCAGCAGAAAGACTTTCCAGAGTACCTGATTTCCGAGGATGAGGAGAAAACCTCAATCTATATGGAACTTCGCAAAAACTGATTCCATACGCAAATTCTAGTTTGTAGAGATAAACCTTTTTAATGATAACCTTATGTTATTGTTAAAAATTATGTGGATATGTTTTTCATGACCGCGCATGTTGAGTCGGTATCACTGCTTGTACGAGCTGATTCATAAGTAAACTATATTTATAATGGGTATTTTATAAGGAGGAATATATATGTTAGGAGCAATTGTGGGAGATATTGTTGGGTCAGTTTATGAATGGAACAATATTAAAACGAAGGATTTTCCATTGTTTAGGGATGACTGCTTTTTCACAGATGATACGGTGATGACCTGTGCTGTGGCGGAAGCAATCATGAATGGCGGACAGAAGGATGACTTCATCGATGCCATGAAGAAGTACGGCAGAATGTATCCAAACGCGGATTACGGTGCCAGGTTTAACCGCTGGCTTATGACCGACAACCGTGAGCCTTACAATAGTTTTGGAAACGGTTCTGCGATGCGCGTTTCTCCGTGTGCTTGGGTGATCGATGCAACAACAGACGAGTTACCGTCTGAGGTGAAACGTCTGGCACAACTTTCTGCAGAGGTGACGCATAACCATCCCGAAGGAATCAAAGGCGCAATGGCAACAGCGGATGCAATTTATATGTGCCGTTATTTCTTCGGTAGTGATAACCCTGCGGAGATTAAAAGACGCGTTAAGGAACATATCGAGAAAGAGTATGGATATGACCTTTCTAAAACGTTAGATGAAATTCGACCTACGTATCGATTCAATGAAACGTGTCAGGATACCGTTCCTCAGGCCATCGTTGCCTTTCTAGAAAGTACGGATTTTGAAGACGCAATTCGAAATGCGATTTCTCTTGGTGGGGACAGCGACACTCTTGCTGCAATCACAGGAAGTATCGCAGAGGCAGCTTATGGAATTCCTGAGTGGATCAAAGATAAGGCCTATAGCTATCTCGATGAGCCTTTAAAAGAGGTGCTCAGACGATGGGAAGAATTCGTTGTAATCAAATAATCGTATATATAGGCGTATGACCAAACGTTGACGGGACATACTTATTGACGTTACTGTCGTAAATTTAAAGGGTGGAGGTGATGGTTTGGCGGAAAACAGACCTAGTTTTAAAGAAATCAAATCATTTGAAGAATTTAACCAATACTATTGGTATCAAGAGGAACTTTCCCAAATTTGTAAGTCTCTTGGATTAGAGTACAGAGGTACGAAGAAAGAATTGACTTTTATAATTGAACAATATTTTCAGGGAAATAAAATAGAGAAATCTTTGAGGAAAAGCCGTAAAACTCAATCCGAAGTAATCACTTTAGAGACTCCGCTTCTGAACTGTGGGTTTTCTTTTAACCAGAAGTTTAGAGATTATTTTTCAGCAGTAACAGGGGTTAGTCCGTTTAAATTCAATGCGGATATGGCAACCGCTTGGCGAAAAGTAAAAAGGGATAATGATCTACAATTTACGATTCAAGATATGATTAAAATTTATTATGGAGAGTCAGATTATGCCAAGTATGATCATTCAGCTTGTCAGTGGAACCAATTTTTAAAAGACTTTTGTTCAGATGAAAGTAGCCATCAGTATGCGAACAAGCTAACCGTTGCAGCGATTCTTTGGAGGGAAGTTCGAGATTCAAAAGATGAAAAAGTTTATTCCAAACAGCTTCTGAAAGAACATAGCCATAAAATAGAGGAGTATCGTAAATAAGCAACCACTCTTTCTTCTATCTGATCCGTTGTTGCGAAAGCCTCTACGTACCTTTTAAAGGATTATAGATAGGCTTCCTCATGAAGGCAGGTCTACTGGATGTACATCGTGAGCGCTTGTTTCATGATAATTGACGGCAGCATAATAATGTTTAGAACGAAAAAGCTTAGGAGGGTTATCGATGGTTATATTGGAATTGTATCAAGGTAATTATCAAAAGGATTTAGTCGCTTTTAATTCCTTAGAAGAAGGGAAAACTTTTGTCGCTCAAATCCCGGGGTATACTCTAGAAAACGAAGATGGGTTTGAAGTGGAGTATGTGAATCCTAAACACTTACCGGATTATATGGAGATTGTCTTCAACGGAAACATTGTCCCTTTATCTAGATTTTCGTTTGAACCTGAAGAAAACGTGGACATTATTTGGAAAGAAATTTCGAATCTATCGGTTAAAAACGATAAAGTGATCGAAGGAGCTACAAAAATCGATGCTTATGTTGTGAATAACGATGAAGTGAAAGCTTATGTCGAAGCCAGGGAATCAAACTTCCGCAAGGCAAAAGCTTTCTTAGAAAGTAAAGGATATGAAGTCGACAGAAGCTATTTTGGAAGTGAAGATGGCGAAGCAATTCTCTACAGAAAGAAAGGCGCCGAAGATTGGCACTTCTTATGTCACTTAGACCCGCTGTTTGTAGAGATTGAAGATGTTGAAGGGTTTGTGGAGAATATTGAAGAATCGGAAGAAGCGTCTAAATAGAAAGAAGGAAAAATAAAGTTGAATAGAATAGTAGACGATCAGATAACGCTTATTCCTTATTATAGAAATGATGACATCTCCCTTCTTTGGTATCAAGATAGTGAGGTATGCAAACAAGTAGATAATACTGATCAGATTTACGATCTAACAAAACTTCATAAAATGTATGATTACCTAACTTCACATGGTTCTTGCTATTATATCCAATATGAAGGAGTGTTAGTTGGAGATGTGACACTCCAAGATAACTCGGAACTTTCTATAGTTATCAGCAAAGAGTATCAGAATTTACAGATTGGAAGACGATGTATTTCTGAAATGATACAGCTGGCGAAAGAACAAAAAATGGTAAAGGTCTCTGCACAAATATATCCTTTTAATACTCAAAGTCAAAGAATGTTTTTGGCTTTGGGATTTCAGAAGGTAGATGAAGAGTGGTATGAATATAAGTTGATTTAGGGTAGTTGTAGATCATTTTATATATTTAAATACTGGTCCGTATTTTGTATATCAAAGAACATCAAATTGAAAATTAACTCATTAAAAACATATAAAGGAGTACGATTAGTGAAAGCATTAATTGTTTTAGATTGTCAAAAAGGAATGTTAGCTAGAGGGGATTTTGACCTGCTTAGAGAGAATATTTTGAAGTTACAAGAGATGTTTAAAGCGAGCGGGGATCTCATTATTCATACGCGTCATATTGATGAGAATGAGGAAAGTATTATTTACAATGGCGACGAGAGAGGAGACCTTGACGAGGAGCTTTCTGCGGATGCGGATTTTATCGTGGAGAAAGACTCGCCAAATATTTTCCAGAGCGAAGAGTTGAAGGAAATTCTTGCGAACCATCCGGTAGATGAAGTGGTGATTACGGGACTGAACGCGGAATATTGTTGCTTATTTACTGCCATTATCGCGTCAGACAGAGGTTATAAGGTGACTTATATTGAAGATGCAACGGGAAGTGTCAATGACGGCGACACTTATGAAATGCCAGGGCTAGATCTTGTTGACTTCGTTGGCTGTGTCTTAGATTGGTCTGGGCAAGTCGAAGTCCTATACTTCGATGAATTCAAAGAGAGAGGGTAACATTAGAAATTGATGGAAGCAGGCGAAGTAAAATTTGCTTGCTTTTTCGTTTAATTGAACAATTTTAAGAACTGTCGAGAGACTTCATTTTTTTAACAAGAAAGTCAAATGTAAAAAGAACTGTGTTATAATGGTTGTATTCATTTTTCAGAAAGAAGTGATTACCATGGATTTTCGAGTAATAGGAGATACATATAGATATGGCGTTAGAGTAACGGCCATTGTAGTGAGGGATGGCAAGTTGCTCACTTATAAAGTAGAAGACCAAAATCACTTAGTTGGCGGAGCGATATTAGTAGGAGAAGCAAGCCGTACAGCTGTAGCCAGAGAAGTCAAAGAGGAACTAGGTGTAGACTGTGAAGTTGAAGAGTTGATGTTCGTAGTTGAAAATCGATTTGATTATAAAGGCGAACTCCATCATATGATTGAATTTCATTATAAAGTGACTCTTCTAGGGGAGGTGCCATCTCATACGTTGGATGAAGGAAAATATGAATGTGAATGGATAGACCTTCAAAGATTAAGTGAGTATGATATACGACCTCAATATTTAATAAAAGAATTACCCCTTTGGAAATCTGGAATAAAACACATTGAAATAGGGTTAGAATAGATTATTTTCCAAACTAACTAAGCCGGAGCCCTGTAAAAGGCCCCGGTCTTTTTGTTTCTAGTAAGTATTATGAGAATAAATATTCAAACTTGTTATCAAATATTCTTTCATAAGCCATTGAAGCTGAATAGAGAACATGAGATAATGAGCTAAGACAGTCATTTTGATTGAAGATATAAACATTTTTGTAACCGCAATCATATACGAGTTGCGACTTTGGAGGAACGATATGGATTATCAAGCAGTACGAAAAAAATATACGCTCTATACGAGAGTTGCGGGGATTTTGACAATGCTCCTCATTCTTTGCGTCACGTTCGCTGTCAGTGACATTCCGATGCGAACAGGGGGTGTTCTTGTGATTATTGCCGGGTTAGCCCTTGCCATCTATTTGATTAATAAGTGGTATTTAAGCACTGTGGCGAAATTGTTGCATGTGGATTTAGATTTAGCATCGTGGGAACAATATATCGAGGCGAATAAAGAGGCCAAAAGAGCGGTCCTCCGATTAGACGCTGCAACGTCGGAAGTGTCCTTGGCGTACATGAAAGGGGACTTCGAGACGGCAATTCGAAAGGCTAAAGAAATCTTGAGTCGTGACGGACTCCAAGTGCAATATCGAAACTTCTTACAAAGCTATCTAATCCGTTCAGTCGTGTTGAGTCAGCTGGAGTTAAGCCGTGAAGAGCTGAATACGATGATTGGGGAACTGACGATTACAGACCCTACGCTGGCCGAGAAGACGCAAAAGATGAGTGTGGCTCTGTATGACTTAACCGTAGTGCACGAGAGCAACGACTACTTCGAAACCTTAACGAACGAATACAAGTACCCACAGCTCGAAATCATCTACTATAAGGCATTGAATGCTGCAATTAAAAGCGATATGGTGCGTGCAAACGAGCTGCTTAACCAGCTTGTCGGTGAAGATGAAAGATTGTATGTTGTGAGGATGGGGAAAGAGCTTTTAGAAAGAACTGTTTAAATGATTACCAATAGTTAAAGGAGAAACATATGAATGAGTTTAAAATAGTATTAGATGAAAATTTCGGGACATATGTAACTATTCCAGAAGCAAGCAGAAAAGTATGGTTAGAGGTATCAGATGATTTAGAAATATCTGAATTCGCAACGAATCTTCCAAACAGTTATCAAACAAAAATACATCAACTGTTAGAGAAATCAGGAGTGTGGTTTTATAAAGCAGAAGAGAAAGTTTTTAACGAATTTGGCGAAAAAATCCCTTTAGAATTACTTGGAATACATTTGTTATCAGAAGATGACGAACCAGATTTTATTTTTGGACTTGTATTTGGTTCTCCTAGAGAATCGGAGCATGGAATTGGCTTGAAAATGTCATTAAATACAATGAATATTATTGATTATGGAGATGCAGAGGTTGCTTATTTTTAGTTTTGCATAGTCATTATCTATTAACAACAACAAACCGGAGCCCGGTAAGGGGCTCCGGCCTTTTCTTTTTATTTAGCAACTGCCTTCTTGTAGTACATTTCTAACCCCAGAGCTGCAACTAGCAGCAGAGCACCGACTGGTAAGTAGAGGGTTGGGTAAACTGAGCTTGTTC
>CAURMP010000027.1:0-14020 GCA_963526005.1 uncultured Streptococcus sp. | reverse complement strand
ATGAAGTATGAATTATTCTCCCCATACCTCACGAGCGATTTCTGAAATCAATGCGATTTTCTTCCATTGATCGTCTTCAGTAAGGATGTTTCCTTCTTCAGTTGATGCAAATCCACATTGTGTACTTAAGTATAAGTCTTCTAGTGGAACGTATTGGCTAGCTTCTTTAATACGAGCAATCACTTCATCTTTGTCTTCTAATTTTCCTGATTTAGAAGTTAGAAGTCCAAGAACGACTTTCTTACCATTGTTTACTTTTGCTAATGGCTTGAAGTCGCCGGCGCGGTCTGTATCGTATTCTAAGTAGTACGCATGTACGTTTTCATCTTCGAATAATGCGTCGCTTACTGAATCGTAACCACCTGAACTTGCCCATGTTGAGTGGAAGTTACCACGGCATACGTGAGTGTTTACTGTTAAATCTTCTGGTAAGTCTTCTAGAATTCCGTTGTTTAATTCTAAGAATTCACGTTTGTGTTCTCTTCTTAATTCTTCAGGTGTTAAATGACTTTCTTTTGAAATGATGTTTAAGAAGTTATCATCTACGATTACACCCCATGTACAGTCATCGATTTGTAAGAGACGGCAACCTGCATCGTATAATTCTTTAATCACTTGTCTGTAAGCAGCAATGATATCTTTAAAGAGTTCTTCTTTTGAAGGGCATACTGAGAAAGTTTGCTCAATATGCACTGCATCACGAATCAATTCGAAGTAGAATTGCGCTGGAGCAGGGATTGTTTGTTTTACGATGAAATCTTCGTCTTCGAATTGTTTTAAGAATTTGAAGTGTTCTACGAATGGGTGATTTTCACCAGTAATTTTTCCAACGACATCTGCTGAGTCAGGTTTTGTAATTTCATCGTGGAATTGATATCCGATTTTTGCTTGAGTGTGTTCTACTCCGTTCAATCCCCAGAAGAAATCTAAGTGCCAGTATTGGCGACGGAATTCGCCGTCAGTGAATCCTTTTAATCCAGCTTTCTTTTGTTGTTCGACTAACTTTTCGATGGCTTTATCTTCGACGGCTGTTAATTCCTCGCGTGTAATTTCACCTTTTGCAAATTTTTCTTTTGCTTCTACTAATTCTTTTGGACGTAAGAAACTTCCTACGTGATCTACTCTAAATGGTGCTTGTAATTTTGACATTGGTCATTCCTCCTATAAATAAAAAATCCTCACAGTATCGCTACTGCAAGGACGAAATTTTCGTGTTACCACCTTGTTTTGTAGAATCCTCACGAATCCTACCTTACCGAGTACGCACACTGGGTGTTATACTCTACAGCTATAATGGGCTACCCATTTACGTCTAATGATTCGACGTAAAATCACTCCGAGGCCATCTTCAAAAACTCAATTTCATCTCTTCCCACCAACCGAGACTCTCTTAGCAAATCTTATTTTCTACTCACCTGTTCTTTGTGATGTCTGATTAACATGTTCTTAGGATAACAGAGAACAAACCGCATAGCAATAGGTTTTCTTATACCGTTTTTCTATCGATTGTTATAACTATTAGTTATATACTATAAAACACCTTTAAAACTAGTTATAAAAAAAGACTTAGAGATAATCTCTAAGTCTTACATCATTATTCAGAATCGATTAATTCATGTAATTTTTTCTTATAGTAGAATGTTGCGAAAATTGATAAACCAAGAATCACGACAACGTACGCAATTGTAATGAACCAAACGAAAGTACGATTCCATTTCGGTAAGTGAATTAATAGATAAACCGCTCCGAAGAGAAATCCGAAGAGAACCACGGCGAAAATGACCGACTTCACTCCACTACGCATACGGTTTAAGAGTTCGATGACATTCGTCCACGTTGGGGTAAAGAGCTTCAAGTCTCTCGCGTATCCCCAACGGCTAAGCCCTAGACTGATAATTCCCCATGAGAGAATAATGCCCAAAGTCATATAAATCGGTAAGCGAAGTACTGTACAAATCACCGTCATAAGAATGACTGGAATCGCAGACTGAATCGCAAAGAGAATCCAGAATTTACGTTCTAAAAATTGGTGCATATCGAATGGAAGAACTTTTAGATAATAATAGTTTTCCCGCTCAAGTGAAATTCCGACCGCTAATAAGTTGTTTCCTCCTGTATTGAAGCCTGCAATGAAGGTAATGAGCATCGCAAATGGTAAGAAGGTGTTTAGGTTTAGGAGGTTCATAAAACTAATTTCTACCGGACCACCTGAAAAACTTAAAACTGCTGGAATTAAGAGGAGATATGGTAATATTCCTGCACTAATAATCGTTTGCGTTAATACCGAACCTTCCATTAATTGGCGAAGCGTATAGCGAATCACGAATTTCGTTGAAAGCTTGCTGCCATCTAACTCCATTTGTTTCACACGTTCGACTTTTACTTTCGAAGACGATGTTTGCGAAACGGCTTGGTAGAAGTTTGGCAATACAATGAACTTCACGAGTAGTAAAATTGCCACAAATACTAAGATTACGAATCCAATCATTGGATAAACAGTCATATCGAATGGATCTAAAATCGCATTATAGAAGGCGAGTACTGGTTGAAGGAAAGCTGGCATTTTCCCTGTTAATACAGTATTCACCATCGATTTTGACACCATGAATTGATAACCAATAATGGCTCCAAGGGAAATCACGAAAACTAAAATATTCGCAATCACGGATTGATATTTTCTAAAAAGCGGAATCTTCGCTAGGAAGAAGCAGAGTAGAAACATCAATAGGTAAACAATCGCACTAAAAATAAGCACCCCTAATAATGCAATCGGAATCGTGAAAAGGATGAAGCCTCCTGAAAAATACACGTGAATTCCAAATAGCATCAAAATTGGAAGTAATCCTTGCAATGTAGCCACTACAATCGAAAGGCTCTTCCCAAGAACGACTTCTAATTCCGTAAAGGCATAAGGCAAATACGATTCGAAGTCTTTACTTTCATAAAAGACATTGTAAATAGCTGGTAATGCTTGCGAAACTAAAATCATCAAGAATAAGAAAACCGTCGTTCCGAATTGAAGTGGAGGGTATGAACGTCCAAACATCGCTCCAGGAATTCCAAATAAAGCTCCAAACATCACCGCAAACATCAATTGTTGCGTCAATGTTTTCATCGCCACATTCACGGGTTTCGATGGATTTTTCGCTTGTTTCTTTCGATAATTTTGTAATTGTGCCGGTTGCGTCGCAAAAATTAAATTGGTCTTCACCAGCGTAAGAATTCGATTAAACCGCATGTGAATCCACTCCTTCTTGTCTACCGGCTAGTGATAAGTAGATTTCTTCAAGCGTGCTATCTGGTTGTTGGCCTTTCAACTCTTGAATCGTACCGTAGAAGAGTAGTTTTCCTTTTTTCAAAATTGCAATCTTATCGCAGAGTTGTTCTGCCACTTCTAACACGTGTGTCGAGAAAAGAACGGTATTGCCTTTATCGGCATGTTCGCGCATTAATTTCTTCAAGTCATAAGAAGCTTGTGGGTCAAGACCTGTCATTGGTTCATCGAGTACCCAAATTTCAGGATCTGATAAAAGTGCGCCGATAACGAATACTTTTTGACGCATCCCGTGTGAGAACGAATCGATGACTTCATAGCGATGTCCTTCGAAATCAAATAATTCTAGTAAATAAGCTAGACGACTTTCTACTTCGTCTAGAGTCATGCCATAAGAAGAAGCAACTAATTCCCAAAATTCATTAGCTGTTAAACGTAGGAATAGGTCTGGACTATCGGCCACATAGCCAATTTTTTCTTTAATAGCTAGTCGATTGGATGATAATTCTTGTCCGTCCACAATAATTTCTCCGCTAGTTGGATGGATGACACTCACGAGCGATTTGATGGTAGTTGATTTACCAGCCCCGTTATGTCCGATTAATCCAATAATTTTTCCACTTTCAATGGTTAAGTTGAGTCCATCTAAAGCGACAGTTTGATCATATACTTTTGTTAAATTGCGAAATTCAATCATATTTATTCCTCCTTATGGATTATTTCACCCTTATTATACAGCTAATAATACTAAAAAATAGTACTTTTTTGCGTAAAAAGAGTATTTTTTTGCTAAAAACCTCTTTTTAACATCTTAAGAATGTTTCTTTTTTTTACAGCGGAATAATTAGAAACTGAATAGTAAAAGCACTCATTAAGATTACGAAGAATCATACGGATTCTATAGTAGTAGTAATAGGGAATAGCATTAAATGCGAAAAATATTGATTTAGGAATTTATTACTTACTCCCTCTTTGAGGATTTAAAGGTGAGAGACTTTAGGCTCGAACCGGTGCCCTATTATCACTACTATGAAGATATCCGTAAGGATTCGTAGTAATCGATTTTATAGAGTCTTACTTACTATTCGTTTTCTTCGTCGACTAATTGTTGCGCAAAGTCTTTCATGTTGCCTTTAATTTGGTCATCTGAAAGTGATGCAGTTGGTGTTTCTGTTGCTGCTGATTCAGTCGTAGATTCAGTCGCTTCAGAAGCTTCTTCTGTTTCGTCTTCGCGGTCCACAATCGCTAATGAACTTACAATCGCATCTTGATCGAGACGCATCATACGAACTCCAAGTGCGCCACGACCTGTTTGAGACACGTCTTCGGCATGGAATCGGATGATAACCCCTTTATTCGTCATGATGAGTAAGTCTTCGTCTCCAGTTACGGTACGTAGGCAGACAAGTGGTCCATTTTTCTCCGTAATACGAAGTGTACGAACCCCTTTCACGCCACGGCCTTTCAATGCGTATTCGCTCGCAGCCGTACGTTTTCCATAACCTTTTTCGCTGACAACTAATACTTCACGGTCTGGAGTTAAAATATCCATTCCGATGACATAGTCGCCATCACGTAGAGAAACCCCACGAACACCTGAAGCAGTACGACCCATCGCACGAACTTTATCTTCATGGAAGCTTACAGCGTTACCGTGATAAGTTCCAAGGATGATACCATCATTTCCGCTTGTCACTACCACACGGATCAATTCATCATCTTCGCGTAATTGGATGGCACGTAGACCATTTGTACGGATATTCTTGAATTCTGATAGACGAACACGTTTTACTGTTCCTCGTAATGTTGTGAAGAACAAGTAACGTTCTGATTCATCAGATTCTGGAACACTGATAATCGCTTGAATTTTCTCAGCTGAATCAATGTTTAATAAGTTGATAACTGGTAATCCTTTTGCTGTACGGCTATATTCAGGAATTTCATACCCTTTTGCTTGGTATACTTTCCCTGTATTCGTAAAGAAGAGGAGTGAATCATGTGTTGAACATGAAATCATGTTTTCCACGTAGTCATCATCATGGACGCTCATACCTTGAACCCCACGTCCTCCACGGCGTTGTGCCTTGAATTCAGTGTTGGCAAGACGTTTGATATATCCATTCTTCGTTAATGTAATGACAACATCTTCTTGTTCGATTAAATCTTCATCTTCAAGGCTTAATGCTTCTCCGACTAATAATTCTGTACGACGAGGATTGTCGAAACGTTGTTGGATTTCAAGAAGCTCTTGTTCGATGATTTCGTAACGAAGTTCTTCGCTCGCTAATACTTTTTCTAAGTATTGAATTGTAGCTTGTAATTCGTTGTATTCTGCATCGATTTTTTCGCGTTCTAATCCTGTTAAACGAACCATACGCATATCAAGAATCGCTTGTGCTTGTTTATCGCTTAAGCCGTATTCATTCATGAAGCGGTCTTTAGCGATATCTCCACTTGCGGAACTTCTTAAGATGGCCACAATTGCATCGATATGGTCTAAAGCGATTTGCAACCCTTCTAAAATATGAGCGCGGTCTTCTGCTTTCTTCTTATCGAATAAGCTACGACGACGAACAACTTCTTCTTGGTGATCTAAGTAGTGGCGTAAAATTTCTTTTAAGCTCAATACTTTTGGCTCTTGATTTACAATCGCAAGCATGTTGAATCCGAAGTTTGATTGTAATGGTGTTAATTTGTATAAATTATTTAATACAACGGATGCTGAAACATCACGACGCACTTCAATCACGACACGCATACCGACACGGTCAGATTCATCGTTTAAGTAAGTAATTCCTTCGATTTTCTTTTCGTGGTGTAATTGTGCGATACGTTCTACTAAACGCGCTTTATTTACCATATATGGTAATTCAGTGATGATGATGCGTTCTTTTCCGTTTTTCAATTCTTCGATTTGTACGCGTCCACGAACCGTAATTGATCCACGTCCTGTTTCGTACGCACGACGAATTCCAGATTTACCTAAGACAAGTCCTCCAGTTGGGAAGTCAGGTCCAGGGAGAGCTTCCATCAATTCAGTAGTTGTGACATCAGGGTTCTTCATTAATAAGTGAAGAGCAGAGATGACTTCCGCCAAGTTATGTGGTGGAATATTTGTCGCCATCCCTACGGCAATCCCTGTTGCACCGTTTACTAATAAGTTTGGAATGCGTGCTGGTAATACTTCCGGTTCACGTTCTGTTGAATCGTAGTTATCACGGAAATTAATCGTATCTTTGTTAATATCGCGAAGCATTTCAAGAGCAATTTTACTCATACGAGCCTCTGTATAACGCATCGCAGCGGCGCCGTCTCCATCGACAGAACCAAAGTTACCGTGTCCATCGATTAATGGGTAACGGTATGAGAAATCTTGTGCCATACGAACCATGGCATCGTAAATTGCAGAGTCACCGTGTGGGTGATATTTACCCATTACGTCCCCGACAATACGCGCAGATTTTTTATGCGGTTTGTCCGGTGTCACTCCAAGTTCACTCATTCCATATAAAATACGACGGTGTACTGGTTTTAATCCATCGCGTACATCTGGTAGGGCACGCGATACAATAACACTCATCGAATACTCTAGAAATGATTTACGCATGGTATGCACTAAATCAGTTGATTCAAAAGTTTCTTCAAAGTGTTTCACTTCTTCAGACATAATTCGTCTCCTTTTCTATTCTTCTCTTCAAATTCGATTACTGGATTAGATATCTAAATCTTCCATATTGATGTATTTCGCATTGCTTTCAATGAATTCACGACGTGGTTCTACACGGTCGCCCATCAAGATATCTAAAATTTGATCCGCTTCTGCAGCATCTTCCACAGATACTTGTAACATTGAACGGTTTTCAGGGTTCATGGTTGTTTCCCATAATTGTTCCGCATCCATTTCCCCAAGACCTTTGTATCGTGATAATTGTGGTTTTGGATGTGCTGGTAATTCTTTTAGTTTCGCTTCTAACTCTTCATCATTTTGAATGTAGTATTCATTTTTCCCTTGTTTCAATTTGTAAAGAGGTGGTTGCGCGATGTAAATATATCCAGCTTCCACTGCAGGGCGCATATAACGATAGAAAAGAGTAATGAGCAATGTACGGATGTGACTTCCATCGACATCGGCATCGGTCATGATAACTAATTTTTGGTAACGAGCTTTCGATAAATCAAAATCTCCACCAAAACCAGTTCCCATCGCTGTAAAGAGCGAACGAATTTCTTCGTTGGCTAAAATTTTATCGAGTGTTGCTTTTTCAACGTTCAAGATTTTCCCACGGATTGGTAAAATCGCTTGGAAATGACGTGAACGTCCTTGTTTTGCTGAACCACCCGCAGAGTCCCCTTCGACGATGAATAGTTCAGAAATCGTTGGGTCATTGCTTGAGCAGTCTGCTAATTTACCTGGTAAGTTTGAAATTTCTAAACCAGATTTCTTACGAGTCACTTCACGCGCACGTTTTGCAGCAAGACGTGCTTTCGACGCTAAAATCCCTTTTTCAACAATCTTACGTGCGACTTGAGGGTTTTCCATTAAAAATTTATCGAAGTGTGTTGAAAACAGACGGTCTGTAATCGTACGAGCTTCAGAGTTTCCTAATTTCGTTTTTGTTTGTCCTTCGAACTGTGGATCAGGGTGTTTGATAGAAATAACGGCAGTTAACCCTTCACGGACATCTTCACCGCTTAGTTTTTCTTCGTTTTCTTTCATCAATTTTTGACGACGTGCATAATCATTAATCACACGTGTGAGGGCCGTCTTCATCCCTGATTCGTGAGTCCCACCTTCATAAGTGTGGATATTATTCGTAAAACTGAGAAGGTTTGTATGGTATCCAGAAGTGTATTGCATGGCTACTTCTACTTGAATGCCATCTTGTTCTCCTTCCACATAAATTGGCTCTTCGAATAACACTTGTTTTGATTTATTTAAGTGTTCAACATAGCTCTTAATCCCGCCTTCGTAGCAGAAAGATTTTTTCACTGGCTCTTCTGGTCGGTAATCCGTAATCGTTAATTTTAATCCTTTGTTCAAGAACGCTAATTCACGCACACGGTTTGCTAATTTATCAAATTCAAAGACTGTTGTTTCTTGGAAAATTTCAGGGTCTGGTACAAAGTATACGCTTGTACCATGTTTATCTGTTTTACCAATGATTTTTAAGTCATCTAAAACGGCACCACGTTTATAAGATTGCTCATAAATGTTGCCATCTTTAAATACTTGAACGGTTAAGTCTGTTGAAAGAGCATTAACAACAGAAGCCCCAACTCCGTGAAGACCCCCAGAAACTTTATAGCCTCCGCCGCCGAATTTACCACCGGCGTGAAGCACTGTAAATACAGTTTCTACGGCAGGACGACCTGTTTTTTCTTGAATATCGACCGGAATCCCACGACCATCATCAGTTACGCGAATATGGTTTTCTTTAGTGATGTCGATTTCGATATGTGTCGCAAACCCAGCCAACGCTTCGTCGATTGAGTTATCCACGATTTCCCAAACAAGGTGGTGCAACCCGCCACTACTTGTTGAACCAATATACATCCCAGGACGTTTACGAACAGCTTCGAGTCCTTCTAATACTTGAATCTGACTGGCATCATATTGCGCAGCTAATTCAGCTTTGTTTTCTTCTGTCATATGCTAATTCTCACTCTCCGTTTTTAAAATAGTTCCTTTTTCAATCGGTATTACGACTGGTTCATTAATAAATTGTTGCTTAATCCCATCTAGGCTCGTTGTGGTAATAAAGGTTTGTACCTTATTTTCAATCGCCTTAATCAGATGAGTTTGTCTGTCATCATCGAGTTCGGAAAGTACGTCATCTAATAATAGAAGAGGATACTCACCTGTCGATAATTTCATCAATTCGATTTCCGCAAGCTTCAAACTCAGAACGGTCGAACGTTGCTGTCCTTGAGAACAGTAATTTTGAACCGTAATCTCGTTTAAATAAAAAATCAAATCGTCACGGTGCGGTCCAATCAGCGTTGTGGCTTGATCCGCCTCACGAGTTTGATTCTTCTTGAATTGATTGATATAGATTTCTTTCATTTGCGAAGGGGTTAAACCATCCTCCAGCGGAATCGTTGCTTGATACGAAACCGAGAATTTCTCACGACCAAGCGATAACTGGTCATGAATCGGAATGGCTAAAGCCTCCAATTGCTTCATAAAATCGAGACGATGAAAGACGATTTTACTAGCTAACTCGCTTAACATCTCGCTTAAAACCTCTAAGTATTCGTCCGGCTGCTTTTTCTTAATCGCTAGCTGCTTCAAATACGTATTACGCTGTTTTAAGACGCGATTATATTCCACTAAATCATAGAGGTAGAGGGAACTCATTTGTCCAAGTTCCATATCCACGAATTTACGTCTATTTTGCGGAGACCCTTTGACAAGTGTGAGGTTCTCTGGGGCAAAGAGGATGACATTCAAGTTTCCAAGGTAAGAACTAAGTCGTTTTTGCTCCAAATAATTCACTTTCGCGATTTTTCCTTTTTTAGAAAATTGCAATTCTAAATTTGTCTTTGTCGCTGTTTTCTCAACAGTCCCTTTAATCGTCGCAAACTCTTTATTCCATCCAATCAGTTCTTTGTCGTTTGTCGTGCGGTGGCTCTTTGTCATCGCCAAGGCATAAATCGACTCCATCAGGTTGGTTTTCCCTTGTGCATTTTCACCAATAAAAACATGCACACCGTCTGTAAACTCTAGTTGGACAGATTCATAATTACGAAAGTTTTGTAATTGTAAATTAGTCAGCTTCATGCGTCATGTTTGTTCAAATCATTTTCATCCGATTTCATTTCTTTCACAATAAAAATACCTTCATCAGGTATTTCGACACGTGTATTCGGATATAATTTTCTACCACGTCGATTTTCTAACTCTCCATCTACAAAAACTGTATATTCTTGCAAGTACCATTTTGCTTGTCCGCCCGTTGTAATGACGTCAATATGTTTTAAAAATTGCCCTAATGTAATGTACTCATCAGAGATCGATACGATAGTTGTCATGAACTTCCTCTTTTCTAATGGATATTGGTGAGAACTCCATTAAACTCATGTATGCTCACATATTTTTAAGTAGAATAACTCTACAATATTATACAATTTTTACACGCTTTTCGCAAAGAAATTGCAAAATTTAGGGGGTTATTTCAATTTTTAGTCAAAATCAACAAAAAAGCCTAAAAAAACGAAAAACAAAATTTACTAGGATTTTTTCAAAAATTGAAAGTTTTGGGCCAAAAATCACCCCAAAATCGTGCTGCCCAAAATTCACTTATAAGTGAATTTCGGGAAAATGCAAAAATACAGTTGGAAATAAAAAAACTCGAGCCTTCAAAACGAAAGCTCGAGTGATAATTTTATAATCTATGATTACCCGTTGAATGTACGAACAGGTGTCACTAATTGAATGAAGCTATGTGGAATACCAGAGTGGTCTTCTTTTAGTTTCAATGTGAATGGACGGTTTGCTTCTAAGAAGTTGATCACCGCTTCTGAAGAACCGAATAATTTCAACGCTTCTTTTAAGTAGTCTGGGTTGAATGAAATTTCAAGTGGAGCTCCTTCGAAGTTTTCCACAGCGATTTCTTCTTCAACCGTACCCACTTCAGGAGATTTACCTGTTAATAGAATACGTTCTGGTGAAAGTGTTAATGTCGCGATATTGTTTTTATCCGTATGTGACATTAATGAAGCACGTTCTACAGCTGCTACAAGTTCGCTAGCAACGACTGTAATCGAAGTGTTCGCTCCGTCGTTAATTAAACGGTCTGTATCAGGATACATTCCTTCTAATAAACGAGAGTAGAATGATAATGTTTCTGTTTGGAACAAGATTTGATTATCTGTAATCGCAAAATCGATTGTTTCTAATCCGTCGATGATACGAGATAATTCTAATAATGTTTTACCAGGTAATGTCATTTCAAAAGTCAATGCATCACTGCCAGCTGGCATTTGTAATGGAATGATACGTTGGCTTAAACGGTGCGAGTCCGTTGCGACTGCTTTTAATTGGTTGTCTTTAATCACCATATGAATCCCTGTTAAGATTGGACGAGATTCTGCAGTTGAAACGGCAACGGCAGTTTGTACAATCACTTGTCTAAATAATGGAACAGGAATAGTGATGACATGATTTTTTTCGATTTCTGGTAATTGTGGATAATCTACTGCTGATAATCCATTTAATGTAAATGATGCATTACCTGCTGTAATCGTTGCTTGTAATTGATCATTGGTTTCAAGTGTGAATACATTTAAAGGTAATTTTTTAACGATTTCTCCAAAGAAACGAGCAGGAAGAACGATGCTACCTGGTTCTTGGACTGTTAATTGTAATTCTTCGTCTTCGATTGGTAAGAATACTTCGATAGAAACTTCGGAATCACTACCTGTTAATGTTAATCCTTCTTCACTTGCAACTAATTTAATCCCTGTCAAAATCGGAATTGTTGTTTTTGATGGAATTGCACGTTGCACATCTACAAGATTCTTTAAGAACCCTTGTCTGTTTACTGAAAATTTCATAACTGCCTCCTTTAGGGTGTGCTTTTATATTTAATTTATTTATTAATAAAATAGTAATAGTAGTAGGGCCTGTGTATATTGTGGAAAAGTCTATTTTCCTTATAACAGAGACCATTTTTAGTTGTGGATAACCATTGTGGAAAACTCCACCGTTTTTTTTTGACTTATCCACAGCTTAATAACCGAGCGAATGCTTGATTTCATTAATCACGCGAATCGTTTCTGGATCATCTTTAGCTTCTTGGCTAATTTTTTCATAGGCGTGAATAACCGTTGAGTGGTCACGACCAAAATCAGCACCAATCTTTTGAAGAGAAACACGTGTTAATTCACGAGAAAGATACATCGCAATTTGACGCGGTTGAACCATCGTCTTCGTTCTTTTCTTTCCTTTAATATCTTCTACTGTAATATTGTAGTATTTCGCAACGGCGCTTTGGATATCATGAACTGTAAGAAGCTTCTCGTCGCCTCCAGGAAGGAACGATTGCAACGCTTCTGCAGCCAAGTCTGTTGAAATATCTTGTCCGACCATAACTGAGTACGCTTGAAGACGCATAAGAGCTCCTTCTAATTCACGGACGTTTGATTGAATATGACCTGCGACATAACTCAACACTTCAATTGGAATATTAAAGCCAAGAGAAGTGGCTTTATTTTGTAAGATCGCAATACGCGTTTCTAAGTCTGGTGGCGTAATATCTACGGATAAACCAGATACGAAACGAGATACGAGACGTTCTTGTAATTCTTTAATTTCCGTTGGTTGACGGTCACTCGTTAATACGATTTGTTTTTGGTTATTGAAAAGCGCATTAAATGTATGGAAGAACTCTTCTTGAGTTGCTTCTTTTTTCGCTAAGAATTGAATATCATCGACCAATAAGATATCCACATTACGGTAACGATTGCGGAATTCTTGCGGTGTTTTTGATCCAATCGAAGCGATCATTTCATTCATAAACTCTTCACTCGTCACGTATTTGACACGTGCGTTTGGATGGCTCTTCTTATATTTATTCCCAATGGCTTGCATTAAATGAGTTTTTCCAAGACCTACACCTCCATAGAAGAAAAGAGGGTTGTAAGTATTACCAGGATTATCCGCAACGTAATGCGCGGCAGCCGTGGCCATTTGATTTCCTTTCCCAATAATGAAAGTTTCAAATGTATATTTAGGATTCAAATGCGAGTCTTCCTCGATGGCAACCATTGTAGGAGTTTCAGGAATATTTGGTTGAATTTCTTCGACTCCTTTGTGGAATGGAGTATTTACTGGACCTTCATCTTCTGAATCGATAAAACGTGGTTCAAACGATTGTCTAAAGTAATCATATCCTATTTCCATAATGTCTCTAATGAGGTTATCTTGCCAATATCTCGCAAATGTCTTAGAAGGCACTTTAATATAGAGAATATTTTGTTCAATTCGAATCGGTTCAGCTGGTTTAATCCAGTGATTAAAGGTAAATTCGGAATTTGTTTTTTCAAAGTGTTCTAATAATAGTTTCCAAAATTCTTGGATGGAATTCATAAATGCACCTCCTTCTATCGTTTTCAAGATTCTAATCCATTTAACAGTGTACCATCTTTCCAAAAAGTTTTCCACAATCGGATTGATAAAATCACAAAAAAAAGATTATTTTTGATAACTTTATCCACAAAACGGTGGATAAGTCGAAGAAAAAAGTGGATATTCACAGAGATATGCACATAAAAATAGCAGTTATAAACAATAAAAAAGTTGATATAAAAGGAATTTAATAGAGTTATCCACCATTGTGTATAATTTTTGTAAACAGGATGTTATTTTGTGGATAAATTGTTTATAAGTCTGTGGAAATCGTCTTTTATGCAAAAAAACTATCCACCATCGATGTGAATAACTAAAAAAATAGAACAAAATAGACAGTTATTTGTAGAAATTTTTAGGCTGATTATGTTATGATACTTCAGTAATTTAGTGATTAGATAGTTTATATTGACAATTAAACATTTTATATTTATAATGTACTAGACTGTCTAGGGAGACTAGATATTTCATTTACAGTAGGAGGTGCACACGAATGAAAAGAACATATCAACCAAGCAAACGCAAACGTCAAAAAGTTCACGGATTCCGTAAACGTATGAGCACAAAAAATGGCCGTAGAGTATTAGCAAGCAGACGCCGTAAAGGTAGAAAAGTTT
>CAURMP010000026.1:0-15057 GCA_963526005.1 uncultured Streptococcus sp. | reverse complement strand
TTCCAGAAGAGGACGAAGAAGTGGAAGTTGCAGATGTGACGGCTGCTCCTAGCGATCTTGAAGGACCAACGGAAAACGAATAACACAAAGGGTAGGAGAGCTGAGGCTGTTGTCACAGCTCTTTTCCTTTAAAAAAGGAGAGACAAATGGCAGATTCATTATTAAAAGTATTAGCGTTCAATGATGAGGTCAAAGCCGTTGCCATGGTTGCCACAGACGCAATTGCAGAGGCGCAACGCAGACACGACACTTGGAGTTCTGCAACAGCAGCACTTGGTCGTACAATCATCGGAACACAATTATTAGCAAGTAGCTTAAAAGGCGACGAACGCATCACGGTTCAAGTGAACGGGGATGGCCCTGGTGGAAAAATCATGGCCGATGCGAATGGTCGTGGGGAAATGCGTGGGTATATCACAAACCCTCATGTGAGCCTTGAGTTAAACGACAAAGGAAAATTAGATGTCCGTGGTGTCGTTGGTACAAACGGAACGATTACCGTCATCAAAGACTTAAATATGAGAGAACCATTCTCTGGTCAAGTGCCAATCGTGGACGGAGAACTCGGAATGGACTTCACGTATTACTTAGCAGTCTCAGAACAAATCAACGGAGCTGTTGGGGTATCAGTTCTTGTGAATCCAGATGAAACGGTTCGTGCAGCAGGTGGGTTCATGATTCAATTATTGCCAGGTGCGAGCGAGGCGACGATTTCAGAAATCGAACGTCGTATTAGCGAGATTCCAATGGTTTCAAAATTAATTGACCAACAAGAATCACCACGTGATATTTTAAATCGATTACTCGGAGAAGAAAACATTCGTGAGTTAGAAGAAATGCCTGTGAAATTCCATTGTGGCTGTACGCGTGAACGTTTCAGTGCAGGCTTGATGTCGATTGGGGTAGATGACTTACAACACTTGATTGACGAAGACCATGGCGCAGAAGTTGTGTGTCATTTCTGCGGTGAGAAATATCATTTCGATGAAGCAGAATTACAAGGCTTAATTGATGAAATTAATGCTAAACGCGAAGAGGCAGACGCATAATCGTTAAGGTTTAAGAGAGTGAGAAGAGGTGCTTCCATTTCTTCTCACTCTTTTTCTATTTTCAGCCGTTAAAGCTATACAAATAAAGAAAAACTTAGTATAATACATACATAGTACAGATGGGGTGTATAGATGGTTAAACGAATTTTTGCTCGAATGAAAGGTTATTTATTGTTATTTGCAGGGAGTATCGCTCTCTTAGCAATTACTCTAATGCTTGATTTTAAAACATTTGAACAATTTAATTTTTACCGAGATGTCGATGTTTGGACACATCCAATCCTCTTATTCCAACTAACGATGGTCGCAATCGTTCTCCTGATGCTAGGGCAAGTCATCGGATTATCGGTGAAATATTATTTCGCATTTAAGAAATTAGATGCGCTCTTCCCAAATAACGAGTGGGAACGAAAAGACTTTAAGGATAAAGCAGACTATGTCGATGAAAAATTCGAAGCGATGATCGTAAAAGAAGTGCTCATCTTTTACGGAAGTCATTTTACAGTGATTCCGCTAAAAGAATTAAAAGAAATTCATCTATACCGTACGAGTACAGGTCGCCGTGTGTATTATGGAATTAAGTTCATGTTTAAGAAAAAAAGACGTTCCTTTATTCCAAATACGTATGGAAAGACTCTAGAAGACGGATATCGTCTCGTTCGAAAGGTGAATTACTTCGTCCCAGTTAAAATTAAGGACGATTGGAAAAATGTCAATAGAAAGTAGGAAATAAAGGTGCATAAAGGGTATGTGCGAAGAACAATCTTTCTCTGGGGGTCCTCTCTCATTTGGGTTCTGTTAGGGATTTTCTTTTTTTCTGGAACCGTGAAAGGATACATAGGAGGAGAGTCGCTCTATAAGGCAGGAGATATTTATCATTTGAATGATGCGGGAACTTCCGTTGCGATTCGTGTGTTGGATATAGACTCAGAGGCCCTCGCTTACGATGGAAAAGAATATTACTTAGTGAAGCATGAAAATGGGGTTACGCCGCTTCAAGCGTCTGCCAAAGACATTCAACAATTACTCGACTTGAAGAAAGAGAATCCAGAGGGATGGGAGCCTTTAAAAGAATCCAATATTTATTTAAATGTTCGTGTAACGCCAGCAGTGACAAAAGGGCGTAGAGGAAGTACTACCGTTCATATACCGGCAGTATTGCTGGAAGCCTTTGCGACCCAATATAAGAAGGGAACTCTCTTACCGGTCGGGGACTCTATACCGCTGGACTTCCTTCATTATTTAACTTTGACATCATTTATAAATCGATTGTTGGAGACGGGGGTTACACTCTTTGTATTTCTATTAGCGTTAGTCTCCTTCTACAGTGCGTATAGACGAGTGCGTACATTGAATGAAGAATACGAGGCATTTGATAAAGAGTTTCCACGATACACTCAAAATATGAAGGCTTTACTAATGGATGCGGATTTTAATGATCCTAAGCTAAAAGTTCTGGTGAAGGATCACAAGTTCGTTTGCTATAATAAGGATTTTAGAGTGATTAAGCTGCGGGAAGTACGAAATGTTGAAGTTCGTCGTCAAAAGGCAAAAAGCAGTGTCACCTATGCCATTGATTTTGCTTTTGGAGGGAATAAGAATGTAACCATTCAATTGAAGAATCGTCCAGAAAATGTTCGCCAATTGGTGAATTATTTGAATGAAAAAGAAGGAACCAAAATATCGCTGCCGTTTCAATGGTAATGGGTATGCGGTTTAATTGAGATGAGTCAAAAAATTCAATAGAAAGTAGGGTTCAAAATGCATAAAGGGTATGGAAGAAGAACAGGTCCGATATGGGTTGTAGTAGCGATAATGGCTGTAGTGATGGTGATTATTGCACGTGCTGGGTTCAAATCGTTTCAGAGCGCAGAAGACTTATACAAAGCCAATGAGGTTTACTACGTAACAGATAAAGGTTCGTCAGTAGCGATTAAAGTAATGGACATCGACCCAGAACCGCTGGTGTTAAATGGGCACAACTATTATTTGGTGAAACACGAACGAGGCGTTGCGGTTTTCGAGGCAAAATCAGATGAATTGAGCAATGTCTTAGAAGCTAAGAAGGCTGCTGGAAACGGTGAAAATGCACTTGCAGGCGATAATCTTTATTTGAGTGTGCGTGTAACGCCAGAGCAAAAAAAGGGAAAGGCTCTAACGTCAAGGTGAATGTAACACCGGAGATGAAAGAAGCCTTTTACAAGAAATATAAAGAGAGCTCGCTATATTCAGAAAATGCCAAGACGAAAATCGATGAATCCAGAATCTTGAAGTTGACTACTTCTGAAGATCAATGGGGAGATTCGGCATTCACGTTTGTCATGCTTGCCATCGTTCTTGGGCTTATCGGGTTCCAAATCTATCAAACACGTCGCTTGAAGGCGCAGTATGCTCGATTTGATGCATACTTCCCTGAGTATGCGAACAATATGAAGCAGTTGCTGGATGATGCAGAATACGTTGATCCAAAACTCAAGATTCTTGTGATGGAAGGGATTCTAGTGAGCTACGACATTAACTTTACAGTCGTCGACTTATCAGAAGTCAGCAAGGCATATCTCGTGTTTGAGAACAGAAGAAAAGGCGGCATGAGGGTTCATTTGCGTTTTGAATATGCAAATAAGAAATACGATTCGATTCTCTTTAGAAGACAATTATTACGTCTCAAAGATCTTGTGGAATATTTAAACGAAGAATACAATTTAGGATTGAAAGTAGATTTTAGACTCCTAGGATAAGAAATAGAAATTGAAGGTGGAATAGTTTTGCATAAAGGGATTTTTAGAAGAACATGGGGGATATGGATTCTTACCGTCCTGTTAGGATTAACAGTGGTGGTGATAGGATTTTTAGCGTCGTATGGTTTTATGAGCGGGCGTGAATTATACGAGCAGGGAGTCATTTATGAAATGGAAACTGATGCATCGTCCACTTCGATTAAAGTATTAGATATTGACCCAAGCCCGCTAGAGATAGATGATGAAACATATTATTTAGTGAAACACAATCATGGAGTGTCGTTCTTAAGAACAGCTGCTTCTGAAATTAAACAAATTCTAGAATTTAAAGAGGCGCTTTCTGAGAAAACGAACGCACTCGCCTCGTCAGACTTCTACTTGAATATACGTGTAGTTAATGAGAAGGAGAAACGTGGGAGATCCAGCGTTCAAACGAATATTACACCGGAAATGAAGGAAGCCTTTGAACAGAAATTCAAACTTAGCCCACTTTCGGTGCAGGCGACTCTCGATAAATTGGACCTAAAGCATTTTTTAACCATTACGGATAGTGCGGCAAGGTTTGTCGATATCGTGATGTTCCTTGTAGCGATTGTGTTCTTTGTCATTGTATTCGCTTGGCAAATCATTCGCGTTCGTCGCATCAAAAAACATTACGCTCGTTTTGATGAGCTTTTCCCTGACTACCAATATGATATGAAACGCCTATTGGATGATGCGGAGTATTTGGATGAAAAACTTGGCGTACTTGTCAAAGACGGAATTTTAGTTTCTTATGGAACTGAGTTTAGGGTAGTGGACTTAGAAGAAGCAGTCAGCGCGTCCGTTTTTCGTCAAAAATCAAAATGGGGTGGAAAGTTCAATTTTACATTCTTCTATGAAGGTCGTAAGAAACAAGAAGAAGTCCCTCTGGGTGATTTACAGGACAATATTATTGATTTAGTTCATTACTTAAGAGAAGTTTGCTCATATAATGTTTATATTCAATTTTAAAAAAATAAAAATTTTTATGGTACACAAAACAGTCTACAATTTGTTTGTAGGCTGTTTTTCTTTACAGGAACCTTTTGGTACTGCGGTTTTTCGGAGTGTAGCGGAACATATAGTTCATCAATAATACGTTAAAAAGTTAACAAATGTTAACCACAAAACAAGGCGAAACTTCATTGTTTAGTGATACAATGAACATATCAAATCAAAGGACGTGATCTAATGGATTTCACAGGTAAAGTTGCCATTGTCACTGGTGGGGCAAATGGTATTGGTAAAGAAATCGTTCGCGGTATCGTTAACGGCGGCGGTTTTGTAGTCATTGCAGATATTAATGAAGCTGCAGCAAACAAAACAGTTGAAGAGTTCGGACCAGAACACACAAGCTTTAAATACATGGATTTAGGAAATCATGAATCTATCGTAAAAAGCATGAACGAAATTTTAGCAGAACGCAAAGTAGACATCTTAGTGAACTGCGCTGGGGTTATTAGTGCGAAAC
The DNA here is from genome assembly GCA_963526005.1 of uncultured Streptococcus sp. Taxonomy (GTDB): domain Bacteria; phylum Bacillota; class Bacilli; order Lactobacillales; family Aerococcaceae; genus Granulicatella. Next base: position 9,778 of record CAURMP010000026.1, on the reverse strand, counting down.
CTTTCGATCAATTAACATACGAAGAATGGGAAAGAACAATCCGCATCAACCTTTCAGGATGCTTCTCAACAATTAGCACAATTTTCCCACACTTTATCGAAAACAAAGGTGGACGTATCGTAAACGTATCTTCAGTTGCTGCTAAACTTGGTGGTGGACTTTTAGGTACTGCTGCTTACGCTTCTTCTAAAGCTGGTTTAAATGGTTTAACAAAAGCCGTTGCTAAAGAAGGCGGTAAATACAATATCGCATGTAACGCTGTATGTCCTTCATTCACTCGTACAGATATGACAACAGTTTTATCAGAAGATAAAGAAAAGAGCCAAAAAGTTATCAGCATGATCCCTCTTGGACGTCGTGCAGAACCTACTGAAATCGCTCAAATGATTCTCTTCTTCGCAAGCGACCTTGCAAGCTTCGTTACAGGGGAAATCGGTGACTGCGATGGCGGTATCACATTAGATGGCTGATTTTAGCTAGAGTCTTATTCCAAATCAGAGAAGGATTGTGAACAGTATGAAAAAGATTAAAATTCCTGGGGATACAATCATTATTCCAATGTTTATTGGATGTGTGATTAATACATTTTTCCCTCAAATATTACAAATTGGTGGATTTACCACTCCAATCGTGAAAGGTGCTGGACCACTTGTTGGGGCATTCCTCTTCATTATCGGGGGTACCATTTCTCTTAAAAACACACCAAAAGCCGTTGGACGTGGGGCAGCGATTATTTTAGCGAAAATCGCGGTATCTGTAGTCTTAGGGTTATTGGTTGCGAAAGTATTCAATGACAACTTCCTCGGACTTAGCGCCGTTGCCGTTATCGGTGCCATTTCAGTAGCCAATAACGCAATGTATGCGGGTATTGTAGATGTATACGGGGATGAAATCGATGCTGGTGCCGTTGGGATTACAACACTTAGCGTTGGACCAATGGTAACAATGGCCGTATTAAGTAGTGCCGGTCTTGCAAACATCTCGATTTGGAACTTAGTCGGAACTGTATTACCACTTGTGTTAGGGATTGCGTTAGGAAATGCTTTCCCATACATGAAGAAAGTTCTTTCAAACGGGATTACAGCCATCATTATCGTTGTTGGTTTCTGTTTAGGGGCTAACATGAGCTTTGGCCAAATTCTTGAAGGTGGTCTACCTGGTATTTTACTAGGGGTGATCACTACAGCTGTCGGTGGTATTGCATCAATCGCCGCAGACCGCTTAACAGGGGGTAACGGGGTTGCCGGTGCTGCCATCTCAAGTACAGCAGCCAGCGCTATCGCTACACCAGCTGCACTTTCAGCAGTGGATGCCTCATTCAAAGGAATCGAAGCAACAGCAACGACTCAAATTACAGCTTCAGTAATCGTAACAGCTATTTTAACTCCAATTTTAACAGCGTATATTGCTAAGAAATTCGGAAACAAAAAAGAAGCTGAAGCACAAGAAGCTTAATCGAATTTAAAAGTGAAGCCACCTCGGAATTTTCCGAGGTGGCTTTTTGTCTTACCTTGAGTGTAACAATTATGTTACGTAACAAAAATGTTACATCGAAAAGTTGAGTTGTATCAAAAATGATACGTATCAAAATTGATACAAAAAGAGTAAAGTGTATCATGCATGATACGTATCACGCATGATACATCTGGATTCAAAACGCCTTTTAGCTGAATTTTTTGCACAAAAAAAGAACCTCAAATACTGAATTCAAAAGATTGAAATTTGTATCTGAGACTCTTCTTTTATTATTTTTTACAATGAATTACGCTTCACCGAAAATGCCTGTTGAAAGGTAGCGTTCTCCTGTATCAGGTAGGAGAACTACAACAGATTTGCCTTTTCCTAAGCGTTTTGCCACACGTAGAGCGGCAGTGACAGCAGCTCCAGAAGAAATACCAGCAAGGATACCTTCTTTAGCGGCTAAGTTTTTTGCTGTTTCAATCGCATCGTCACTTGAAACAAGTTCAAAACCGTCGATGACTTCGCGGTCGATAATGCTTGGCTCAAAACCAGCAGAGATTCCTTGGATGCGGTGTTTTCCTTTTTGACCTTTAGAAATGAATGGTGCTTCTTCAGGTTCAACACCGATGATTTCTACGTCTTTGTTCACTTCTTTTAACGCACGGCCAACACCTGTGATTGTACCACCAGTACCGATCCCACTGATGTAAGCATCTGGAGTTTTTCCGTCGAAGGCTTTAATAATTTCTTGCCCAGTTGTTTGATAGTGGATTGCTGGGTTTGCTTCGTTGTCGAATTGACGTGCCCAGAAGTAGCCAGGTTGTGCAGCGAGTTCTTCAGCTTTCGCAACGGCAGCGCCGAATCCATCCGCAGCAGGTGTTAATAATACTTCTGTACCGTATGCTTTCATTAATTGACGACGTTCGATAGACATGGATTCAGGCATAATTGTAATGACCTTATATCCTTTTGCAGCGCCGACTAGTGAAAGCCCTACACCTGTATTTCCACTTGTTGCTTCGATGATTGTGTCGCCAGGTTTTAGGCTACCATCTTTCTCAGCTGTTTCGATGATGTTTAAAGCGATACGATCTTTTACAGATCCTCCGGCGTTAAACGACTCGACTTTTACATATACATCTGCAGAATCGTCTGAAACTAAACGACGTAGTTTCACAAGGGGAGTGTTCCCGATTAATTCTGTGATAGTTTCTACTGATTTGACCATAAATGATCCCTCCATAAAGTTAGACTGGGCAACTTTAAGGGTTGCTTGTTACCATTGTAACTGGGATTGATAATGGGAACAATACTTTTGTTTAAAAAAAACAGAAAAAAGTATAGCAAATCCAATTTAGGTGTGATACACTATCTGCTAGTAAGGGCTTTTAAACTCATCCAGAGAGGTGAGAAAGGCTAAGATCAAGTTTATTAGACTAGCCCTACGCTTAAAAAACATAGGGCTTTTTGTGTGCACAAAAACGCCCGGAAAAGAGGGTAAAATGGAGTTACAAACTTCAAAAGTCGATCTGTTGTTAGATGTGGATCAAAAACCGGAGCTCGTGCCTGGGCTGCTACTAAGTTTACAGCACGTGTTTGCGATGTTTGGTGCCACTGTTTTAGTGCCGTTAATATTGGGGATGCCAGTATCGGTTGCTTTATTTGCGTCAGGATTAGGAACGCTAATCTATATGGTTGCGACGCAGTTTAAAGTGCCTGTTTACTTGGGATCCTCTTTTGCTTTTATTACGGCGATGCAATTCGCGATGGCACAAATGGAAGGAAAACCAGACGCTGCGCAAACAGGGGTTGTGTTAGTCGGACTACTCTATGTGGTTGTGGCTATTTTTGTTAAATTGTTAGGAACGAATTGGATTAACCGACTCTTACCTCCAATCGTTATCGGACCAATGATTATCGTCATCGGTCTAGGTCTTGCCAATAGTGCGGTAACGAATGCTGGATTTGTAAAAGATGGTGACTGGAAGGCAATGTTCGTTGCAGTCGTAACATTCCTCATCACAGCATTCATTAATACAAAAGCAAAAGGCTTCTTGAAAATCATCCCATTCCTATTCGGGATTATCGGTGGATATATCGTAGCCATCTTCTTTGGACTAGTAGATTTTACAAAAGTCATCGATGCCCAATGGATTGCGTTGCCAGAATTATATTTACCATTCAATACAAACGGATTATTCCATCAATATCACTTATACTTCGGGCCTGAAACATGGGCGCTTCTGCCAGTAGCTGTTGTAACGATTGCTGAACATATCGGGGACCACACCGTATTAAGTGAAATCTGCGGACGTCAATTCTTGAAGGACCCGGGCTTACACCGCACACTCATCGGGGACGGGGTCGCAACAGCCGTATCTGCCTTCCTAGGAGGACCTGCCAATACAACTTACGGTGAAAACACAGGGGTTGTAGGGTTGACACGTATCGCATCGGTATCGGTCATTCGTAATGCCGCACTGATTGCGATTGGATTCAGTTTCTTTGGTAAATTCACGGCACTGATTCGTACGATTCCAAATGCAGTGCTTGGAGGAATGGCGATTCTCTTATACGGGGTTATTGCTTCAAATGGGTTGAAAGTATTAATCGAAAAACAAGTGGACTTCAGACAGGTGCGAAACCTCATTATCGCAAGCTCAATGTTAGTACTTGGACTTGGTGCAGCAGTGCTTGAAGTAGGGCCTGTCACTTTATCAGGGACAGCGCTTTGTGCGATTGCTGGAATCGTCTTAAACTTAATCTTGCCACACGAAAAAACGGAAGAAAAATAATTACAACGGTAGCGAACAATAAGGGCGTCAGAGGAATCTCTGGCGTCTTTTTTATGCCTTAATAAAGAGAGTTCGAATATATAAAAAATAGTATAGAAAGAATACTGCCGGAACTATTCAGAAAATATCTCAAATAGTGTAATTTCTTCTTTCATAAAGCACGTAAATTACTTGCACCGGTTGCTATATAATTTTATATTATATAAGGAATGTAATTATCTGTATAAATTATATTATATACATATGGAAGTTTTTGACCGTTTAAAGGCCGGATTTCCAACGAATATTTGTAGATTGTAGGAGGAGCTTTATGCTTACTGAAAAACGTAGAAGAATCATTTTGGACTTATTAGAAAAGGAAGATACAGTACACCTGAAAGACTTAATGGCAGCGCTGGGTGCTTCTGAATCGACAGTTCGTCGTGACCTTTCTTTATTAGAAGAGGAAGGAACGCTGATTCGTGTACACGGTGGAGCTAAACGCGTCTATTCAAAAGAGTATGAACCAACTATAAAAGAAAAGGAACGTTCAAATCGACGGGAGAAAGAATGCATCGGGCGTTACGCTGCGTCTCTTGTGACAAAAGGCGAAACGATTTACATGGATGCGGGGACGACAACGCTTCGTATGATTCCGCATTTAGAAGGAAAGGATGTCACTGTCATTACAAACGGCGTGCAACAAGCACACTTATTAGCGGACTATGGCATTAAAACGGTGCTCCTTGGTGGACAAGTTAAGACAGAAACGAGCGCGGTGGTGGGACCTCTTGCGCAAAACCAATTACGCGAGTATTTCTTCAAAAAAGCTTTCCTTGGAATGAACGGGGTCGATTTAAGCTATGGCTATACGACTCCAGACGAAGAGGAAGCAACGATTAAAAAAATTGCGATTAATAAGAGTAATCAAGCGTATGTTTTGGCCGATTCGAGCAAATTTGCTAAAGTGAGTCTCTGTAAGGTTGCTGATTTTCATCAGGTAACCATGGTCACAAACACGACGAAGGAGCAAGCCGACTTACGTTACCGTATGGCAGGAAGCATTCGTCTTGTTGAAATGGACGCATAATAAAGGAGAGATATCATGATTTATACGATTACGTTTAACCCAGCGATTGACCTTGTTGTTAAAGTTCCAAACTGCGAACTTGGCACATTAAACCGTTCTGTAGAAGAAAACTACGTGGCAGGTGGAAAAGGCATTAATATGTCTGTCATCTTGAAACGATTAGGCTTCGACAATACAGCAACAGGTTTCTTGGCAGGTTTCTCAGGGAACTTCATTAAAGAAGCGTTGCAAGCAGAAGGAATTCAAACGAACTTCATCGAAATCGACGGAGTTACGCGTATTAATTTGAAATTAAAGAGTACCGAAGAGACAGAAATCAACGCCAATGGCCCAGTGGTGAAAGCAGATGATTTTGCTCGTTTAGTAGAGTACTTTGAAGAAAATTTACAAGACGGCGATGTGGTATTTTTAGCCGGAAATGCCGGTAATGGGATGGATCACTCTGCATACACAACGATTGCAAAATTGTGCGATGATAAAGGCGTTAAATTAGTATTAGACACAACAAAAGATTTATTAACGAAATGTCTTCCGTATCACCCATTCATTATCAAACCAAACCATCATGAGTTAGGGGAGATTTTCGGAGTGACAATCGAGACAGAAGAACAGATTGTAGATTATGCGAAAAAACTCCAAGATATGGGGGCACGAAATGTATTGATTTCTCGTGGGGGTGACGGCGCAATGCTCCTTAGTGAAACCGGTGAAGTCTATACATCGAATGTTCCAAAAGGAAAATTAGTCAACTCAGTTGGAGCAGGAGACTCAATGCTTTCAGGCTTTATGGCGAAATTTATTGAAACCAAAGATTACGCAGCGAGCTTGAAACAAGGAGCCGCTACAGGAAGTGCAACAGCCTTCTCTGTTGGAATTGCTGAAAAATCATTTATCGAAGAGTTATTACCACAAGTAGTGGTTACAAAACTGTAAGCGTAAAGGAGTAGAAGATGAAATTATCAGATTTATTTATTAAAGAAGCGATGGACTTATCGCTTAAAACAACAACAAAATCAGAAACGTTAGCACACTTAGCAGGGAACTTTGCTAGCCTTGGTAAAGTGAGCGATGTGGATGCTTACGTTGCTGCACTTGAAGCTCGTGAAGCTCAATCAACAACAGGTGTCGGTGACGAAATTGCCATTCCTCACGCACAACACGAATCCATCACAGAAGCTGCGATTGTTTTCGGACGTAGCGAACAAGGAATCGAGTGGGAATCCTTCGACGGACAACCTGCAAAACTCATCTTCATGATTGCAGCTCCTGCAGGTGGCGGAGGCGAGCATTTGCAAGCCTTAGCAAAACTATCTTCAGTATTAATGAACCCTGAAGCAAAAGCAGCTCTTCTTCAAGCAGGAAGTGCGGATGAAGTCGTTGAAGTCTTCAAGAAATTCGAAGAACCTCAAGAAGAAGCAGTTGAAGAAGTAACAGAGGAAGCAACTCCTTCAAACGAAGACGTGTATGTATTAGCGGTAACAGCCTGTCCAACAGGAATCGCGCATACTTTCATGGCTGAAGAAAAATTAAAACAAGCAGGTAAAGCGGCTGGTTACAAGATTAAAGTTGAAACGAACGGACAATCAGGAATCGGCAACCGTTTAACAAAAGAAGATATCTCTCGTGCAACAGCGATTATCGTTGCAGCAGACAAACAAGTTGAAATGGCTCGTTTTGACGGTAAGCCAGTCATCATCACAAAAGTAGCAGATGGAATTAATAAAGCAGACGAATTAGTAGCACGTGCTGCGAAAGCAGACGCTCCAATTTACCATGCTGGTGAAGATGCAGGTGCAACAGACGAAAGTGTAGAGGGCGAATCATTAGGGCGTCAATTCTACAAACACTTAATGAACGGGGTATCACACATGCTACCATTCGTTGTAGCTGGTGGGATTTTAATCGCAGTTTCATTCTTCTGGGGAATTACTTCCTTTGATGTGAAAGATCCAAGTTATAACCCAATTGCTGAAGCGATTTTCCGTATGGGTAAATTAGCCTTCGCGATGATGCTTCCAATGTTAGCTGGTTTCATCGGTCAATCAATGGCGGATCGTCCAGGTTTAGTTGTTGGTTTCATGGGTGGGGTGTTTGCAAACCCTGCGGTATTAACGGACTTTGCAACAGGTGGAGTATTCGCTGAAGGGTATGTTTCTTCAGGATTCCTTGGCGCATTAGTAGCCGGTTTCTTAGCAGGCGGAATTATCGCATTCCTTAAATGGGCATTCTCATGGTTACCAAAACCATTAGAAGGATTAAAACCAATCTTCCTATTCCCAGTGTTTGGTGTATTAATCATGGGTCTTTTAATGTTATTCGTGATTAACGGACCAATGGGAGCTGTTATGAACGGTTTAATCAACTTCTTGGCAAATGTTCCTCGTGAACTTGGAATCGTATTAGGATTCTTAGTCGGTGCAATGATGTCGATTGATATGGGTGGTCCAATTAATAAGGCGGCTTATGTAACAGGGACAGCCTTAGTCACAAGTGCTGGAGCAGCTGGTTCAGACGTAATGGCGGCTGTAATGGTCGGCGGTATGGTACCACCACTTGCAATCGCAATTGCAGCAACTATCAATAAAAACTTATTTACAGAAGCAGAACCTAACAGTGCGTACGTGAACTACGTAATGGGGGCAGCCTTCATTACAGAAGGAGCGATTCCTTTCGCAGCAGCTCGTCCATTACAAGTCATCCCACCATTAGCATTTGCTTCAGGTGTAGCTGGTGCCTTGTCAATGGCATTTGGCCTTGTTAGCCGTGTTCCTCACGGTGGATTATTCGCAGCGTTTGTTAACGGGGTATCAAATCCATTAGTATTCATTGCCATCTGGATTTTCTGTGGTGTCATCGGAGCGTTATTATTAAACGTGACACTTTCTAAAGCAAACAAAGCTAAATAAATGAATTTGAATTTCGGCTCCTAGGGTTTTCCTAGGAGTCTTTTTTCATAAAAAATCAAAATATTTTTTGCAAACAGATAGAAAACGTTATTTTGTTGCACGCAAGAGGAAACATGTGTATACTACAAATAGTGTTTTCAAAAAAATGGAGGGAAAAACATGAAGAAAGTATTATATTTATTTTTAGGACTTTTAACTGTATTCCTTATTTTGGGAGGATTAAAGAGTCCAGCAGTATCGGCGAAAGAAGTGGCGCTTAATGTGACAAAACAAGTAGTGACACCAGCAAAATCTCCAGCAGATCAATATACAGATATTAGCGTGGAAATGAATTTTGGAGTTCCATCAACAGCCGCTAAGGGCGATACGACGGTAATTAAGTTGCCAGACAACTTGAAATTTATTGAAAATCAAACATTTAAAATTACAAATGATGCAGGTGATGTGATTGCAGATGCGGTCATTAATCGTGATACAAAAACCATTACATTAACGTATACAGATTTCGTTGAAAAACGTTCAGACATTACAGGTAATTTAAAATTTGCAGTACGTGTAGATATTGCAGAACAACATGAAAACACAAAAATTCCAGTAAAATTAACAATCGACAAACAAACAAAAACAGTCGGTGAATTTAATTATGTATTTGTTCCTGGAGACTTAAATAAAGAGTTTGACAAAGTGAGCTGGGGAACAAAAAAAGCAGAAGACGGCAGTATTACTCGTACGTATGAATTACGTGTGAATGCGTCAAAACAAGCATTTTCAGATGCTATCGTAACAGACCAATTGCAAACAGACGGTATGGAATATGTCCCAACAAGTGTGAAAGTGTATAAAGGTGTCTGGGCCGAAGGAAATGACGGAAAACTTGCCTTGAAGAATAGACAGCTTGTGACTGATAAAGAAGTGACTTTTGCAGCAGATAACAAGAGCTTTACAGTAAAATTAGGCGAAGTTGCTCAATCAGAGGGCTACTTAATTGAGTATCAAGTGCGTGTTCCTTATGCGCCAGCTTCAGGGGAAACATTCGTGAACTACGCAAGCTTAGATGCAAACAAAACACGTATTGATGCAAAAGAATCACCATATGTATATCAAACAGCTAGTGGTTCAGCGGATGGTTACACATTTGAAATTGTGATCGATAAAAAAGGGGACGATGGTTCAGCTTTAGCAAACGCTGAATTTGACGTTATCCGTAAAGCAACTGGTAAATCTGTTGGTAAATTAGTTACAGGAGCAGATGGTACTGCAAAAGTATCCAACTTATTACGCGATGAATACATTATTCGTGAAACAAAAGCTCCTTCAGGATTCCAACTGTTAGAAAATGATGTAGTCGTAAATGCAGCAGATTTTGATGCAAGTAAAGTAGCTCGTAAGGAAATTGTCAATAAAGCAGAGACAACGACAACAACTACTACGACAACAACTACTACGACAACGACAGAAGCTCCAACGACAAGTACGACTACAACGGAAGCACCAACGTCAACAACGACGACAGAAGCTCCTACAACAAGTACGACAACAACTGAGTC
>CAURMP010000025.1:0-15140 GCA_963526005.1 uncultured Streptococcus sp. | reverse complement strand
TTCAATCCAAGCAGAACCATATGATTTATTAATCTCTGGTTATGATGCTTCAGCAGTAAACACACTCCGTTTATGGGAAGCGAAAGCAAAAACTGGTTTCAATATGAAACTATTTGAACGCGGTGAATATTCTAAATCATCAGAAGCAGAAGCAATTGCGTCTTCTATTTCTAAATTATTATATCCAGCTGATGTTACAAATGAAGGTAAGGAGTTACGTATTAAACAACAATACTTCTTCATTAGTGCTTCATTACAACAATTAGTGAAAAACCATTACCGTGAATTTGGTACATTAGAAAACTTCTCTGAACATGTAGCGCTTCATATTAATGATACGCACCCTGCAATGGGCGTTGCTGAATTAATGCGTTTATTAGTGGATGAGTATGGCTATGGATGGGATAAAGCGTGGGAAATCACGACTAAGACATTTGCATATACAAACCACACCATCATGGCAGAAGCATTGGAAAAATGGCCAGTTTCCTTATTCCAACCAATTCTTCCACGTATTTACTCAATCATTGAAGAAATTAATAGACGTTTCTGCTTATGGGTCATGGAACAAGGCAAACAATATACATTACGTGATACAGCGATTATTTATGACGACATGATTAAAATGGCAAATCTTTCTATCGTGGGTAGTCATTATGTAAATGGTGTATCAAAACTGCATAGTGATATTCTTGTTCGTGATACTTTCAAAGCATTCAACGACTTATATCCAGGAAAATTCGGTAACGTAACAAACGGGATTGCGCACCGCCGTTGGTTAGGTCAAGCAAATCCAGAACTTGCTACTTACTTAGAAAATTTAATCGGAGATGACTTCATTAAAGACCTCTCTGGCATTTCAAAATTGAATGCTTATAAAGATGATGAGAAAGTACTGAAAGATTTACAAGCCATTAAATTAACGAAGAAAGAGCAATTAGCGACTTACATTAAAGAAACGCTTGCGATTTCAGTAAATCCTCATTCCATCTTTGACGTACAAGTGAAGAGATTACATGAATACAAACGCCAATTATTAAATGCGTTACACATTGTATATCTTTATCATGAAATTAAATACAATGGATTACGTCCAACTCCACGTACATTCATTTTCGCTGCGAAGGCTTCTTCAGGCTACCAAATGGCGAAAAACATTATTAAATTCATTCACTCAATTTCTCAAATGATTGAAAGTGACGAATTAGTACGTGAGTACATTAAAGTGGTATTCATTCCGGACTATAAAGTGACTCTAGCAGAAATCATCTTGCCAGCTGCTGATGTGAGTGAACAAATTTCTCAAGCGGGTAAAGAGGCGAGTGGTACTGGTAACATGAAACTGATGTTAAATGGTGCCGTGACGCTTGGTACAATGGACGGAGCAAACGTTGAAATCTACGAAGCTGTTGGAGAAGACAATATTGTTATCTTCGGCTTAGAAACAGAAGAAGTAGAAGCGTTATATGCTAAGGGCTACAAACCTTGGGAATACTACAATAATTCACCTAAGATTAAGACTGTTCTTGATTTCATCCGCACAATGACAGTTGGTGGTATGAACTTCAACTTCATCGTGGATTACTTATTAACTCAAGATCACTATATGTGTTTGGCTGACTTTGATAGCTATGTTGAAGCGCAAGAACGCATTGAAAAAGACTTTAATGATTCATCTAAATGGATGAAGATGAGCCTTGCAAATATTGCAAATGCAGGTATCTTCTCAGCTGACCGTTCAGTTAAAGAATATGCAAAAGACATTTGGCACATCAAACCTGTTCAAGGTTAAAATAATAAAAAAGAGATTCTCACAAGTGGGGCACTCCTCACAGTGAGAATCTTTTTTTGTGGATTAAATTTCATATGCTGCAAAGCCAAATGCAGGAACAAGAAGTCCGTTTGGATGGTTTCTTATTTGGTGACTTGCAAAAATTTGTTTTCCATGAAGACCTTCAATGTATTCCGTATGTTCATTCATATTCACGGCACATAGGAGAGAGCCACGTTGGTACACAAGGCATCCATTGTTCTCGTAAATGACATTGAAATCTCCCTTGAAGTCTTCTTTGTTTTCTGTTCTAAAAGCTGTTAATGCCTTATAATGCTCAAAGATTTCTTCGTTGATTTTTTTCTTGCTGAATGTCTTACGGTTATACGGATCGCGGAATCCTTGCATCCCAATTTCATCTCCGTAATAAATCGAAGGAACACCTGGTAGAGTAAATTGAATGAAACTTGCGATTTTTAGTTTTTGAATCGCATCTTCAAGTTCAGTTCCAGTTAATTCAAGTGTTGGGCGGTCATGAAGTGGAACAGCTTCCGTATCACCAAAGCCAATTTTTGTAATAATACGTTCCGTATCGTGACTATCTAGTAAGTTCATTAGAACGTCTAGAGCAGGTTTTGGATAATGATCAATGATTTCTTCAATGGCATAGCGTAAAGCATGTGAGTTCTTTGTTTGAACAAAATTGATAATCGCATCTTTCCAAGGATAGTTCATCACGCTGTCCAGTTGTTTTCCTAAGAAATAACGGCGGCGATGGTCATAAGCAAATTTCGTAGTCGCATCTTCCCAAACTTCACCAATAATGAGGGCATTTGGGTCTGTTTGTTTAACAGTTACTCGTAATGCGTCTAAGAACTCGTCAGGAAATTCATCCGCAACGTCTAAACGCCAGCCACCAATCCCAAGATGTTGCCAGAAGGGTAAGACACCGGTTTTTGGATCGTTGATAAATTTCATATAGGAAGGTTCCAATTTATTCACCGTTGGAAGGTTTGTAAAGCCCCACCAAGAGTGGTACGTATCTGGAAACTCCATAAAGCTAAACCATGGGTAGTATGGCGACTCTGTTGAGTTATAGGCACCTACGCTATCGTAATGACCTTGTTTGTTGAAATAAATACTGTCATCACCAGTGTGACTAAATACACCGTCTAGAATAATTTCGATTCCATTTTTTCTGAATTTCGCACATAGTTTTTTAAAGTCTTCATTCGTTCCTAAATATGGATCCACATTGAAATAATCCGCAGTGGAGTAGCGGTGGTTATCTGGACTTTCCATAATTGGATTTAAATAAATACAGTTTACATTTAAGACTTTGAAGTGTTCGAGTTCTTCTTCGATTCCCTTTAAATTCCCAAGATAGAAATCCTGGGCTTTGTAATTTTCATGTGTGATACTTGATTGAGGCAATTCGTCCCACTCATCATGACGGTAACGAATCTCTTCATTGGCTGTTTTTTTCGCTTTATATTTCTCGCTTCTCTTAAAACGGTCTGGGAAGATTTGATACATAATTCCACCCTTAAACCATTCAGGAGTCGTGAATTGTTCTTCATAAACCGTTAATTGCCAGCTATTAATCTCATGATAGTTTAGAACAGGAACTGCATGGAATTCATGGTTGCTAAGGAAGTAAGTACCGATTTCAGAACGAACTTCAAAGTAGTAGAAATATAGTCCTGAATGTAACGGTGAAATTTCAAATGAGAATAAAGTCGCATCTGCTTCAATCGTAGAACGACTTGGATGATAGATGCTTGTTGTTTGCGTTAAATCTTCTTTAAGTACTAATTGGATAGAAGAGAGGTGAGTCTCTTTCGTAACTTTAACTTGTATAAAAATAGTTTGGTTATCCGTCACTGCTCCTGAAGGATACTTATTTTTTAGTGAGTGATAGAAAATCATAATAGGCCCCTTTTTTTGTCAATCTATGTTCATTGTAATACAAAGCGGTAAAAAGTGATACCAAAACGGGTTTCATGAAAAGTACAGAGAATTAAACAAAAATTTTTAAGAAAATTCATGAAAACCACTGTGAAAATTTAAGAAATATGTTATAATTTAAACAAGAGAAATGTATCAATATCAACCTTCTCTAATTTTTTATCCCAACTATGAAAACTCTTATTTTATTTTTGTGAGCGAATGCGTAAAGGAGTGATGGCTTAGTGCAACAACTAGCAGAATATTTATTTCATGAAGGAAGGAATTTCCATAGTTATGATTTCCTTGGTAGCTTCTTAGGTGACAACGAATGTACATTCCGCGTATGGGCTCCAAACGCAAAAGAAGTCTATGTAACGGGGGATTTCTGTGAATGGAGACCAACCGATTATAAGATGGAGCGTATTAATCAAAATGGGATTTATGAAATCACAATTCCAAATGTAAAAGAGTACGATGCTTATAAATATGTGATTGTTCCGCATCATGGAGATTGGTTATGGAAAGCAGATCCATATGCACGCCATGCGGAAACAAGACCAAAAACAGCATCTAAAGTATATGATTTTCCTGAATTCCAATGGTCTGATGAAAAGTGGATGAAACAAAGAACCGTCCCTTTTCAACTACCGTTAAACATATATGAAGTTGAGCTAGGCTCGTTTAAGAAGAAAGAAAATGGTGATCCTTATTCTTATCGTGAGTTAGTGGATGTACTCATTCCATATGTGAAAGAGATGAACTACACGCATATTGAATTGTTGCCAATTACCGAATATCCGTATGATAAGTCATGGGGATATCAAGTGACAGGATTCTTTGCAGCGACTTCAAGATTTGGAACTCCAGAAGACTTTATGTATTTTGTGGATGAATGTCACAGGGCAGGTATCGGAATTATCTTAGACTGGGTACCTGGTCACTTTACAAAAGACGCTTTTGGGTTATATGAATTTGATGGCACACCTTGCTATGAATACGGTGACCCTCGTATCCAAGAACATAAAGGATGGGGAACGAGAGCATTTGATTACGGCAAGACTGAAGTTGTTTCATTCTTGTATTCAAGTGCAGTATTTTGGCTTGAAAAATTCCACATCGACGGACTTCGCGTGGATGCAGTAAGTTCAATGTTGTTCTATAACTACTGCAGAAGTGAAGAAGAATCCGCTGGTAATATTTATGGTGGATTTGAAAACCTAGAAGCGATTCGATTTATTCAATCTCTGAATGATTATGTACGTAATGAATATCCAGGTGTCATGATGATTGCTGAAGAGTCTACTGCTTTCGCTGGGGTTACCAAACCAGTAGAAGAAGGAGGACTCGGATTCCACTTCAAATGGAATATGGGTTGGATGAATGACTCTCTAGATTATTTAGAGAAAGATCCTCTGTTTAGAGGTGGCATCCATAATCAATTTACGTTCTCGATGATGTACGCCTTCTCGGAAAACTATATTTTACCGATTTCTCATGATGAAGTGGTTCACGGGAAGAAATCGTTACTAGATAAAGCGTCTGTTTCTTATGAAGATAAGTTTTCTAACTATCGAGCTTTCATGGGCTATATGATGGCTCACCCTGGCAAGAAATTAAACTTCATGGGAAATGAAATTCCACAAATGATTGAGTGGAATGAAGAACGCGAATTAGATTGGTTCTTACTCAAATATCCAATTCATGACGCGACTCATCGCTATGTGAAAGATTTAAATGCCTTCTACAAGAAGCACTCAGAACTGTGGCAGCTTGACGGAGGCTGGACAGGATTTAGATGGCATGAGGTGGAAGATGTTTGGAATAACTGCTTCGTCTTCTCAAGAATGAATTCTAAAGGAGACTCAGTGATTGTTATCTCAAACTTCTCAGGGAACTACATTAAAAATTACGAAATTGGCGTTTCAAAATGGGGAAGCTATAAAGTTGCTCTCAACTCTGACGCTAAGAAGTATAACGGATCTGGAGTGGTGAATCGTGGACTTCATACAGTTACGAAACCACATAAAGGATTTGATTATACACTCGCGGTGAATGTACCACCGTTTTCTACACTGTATATCATTAACAATCAATAATCGGAGGTTGGACGTATGGCAAGAAAGCAAGAAATCGTAGCAATGCTACTCGCAGGCGGACAAGGAACTCGCTTGCAAGTACTAACAAAGGATATGGCGAAACCAGCTGTTCCTTTTGGTGGGAAGTATCGTATCATCGATTTTCCTCTCTCAAACTGCGCAAATTCAGGGATTTCTACTGTTGGGGTGTTAACTCAGTTTATGCCTCTTGAGTTGAACTCTTACATGGGGAATGGGAACCCTTGGGACTTAGACCGTGTAGACGGAGGGTTAACAATTCTTCCTCCATATACAGCTGGAAAAACAGGGGAATGGTATAAAGGGACTGCCAATGCTATTTATCAAAATATTAAGTATATCGAGCAGTATGATCCAGAGTACGTATTAATCTTATCTGGGGACCATATTTATAAAATGAACTACAACAAGATGCTTGAATTCCATAAAGAGAAAAAAGCAGACTTGACGGTTGCTCATATTAATGTCCCACTAGAAGAAGCAAGTCGTTTCGGTATTTTAAATACGGATGATGATTTACGCATCGTAGAATTCTTAGAAAAACCTGAACATCCGGTTTCAACAAAAGCATCGATGGGGATTTACATCTTTAACTGGAAAGTACTTAAAGAGTATTTAATTCGTGATGAAGAAAATCCAGAAAGTGAAAAAGACTTCGGTAAAAACATTATTCCAATGTTACTTGAAGAAGACCGTCGTATTTACGCTTTCCCATTTGCAGGATATTGGAAAGACGTAGGTACTATCGAAAGTCTATGGGAAGCAAACATGGACTTAATCAAACGAAAAGAAGACTTTAATATTTCTGATAAAACTTGGAAGATTTACTATCGCCACGAAGGCAGACTTCCTCAATATATCGGAGAGAGCGCCGAAGTGACTGAATCAATGATTTCAGATGGAACAATTGTACTAGGAAAAGTCCATGAATCAATTGTATCGTCTGGAGTATCGATTGCTCAAAATTCTAAAGTCCTTGGAAGTATCATCATGCAGAATGCGGTCATTGAAGAGGGCGCAACAGTTGTGAACTCAATTATTGCAGAAGGCACGGTTGTAAAAAGCGGTGTGACTGTAGGCCATGAAGAAATTGAACTTGGTAAAGATATGATTACCGTTATCGGCAATTTCGAAGTGGTAGAAGAAGATACGAAAGTTGGAGGAAATTAATATGATCAAAGCGTTTTGTGTATTGTTTGCAGATAATTATAGAAATGACGACCTTCAAGGGTTAGTCAGAAATCGTACGGCAGCCGCTTTACCAGTAATTTCTCGTTATCGTATGGTGGACTTTATGCTATCTTCTCTTGTACATGCAGATATCGATAATATTGCATTATTAACGAATCATAATTACAAGTCTTTACTGGATCATGTCGCTTCAGGGAAAGATTGGGATTTAAACCGTAAACACCGTGGTTTGAAGATTATTACTCCGATGTCAAACTACTTATCAACACGTATCCCGCAAAATAAAATTGAAGCGTTAGCCAATACAATGGTGTATACGCAAGATTTAGATGAAGAGTTTGTAATTTTAGCTGATACAAACATTATCGGGAAAATTGATTTCAAAGAAATGTTCCAATATCACTTAGATACTGGTTCTGATATCACTGTTGCGTATACGTACCGCAAACCAACAGTAGGGGAATCACAAATTATCTTTGATGAAAATCATAAAGTGTATGAGTCGCTTTATCACTTCGACGGATCTGATCATGAATGTGCAACACAAGTGAAAATCTACATTTTAACAAAAGAATTATTCAATGGCATTGTTAAAAAAGGGTTAACACTTGGTTGGGAAGATATCTTACGTGACTATATCGCTAAGAACCTTGAAACATTACGTGTATTTGCATACCAAATTAAAGGATACTTGAAGGTCGTTAATACGATTAAAGATTACTATGACTTAAATATGGATATGCTTGATTTTGAAAATCTTCATGATGTATTCCTTTCTGGTACTCAAGTGATTACGCGTGTTAAAGATACGGTCCCTACAGGCTATGGTAAGAAAGCTGTAGTGAAGAATTCGATTCTCGGAGACGGTTCGAAGATTCGTGGTACGGTTGAAAATAGTATTATCTTCCGTGATGTTGTCGTAGAAGAAGGTGCGGTTGTTCGTAACAGTATTATTCTTTCAAATACCGTGATTAAATCAGGTGCTCATATAGAGTATGTGATTGCTGATAAAGATGTTACGGTAAAACAACATACTGTTTTAACAGGTACGGAAGAAGTACAAGTCGTGATTGATAAAGGTAAAACCGTTTAATCAACTTTAAAAATGATAAAAGACAGCTTGGGCATTGCTCAAGCTTCTTTTTTTGCCTTAAAACTTTTCTACTGTTTGCAACAAGAGGAATAAGTTAGTAAACTAATTAAGTAGGAATTCTTTAGAAAGGAGCGTTCGGATAATGAGAAAATATGCGGTCATTGATTTGGAAACGACAGGACCAAAATACGAATCGGGGGACCGAATTTTCCAATTTGGTTGTACATTAATCGATGGCGATGAAGTGATTGAGCATGTCTCACTGAATATAAATCCTGAAAAAAGTATTCCATTCGAAATCCAATTATTAACAGGAGTCACAAATGCGGATGTGGCAACGGCTCCTTATTTTGATGAAGTTGCAATGACGATTTTTAATCTGTTAGAAGACCGAACGCTCGTCGCGCATAATGTTGGGTTTGACGGACCTTTTATTATGTCTGCTTTAAAAGATGCACTGGGTCTAGAATTGGAAGTGCCACTCATCGATACGGTGCAACTGGCTCAAATTTGTTATCCAACAGCACTCAGTTATCGTCTTAGTGATTTAACAGAGACGCTAGAGATTCGTCATACTCAAGTACATACGGCAGGCAGTGATGCTCGAGCAACAGCTGAACTATTCTTAAAAATGAAGACTAAGTTTCGAGAGTTGTCGACGATTACGTTGAAACAGCTAACCGAATTCTCTGGAGAATTACTAGGGGATACGGGTACGATTTTTGAGGAAATTTTAGAAGAAAAAGGAAAAGAAGAAAGAGAAGCTTTTCCTTTAGAACAAGGTTTCGTCATTTCACCTCTAACCGTAAAAGAGGTAGAACTAAAGTCTTCTAAACGAAAAACGAATGCACTTGAAGCTTATCAGAAATTAGTAGATTCTGGATTCTTAGAAGATAAGGCAAGTCAGCGTGAGATGATAACCACCATAGAATCGTTGATTGAAACTGACGAACCTTTGCATTTTATTGAAGCCAGCCCTGGTTCAGGGAAAACATACGCTTATTTACTGGCAGCATTTGAAAAAGCGAGTAAGAGAAAACCAATCTGGATAGTCACTTCGAACTTACTATTGCAACAACAACTGATGGAGGATAGTGTCGCTCCAATTATTACAGAGTTAAAGATTAAGACACCTGTAATTTCTATAAAAGGGCAAAGACACTATATTGATTTAACAGCCTTCAAGCGTGCAATTCACAAGTATCAAGAGGAGAGAATTGCAAGAAACAGCCTTTCTATAATGGGGTTACTCGTGTGGATTACAAAGACGCAAACAGGTGATTTATCGGAGTGTAATCAAGCACTTCATCAAGTAACGTTATGGAAAGAAATATCGGTAAAAGATGCAAATGAGGAAGGAAGTCTGTATTGGGACAAGGCAGTAGCTTCAGTTCAACAAAGTCCAATTGTGGTTACTAATCATGCATTCCTTATTCAGTACGCTTCATTGATTGCTCATCGTGTAAAACCTGTTGTACTGATTGATGAAGTGCAGCAGTTTGAGCATGCCTTAGAACAATATGGCACGACTACCGTTAACTTTTCTCATTTATTTGAGTTGCAACAATTATGGTCTGATCATCACTTAAATGTGATGTTTCATTTTTCAAAAGAAGAGGAACATCTCTCTCGTACGATGAATCGTAAGTTATTAGAAATTTGTGATTTATATGAAACTTGGTTTGAAGAGTTGAAGAGTGGACAACAACTGTCATCTTCTTTTGTATTTACATCCAGTGAGTGGAAGGAGTCAATCCACTGTGAAATGGTGAATGCCATGCAAAAGGCACTGTCTGGCGTAATGAATTTACTGCAAGCCAATGCGGATAAGACCACTTTATTTGAAGAAAGTAGTTATTTATTAAAAGAACTAATGGAGTCTATTTCTCAATTTCAAATGGAGGCCAACGATTATTTTGTCATCGAAGAAAAAGAACAGTACGGTCAAAATACTCTAGAATTATTATGAGTTAAGCCAGTTATTCAGGTCTTTCATCAGTTTAGAGAGAAGATGAGACAAATAATTGGAATTTCAGCAACGATTCCAACGTTTACACCGTTATTCCATGAGTTAGAGGCAAAAGAGAAGTTGACGGTGATCGAGACAAAAGTAGCAACTGCCGACCATCAAATATTTATCCCTAATGATTTGGTGGCCGTAAATTCTTCCTCGAGTCAACAGTATCATGCACAAATTGCAGACTGTATCGAAAAAATTTATGAGCGAAAGGGCGGAAGAATGCTTGTCTTGATGCATTCTGTTGAAGCGCTCTTAGCAGTAGAGAGTCTGTTAGAAGACTTTTGCCGTGCTCATCAAATTGAACTTTTGGCTCAAAAAGGACCTCAAATGGGTCGAAGAATCCAACGTCGTTTCCAAGAAAGAAATGATGCGATTTTACTGGGTGTCTATAGCTTCTGGGAAGGATTTGATAGTGGCGGCCAATCCATCGATTCACTCGTAATCACCAAATTGCCATTCCCAAATCCAGTGTCAACGGCTCAACAAATTATTCAACTAGAGATGAAAGAGCAAGAGCGTTCTTATTTTGCCCATTACGCGATGAAGATGATGCTTCTTCTACTGTATCAAGGGCTAGGACGTTTTAGTAGACCGCATCAAAAGAGTGCCGAAATTTGGTTGTTAGATGTTCGGGCAACGATTAGTAAATATGCGATGAAAGTAAAAAGTGTTTTCCCGGAAAACGCTTCGGTTATAGAGAAACCATTTAAGAAGTGTTTAAACGTTGGGAAGAATAAAAATATGTAGGGCATCGTCTTATATGTATGGTGGTATTTTTGCTTTAAATAGCGTATAATACCATTATCTATG
This sequence comes from uncultured Streptococcus sp., assembly GCA_963526005.1. Lineage (GTDB taxonomy): Bacteria > Bacillota > Bacilli > Lactobacillales > Aerococcaceae > Granulicatella. The sequence continues at coordinate 4,191 of CAURMP010000025.1, read as the reverse complement.
AAAATTAGAGTAGAGGAGAGAAATTGATGAAACGCAGAACAATGTTTATTCTTTTACTCACTTTATTTCTATTATTTTTAGCTGCTGCAAGTATCTTTTTAGTAAGTGTGGATCCAAAGATTAAAAAACGTAACGAAGCACTTACGATGATGGCACCAACCGTAGAATTTTCAAAAGTAACGAAGTTTTACTTGTACAATACGGATGCGTCTTATTACACCGTTATGGGTGAAGATAAAGACGGGAATGCCATTTATGCAATCATTCCTGAAGAAGGTGGAGATGTCACAATTCTTCAGCAATCAGCAGTGGTCAATGAGCAAGAAGCTCGTTCTATTACATTACAAGATAAACCAGATGTTGAAGTGCTTGAAGCAAGACTTGGCCTTTTAAATGGGGAACCTGTATGGGAAGTCAATTATCGTATGAGTAATCAACGTATTGGTTATTACTATATTTCAGCGAAAAATGGTAAATGGATTAAAGATATTGAGAATATATAGAAATTGGTGATTTATGGTAAAAATTTCAGATAGAGTATCGAAAATTTTGCCTTCAGGAACTCTAGCGATGACACAAAAAGCTAGAGAACTAAAAGCTCAGGGAAGAAAGATCATTAGTTTATCGATTGGTGAACCTGATTTTAATACACCTGAAGTGATTACAGAGGCAGCCATTGATGCTTTAAGAAAACACGAAACCGATCATTATACACCAGCTTTGGGAATAGATAAGTTAAGACAGGCGATTTGTGATTTTCATAAACGTAAAGATGGAATTGATTTGCAAAAGGAACAAGTTGCGACTTTTGCGGGTGCTAAATTTGCGCTGTATTCAGTCTTTATGACTTTAGTAGATCCAGGAGACGAGGTTTTAATTCCAATTCCTTACTGGGTGAGTTATACCGAACAAATTCAATTAGCGGATGGCGTTCCGGTGTATATTGAAACTAGAGAAAGAAATTCGTTTAAACTAACAGTCGATTTACTAAATGAATACGTAACGGATAAGACAAAACTCTTGGTGCTCAATGCGCCTTCGAATCCTTCAGGGCTCTTGTATACAAAAGAAGAGTTACTAGCGATTGGAAATTGGGCATTAGAACATAATGTATTTATCATATCAGACGAAATTTATTATGAATTAGTCTATGATGCGCCTTCCATCAGTATGGCAAGTTTATCCCAAGAGATTTTTAATAACACATTAGTCATTAATGGATTATCAAAATCAGTTGCGATGACTGGATGGAGACTTGGATATGTATTTGGTCCAAAACGAATCATTAGAGCTTTAAATGACTTAACAAGTCACACAACAAGTAACCCTGCTGCGGTTGTACAATATGCGGCCATTCGCGCTTTCGACGAAGACGTTGAAGCGGCTAAAAAAGAAATGCGTGACGAGTTCCAAAGAAGAATCGACGTATTTCATGGATTATTAAACGACATTCAAGGAATTAAGTGTGAGAAGCCTAAAGGAGCGTTCTACTTATTCGCGAATGTGAAAGTAGCCATGCATATCGTAGGCGTAGCTTCTTCAGAAGAATTTGCTCTAAAACTACTCGAAGAAGCAGGGGTTGCAACAGTATCCGGAGAGAACTTTGGATGCAACGGTTTCCTAAGACTCAGCTGTGCTAATAGCGAAGAGGAATTAAGAGAAGCCGCTAATCGAATTAAGGAATTTATTGAATCATATAAGTAAAGGAAGAGTGATATTTTGAAAACTATAACAATGAATCAAGCAAAAGATTACGTTGGACAAACCGTTACCATTGGCGCTTGGGTAACTAACAAACGTTCAAGCGGTAAAATCGCGTTCTTACAATTACGTGATGGAAAAGCTTATTTCCAAGGAATTGTAGTGAAAGCTGATGTAAATGAAGAAACTTTTGAATTAGCAAAAGGATTAACTCAAGAAAGTTCTGTATTCGTAACAGGTGTTGTACAAGAAGATACTCGTTCTAAATTAGGATATGAGTTATTAGTAAAAGACATTGAGTTAATCGGTGAGAGTCATGAATACCCAATTACTCCAAAAGAGCATGGTACTGACTTCTTAATGGACCACCGTCACTTATGGTTACGTTCAACAAAACAACATGCTATTATGGAAATTCGTAATGCGATTATATACGCATCGTATGAATTCTTTGATAAAAATGGATTCATTAAATTCGATAGTCCAATTCTTTCAGGAAATGCGGCAGAAGATTCTACAGAATTATTCGAAACGGATTACTTTGGTGAACCAGCATTTTTAACACAATCTGGTCAATTATATTTAGAAGCTGGAGCAATGGCATTTGGTCGTGTATTCGACTTTGGGCCAGTATTCCGTGCAGAAAAATCTAAAACTCGTCGTCATTTAACTGAGTTCTGGATGATGGATGCGGAGTATTTATACTTAACACATGACGAGTCATTAGACTTACAAGAGGCATACGTTAAAGCGTTAATCCAAGGAGTACTAGACCGTGCACCTCATGCGTTAGAAACTCTTGAACGTGATACTGAATTATTGAAGAATTATATTAGCGAACCGTTCCAACGTATCACATATGATGAAGCGATTGACTTATTACAAGCGCACGAAAACGATGAAGATACTGACTACGAACACTTAGAACATGGTGATGACTTCGGTTCACCACACGAAACTTGGATTTCAAATCACTTTGGAGTGCCAACATTCGTAATCAACTATCCAACTGAAATTAAAGCTTTCTACATGAAACCAGTTCCTGGAAATGAAAGTCGTGTACTATGTGCGGACTTACTTGCTCCAGAAGGATACGGAGAAGTTATCGGGGGTAGTGAGCGTGAAACTGACTACGATAAATTATTAGACAGAATTAAATCAAATGGATTAAATCCAGATGACTATGCATTCTACCTAGATTTACGTAAATATGGTTCAGTTCCTCACTCAGGATTCGGTCTTGGTTTAGAACGTATGGTAACATTTGTAGCCGGTACGAAACATATTCGTGAAGCAATTCCATTCCCACGTTTATTAAACCGTATTTACCCATAATAAAAAGAATATGAAAGAGCCGCTGACCTATGTCGTTGGCTCTTTTTTAAAAGAGGGAGGTCAAAAAATGGCATTAACATTCCAAGAACATTGGATTTATAGTGGCAGCACGTCTGTTCCAAATGCATTACTTCAAAATTACCGAAAATTGCAATTGACTGCAGATGAGTGCTTATTAATTGCTTGGTTAATGCAGCGACATCCGGAAGAGTCATTTGTACTTGATATCAAAGAAACTTGTGTGCAATTTGGTGTAGACGAGAGACAATTGTTTAGCATTATTCAGCATTTAATGGATCGCCAAGTGTTAGAGATTAAACAGCGCGAAGTACATGATGGCAGGAAAGTGGATTACTATAGCTTTAAACCGCTTCTGTGCCAATTGGAAGTATTATTTAAACAAAACTCTTTTAGTGTAGAAAAAATGTCTCAAAAAGACGTGAATGTACTCGCTTTAATCGAGCAAGAGTTCAATCGCCAATTAAGTGGATTTGAAATTGAGATGATTTCTGGATGGATTCATAAAGATAAATATCCACAAGAATTAATCGTCGCTGCCTTAAAAGAGGCCATCTTGAATCAAGCGCATAATGTAAAATATATTGACCGTATTTTACTAGCATGGAAACATAAAGGAATTACATCTGCTCAACAATTAGCAGCATCTGAGAATCGCACGAAGAATGCGCAAGTAGACGTAAAACCAAATGATACAGGGACTCAGTCGGTTCCATTAGTGAATTGGGTGAAGAGATAGTTATGTTATCAAAAGCAAAAACATTACAAGCAGTTTTAGAAATGCAAAAGCTTTTTCCAGATGCTCATTGCGAATTGGATCATAAAACGCCTTTTCAATTACTGATTGCAACTATTTTAAGTGCGCAAGCAACCGACAAAGGTGTGAATAAAGTCACTCCAAAATTGTTTGCAATTTATCCAAATGCGCATGCCTTGGCGAATAGTGAAGAAGAAGTAGTGATTGAGTGTATTCAATCATTGGGGCTATACAAAAATAAGGCGAAAAATATTCGCCTCTGCGCTCAACAATTGGTTGAACGTTTCAATGGAGAAGTTCCGCAAACAAGAGAAGAACTTGTACAATTAGCAGGTGTTGGTAGAAAGACAGCAAATGTGGTCTTAAGTGTTGCATTTAGC
>CAURMP010000024.1:0-15321 GCA_963526005.1 uncultured Streptococcus sp. | reverse complement strand
CGCTACCGTCTTCGTTCTGATAGTTCTCAAGGATAGCTGCGACTGTACGTCCTACTGCCAATCCTGACCCATTTAATGTGTGCACCAATTCAATCTTGCCGCTGTCTTCACGACGGAAACGAATTTTCGCACGACGCGCTTGGAAGTCCACACAGTTTGAGCAAGAACTGATTTCGCGGTAAGTATCTTGCGCTGGAATCCACACTTCAACGTCATAAGTCTTAGAAGCTGAGAATCCCATGTCGCCAGTACATAACACGATTGTACGGAATGGTAAACCTAATCCGCGTAATACATCTTCTGCGTTGTCTGTCATTTTTTCTAATTCATCGAATGAATTTTCTGGTTTTGCAAATTTCACCATTTCTACTTTGTTAAATTGGTGAAGACGGATTAATCCACGAGTGTCGCGGCCAGCACTACCAGCTTCAGAACGGAATGATGGGCTAAGCGCTGTGAAGTAGATTGGTAATTGCGCTTCGTCTAAGATTTCGTTTGCGTAGTAGTTTGTTAATGGAACTTCTGCTGTTGGGATTAATGTTAAATTGCGTTCGTCTGTTAATTGGAACACATCTTCTTTGAATTTAGGGAATTGACCTGTACCGTACATTGATTGTTCGTTTACCATGTATGGTGTGATCATTTCAGTGTAGCCATGTTTTTCAACGTGTAAATCAAGCATGTAGTTGTAGATCGCACGTTCTAAGCGAGCGCCAAGTCCTTTGTAGTATAAGAAACGGCTTCCTGATACTTTAGCTCCACGTTCGAAGTCTAAGATATCTAGGGCTTCTGCCACTTCCCAGTGAGGTTTTGGTTCGAAGTCGAATACGCGTGGAGTTCCTTCACGGCGGATTTCAACGTTTTCTGTTTCGTCTGCCCCTACTGGCACGCCTTCTGCAGCTGTGTTTGGTAAGCGAGATGCGATGTATTCTACTTTTTCTTCCACTTCGGCTAAATGAGCGTCCGTTGCTTTGATGTCTTCGCCGACTTGTTTCATTTCAGCGATTTTCTCTGTTGCATCTTCTTTGTTGCGTTTTAGAAGAGAGATTTCTTCTGTTACCGTATTACGGTATTGTTTTAATTGTTCTGTTTTTGTGATGAGTGCGCGACGTTCTTCGTCTAAGTCACGTAACTCTTCCACTGTTACGCGGTCAACTCCACGGTTTCCTAGAGCTGTAGCCACTTCTTCAAAATTTTCACGAATGCGTTTGATATCTAGCATACTTTTCCCTCCATTTTGTGTTTTCAGTATAAAAAAATACTCCGTCCCAGACAATTGTCTAAGGGACGAAGTAGAGTAATTTTCTTCGCGGTACCACCCGGTTTCAATGTTTCCATTGCGCTCATTTGTGGGATAACGGTTTTCTCCGGATAGCTTAATCAATGTTTTCGCTCTCGCACCGTATGTGGATTCGCTGGTCTCTCTTTACTAGTTTTCACCAACCACTAGCTCTCTACAAAAGGATCGCAGGTACTATTCATACTGTATCATTTGTCTAAAATTGTACACGTCTCTAGTGAAAAGTGCAAGCCTTTTAGCAAAAATTCCTAGTTCGAACTTTCTGGTGAGAAGACACTTTGGATTTTGCTCCAAATGCCCCCAAAGAAGTCTTGAACTTTTTGAACCATTTGGTTGATAAATCCTTTCGCTCCACGCATACCTTCTGTCACGACATTAGAATTTTCTACATCGAATGCGGCCAAAGCTTCCACCGTTCCGTGGTCTTTTCCATCGACATAGCCAAGGTTTTCTCCTGGCATCTCAAAATTCAATGTCCCAACCGTTTGCCCTGCCGTCACAGGAGCTTTCACTTTGCCATCTTCTGTCTTTACGTCATCAGAAGGTGTAAATGAAATCTTGATCTGGCTCAGTGCTGTTCCTTTTGGTACGGCCGCAATAAAGGTTTTCCCGTAATCCACGCCAAGCGTTTCTTCCGTTCCACCATCTAATTGGATAGGCGCCAAGTTTTGAACGGATTTTCCAGGCGCGCCGACAAGAAGGCCTTCATATTTCTTGAACACTTCATCTAATAGATGTCTTGTTACTTTGAAACGATTAAGCGGTTCTTTAGACCCCATCGATACGACAATCACCGAGAAGCCGTTGCGAGTGGCAGTCGTTGTAATCGACGCCCCGCTGGCATCACTCGTTCCTGTCTTCAACCCTGTTACCCCTTCGTATTCGAAGAGCAACCCTGGAAGCAGGTAGTTAAAGTTATCCATCTTTGTTGTTCCTGAACTATTTGGTCGGAATGTTTGTGTGGAAATCGATGATACTTTTAAAATCTCAGGGAAATCATTCACCAAGTTCTTCGCGATAATCGCTACCGAACGCGCTGACATGCTATTTTCATCTTCATCACCGTATGACGGATTTTTATCAGCGCCACCGTATTTATTCGGTAGACCTGTTACGTTGATGATTGTTGCGTCTTTAATGCCCCACTCATCGAGTTTGGCTTTCATCCGTTCAATCCAGTTGGCTTCAGATCCTCCGATATATTCGGCCACCGCTAATGTTGCGGCGTTGGCTGAATAAATGGAAATCGCGTCGAATAATTCTTTAATCGTGTATTTTTCACTCGGTAAAAGCGGTACGTTGGATAAGCTATAGTTCGCACTCAATTGGTGAACACGGTCGCTTACTGGGATTTGTGTTTCCCAAGTCACTTCTCCATTTTTAATCGCTTCTAAAATTAAATATTGTGAAATCATTTTACTCATGGAAGCAATCCCGCGAACTTCATCTTGATTGTTTTGCATCAAAATTTTTCCGCTTGTTTGCTCGATTGCGATGTAGCTTTGTACATCTTGAATCGCAGCTGCTTCCTCTTTTGCTTTTGCGTCATCTTGCGCATAAATTGCTGGTGTCACCGTCGTTGCTCCTACAGCGAAAATGCTGAGTGCACAGACGATTTTCTTCACCCATGTACGAGGACTTTTCATTATGTATATCTCCTAATTTCTCTCAAATCTGCTTATTAATGTTACCGAAAATCGAGGGGAAAAACAATGGTAAACTGATTAATCTTTTATTACAAAATAGGAAGGATTTTTTAATCTCATATTCGGTTTTTGTTCGAGCGTTTTTGCACATTCCCACCCCTATGCGATTCGTCATTTTTTTGTGTATTACAGCGTTGTAATATTCGAAAAAATCACCTTAAAATTTCTTTCCAAACAGAATGAAACTGACAGTATTCCGTTTTACTTTTTTCAACTTCATAGTTTTTCCTATTTTTCGCAACAGTTTTAATTGTAAGCGCTTGATATAATGATTTTACAATAATAAGGAGGGATGAAAATGAAAGTAGTCGTTGCTATCGATTCACTTAAAGGTAGCTTGTCTTCACTGGAAGCGGGTCAGGCCATCAAGGAAGGTGTTCGGGTCGTATACCCTGAAGCCGATGTGGTTGTTCGCCCACTCGCAGATGGTGGTGAAGGAACGGTCGAAGCATTAGCCATCGGAATGGGAGGTGAACTTGTTCATGTGAGCGTCACTGGACCATTAGGAGAGCCGGTAACTGCCGAATACGGAATCTTAAAAGCGGACGGTACGCGTCCAAAAACAGCGATTATCGAAATGTCTGCAGCCGCAGGGATTACGCTAGTTCCTGATGAAAAACGCAATCCTATGCATACTACAACATTCGGTGTCGGCGAATTAATTAAGGACGCCATCGATAATGGTTGTCGTCATTTTATCATAGGAATTGGAGGAAGTGCCACAAACGATGGTGGTATCGGGATGCTGCAGGCGCTCGGATATGATTTCCTAGATAAGGACGGTGCTCCTGTTGCATACGGAGGCGCAGGTCTTCAATCGATTGCGCGCATCCAGGCTGAAAATATCTTGCCAGAACTAAAAGACTGCACTTTCCGCGTGGCGTGTGACGTAACAAATCCGCTCTGTGGTCCAATGGGCTCGAGTGCCATTTATGGTCCACAAAAAGGAGCAACTCCAGAAATGGTGAAAGAACTCGACGAGGCGCTTCTCCACTACGCCGAATTATCGAAAGAAACCTTTGACTATGCCGACCGCCTCTACCCAGGTACGGGTGCAGCCGGAGGAATGGGATTTGCGTTTCTAACATACACCAATGCGGTTCTTGAGAGCGGCATTAAGATTGTCCTTGAAGAAACAGGTCTCGAAGACGAAATGAAGTATGCCGACTTTGTTATCACTGGTGAAGGTCGCTTAGATAGTCAAACAGCCCTTGGAAAAGCTCCGATCGGCGTTGCTCATCTTGCGAAAAAACACGGCAAGAAAGTCATCGCCTTTTCAGGATGCCTCACACCAGACGCAGGGGTATGTAACGAGAACGGCATCGATGCCTTCTTCCCAATTTTGCGAAGAGTCATCACCGTTCAAGAAGCGATGGAAAAAGAAAATGCGCGCGAAAATATGATTCGCAGCGTGGAACAAGTATTTCGTTTAATCAAAGCAGTTCAATAGGAGGAAACTAAAATGACACCAACCTTTTCAACATTAGGGGCCTTAGTCGGTCTCGTACTTGCTATTATTTTGATTGTTAAGAAAGTTCACCCAGCCTACAGTTTAATCTTCGGCGCTCTGATCGGGGGAATTATCGGAGGTGGCGGTCTTGCCGAAACGGTAAAAGCCATGGTCAGCGGGGCTCAAAGCATGATGTCTCCTGTCCTTCGTATCATGACGAGTGGGATCTTAGCCGGAGCATTAATTAAGACAGGCTCGGCTGAAACGATTGCCGATACGATTGTAAAGAAACTCGGCCAAAAACGTGCGATTGCCGCGATTGCGATTGCCACAATGATTATTTGTGCCGTTGGGGTCTTCATCGATATCGCCGTTATCACAGTAGCTCCAATCGCCATTGCCATTGCGAAAAAAGCAAACCTTTCTAAAGCTGGTATTTTACTTGCGATGATCGGTGGTGGTAAAGCCGGAAACATCATTTCACCAAACCCAAATACGATTGCAGCATCCGAAGCGTTCGGAATCGACCTTACAGCATTGATGGTGAAAAACTTAATCCCTGCCTTTGTAGCGCTATTCGTGGCCATTATCCTTTCTGGATTACTCGCTAAAAAAGGTGGTGCACATGAATTCGACGGTATTGACGAAGCAGGAACAAGCGGCGTATCTCTCTCTTTCTTAAAAGCCATGCTTGGACCAATCGTTGTAATCGCCCTTCTTGCCCTTCGCTCAATTGCTGGAATCAGCGTGGACCCATTAATCGCACTTCCTCTAGGTGGTTTAGTGACGATTGTTGTAACGGGTAATGCGAAAAACACAGTTGAATTCACTGAATTTGGTCTTAGCAAAGTTATCGGCGTATCAATTCTTTTAATCGGTACTGGTACCATCGCGGGAATTATCAAAGCTTCCGCATTGCAAGTCGATATGATTGCTCTTCTTGAAGCGATGAACATGCCAGCCTTCGTCTTAGCTCCACTTTCTGGTATTTTAATGGGGGCAGCGACAGCTTCAACAACTGCCGGTTCAACGATTGCGTCTCAAACTTTCTCAGGTCCATTGACAGCAGCTGGCGTTCCAGCCGTATCTGCAGCAGCGATGATTCACGCAGGGGCAACCGTGCTCGACTCACTTCCACATGGTTCATTCTTCCATGCAACAGGCGGTTCTGTCTTCATGGCAATTGAAGATCGTATGAAATTAATCCCTTACGAAGCCATCGTCGGTTTATCAAGCACAATTGTCGCAACAATCCTTTACTTAATCGGCTTCTAAAAAGAGAGTAGACTCAGTTTAAATGATTTCGGAGAATTCACGGATTCTATAGTAGCAGTAACGTGAATACGTATTAAAACGAATAAGAGGGCGTAGGATTTTTAATCCGTACGCCCTCTTTGAGGCTTTAAAGGTGAGAGACTTCGGCTCGAACCGGTACAACGTTACAGCTACTATGAAGAAATCCGTGAGGATTCGTAGAAATCATTTTGTTAAAACCCTGGATGTTCTTTTAAGAAGGCTTCTTCTTCAGGAGTTGAAGTTCTGCCAAGCACACGATTCCTGTGTGGGTATCGTCCAAAGCGTTCGATAATTTCACGATGCAGGAGTTCGTATTTCTTACGACGCTCAAGCCCTGGTTCGTCAAACCATTTTGCCGCCCAATCATGTACGGCTAATGACTCCGAATGCATGAACGGCATCACGACAAAGCTACGTTCTTGAACGGTGAACGCATCCCAATCGGACAGTGCTTCTTTAGCCAGTTCCACTGCGAATGCATCTGCAGCGAACGCCTTTGCATCATCCCTGAACATATTTCTAGAAAATTGGTCTAGCACGATAATTTCTGCTAGGCGGCCTTTTGCACTACGACGCCAATCGGCAGTTTCCCCTGCAACAATCGCTTCGTAAGTTTCTAAAAAGCGCGAGCGAATCTCAGCATCGAATTCCTCTGATTTCTTAAACCAATCGGCAGGCTCACATTCCACAAACCAGAAATCGAGAACCTCTTGTGGCGTTGCAATCATTATTCTACCGCTGCTTTCTTTGTCTTTTCGTCGAGTTGGTCGTTCATACGGCCGTATTTATATCCTTGAAGGTCGACCGTTACAAACAAGAACCCTAAGTCTTGCATCATCGCGTTAATTTCTTCATGATTTTTCACGAGCTTTTCAATTTGGTCTGCTCCGACTTCGATACGCGCCAAGTCTTGATGCACACGTACACGTACTGGTTCGAAACCACGCTTCGTAAAGTACTCTTCTGCCTTGAAGACTGCTTCTACTTTTTCAGGAGTGATGCGTGTTCCGTATGGGAAACGAGACGCTAAGCTGCATGAAGGAGTTTTGTTCCAGTTAGTAACACCTGCGCGTTTGGCTAATTCACGAATTTCTGATTTATATAATCCCGCTTCTTGTAAGAGACTACGCACACCTTCTTCATTACGCGCCTTCACACCTGGGCGATAATCATTGATGTCATCCATAATCAACCCGTCTGAAAGCACGGTAAATCCTTCGCCTTCCACATTCTTTTTAATTGTTTGGTAGAGCATTTTCTTACTATAGTACCAGCTATTTGGTGTATTTGAGGCGATATGTGGATCAGAGAGTTCTTCCATTTCAAGCCCTAACACACGCGCGCCCATTTCCGTTCCAAGGTCAATCGCTTCACTAAATTCACGGTCTGAGAATAACTCAGAGTTCACTACTGCTGCGATGACATTATCACGGCCAAGCGTATCCACGGCGATTTTTAATAGGTAGCTACTATCAATCCCGCCTGAATATGGGACAACGATTTTCCCAACTTCCTTCAGCAATTCGCGTAATCGTGCTTCTTTTTCATCCATTCTCGATTCCTTCTTTCTTTATTAAAAGCTTTCGCGTCCTGTAAATTCTTCTAAATAAGCTTTGTCTAATACCACGAGTTTTTGGTTGTGGATTTTAACAACGCCTTCTTCTTTAAGGTCATGAATAATGCGGTTCACGCTATTACGAGTAGAGATTCCACAAAATCCTGCGATATCCTCATTCGTAACGTTGAAATCAATCAAGATGCCACCTTCTGCTTCCACCCCAAATTGGTTCACTAATTTATATAAGAAAGAACATACTGCTCCTTTTTTCCCGTTCATCGTCATATATTGCAACGACTCGATGGTTTCAGATAATTTATTACGGTAATATTCACGCACATAATCTTGCAACTGTTGGTCGTTTTTCACGTATTCCCAAAACTTAATACGAGGGATACGGTAGAATGTTGCTTCGTCGCTTTCGATACGGACGTTAAATGGTGCAGATGTGTAGTTCGACACCTCATCACGTACCAATGAAACAATATCGACCGGTGTCACATAATCTAAATTAAACTCACGGCCATCATTCATAATGATACTTGTCTTTACAACCCCATCGATTAACACATACGTATATGCTTGTTCCAAACCACGGTAAGCCAAGTACATATGTTTTTTCTTCTTTATAATAGGGGTATTTTCTTTTTCTAAAAAGTTGATTAAATATTCTTCGTTGTTCAAATTGAACACTCCTCTAATGCAAATTCCTATACACACTATTATCATCTTATCACAGAAAATAACGTTAACAAATGTTACTAACCTTTGAGACTTCCAAGTGACTTATTTTACGTATACTTATAATCGTATTAAAAATTTAAGGAGATGTTATCATGGTCGAAATTAAACTACCTTATGACAAAAAATCTATTACTGCTGTAATTCCTGACAAAAACTTTGCTGGATTACTTGAATCAAAAGCTGAAAACTACCACAACCCACTTTCTGAACAAGAAACAGTGGAAAAATCAATGGATAACCCAATTGGTAGCCAAACATTAGAAGAATTAGCAAAAGGTAAAAAAGATATCGTGTTAATCAGTTCTGACCATACACGTCCAGTTCCTTCACATATCATTACACCAATCATTTTACGTCGTATCCGTAGCGTAAACCCAGACGCTCGTATCCGTATTTTAGTTGCGACTGGTTTCCACCGTCCTTCAACTCGCGAAGAGTTAATTAACAAATACGGTCAAGAAATCGTGGACAACGAAGAAATCGTAATGCACATTTCTACAAACGACGAAGACATGGTTAAAATCGGTCAATTGCCTTCAGGTGGTGACTGCATCATCAACCGTATCGCTGCTGAAGCCGACTTATTAATCGCTGAAGGATTTATCGAAAGCCACTTCTTCGCTGGATTCTCTGGCGGACGTAAATCAGTTCTTCCTGGGGTTGCTTCATATAAAACAATTATGGCAAACCACAGTGGTGACTTTATCGATTCAGACAAATCACGTACTGGTAACTTAGACCACAACCCAATCCACGAAGATATGTTATACGCAGCACGTACTGCAAACTTAGCCTTCATCGTAAACGTTGTATTAGATGGTGAAAAACATATCATCGGTTCATTTGCTGGAGACATGGTTGAAGCGCATAAAGTAGGTTGCGAATTCGTTCGTGAATTAGCTCATGTAACTAAAATCCCTTGCGACATCGCCGTTTCAACAAATGGTGGTTTCCCATTAGACCAAAACATCTACCAAGCGGTGAAAGGAATGACTGCTGCTGAAGCAACAAACAAAGAAGGCGGCGTAATTATCATGGTTGCTGGATGTCAAGATGGCCACGGTGGTGAAGGATTCTACCGTAACTTAGCAGATGTTAAAGACCCTAAAGACTTCTTAGACCAAGCCATTAACACTCCAAGACTTGAAACAGTTCCAGACCAATGGACTTCTCAAATCTTAGCGCGTATCCTAGTGCACCACCATGTAATTTTTGTATCTGACTTAGTTGAACCAAGTCTTATCACAAACATGCATATGGAATTAGCGAAAACATTTGACGAAGCTCTTGCACGTGCCTTCGAACTTCAAGGAGCAGACGCAAAAGTAACAGTTATCCGCGATGGATTATCTGTTATCGTTGAAGATAAATAATATGAAACAAGAAGAAATCCTACAACAAGTTAAAGATGGACGCCTCTCAATTGAAGAAGCGTCCACCCTTCTGAAAGGGATTGAAGACATTGGTTACGCGGCCATTGATCTTTCTCGCCAAAAGCGCAATGGATTTCCAGAAATCATCTATGGTGAAGGAAAAAACATTGAGCAATTAATTGGCATCATCACGGCAATGAATGAGCATAAAACAGCTATTCTTGCAACACGCGTGAACGCTGAAAAAGGAAAAGCTCTTAAACAAGCTTTTCCAGAGGGCGTCTATGAACCACTCGGGCGTACCTTCGTCCTTAACCCAATCGCACCCAAACATGAACACTACATCGCAGTCGTTACAGCGGGTACAAGCGACATTCCTGTTGCCGAAGAAGCGGCTGTCACTGCGGAGACATTCGGAAATCATGTCAAACGGATTTACGACGTCGGAGTTGCGGGGATTCACCGCCTCTTCAATCGTCTCGAAGACATCCAAGGCGCTAGCGTCGTGATCGTCATCGCCGGTATGGAAGGTGCTCTTGTCAGTGTCGTTGGCGGTTTAGTAGACGTTCCTGTGATCGCCGTTCCAACCAGCATTGGATACGGAACGAATCTTCAAGGCGTGACGACTTTACTCAGCATGCTGACTTCTTGCGCGAGTGGCGTTACTGTCGTGAACATCGACAACGGCTTTGGCGCAGCGTACTCTGCTAGCATGATTAACAACATTCGAGGAGGACTCGCATGAGCACATTATATTTAGAACCATTTTCTGGGCTGAGCGGTGATATGCTAAATGCTCTTCTACTCGATTTGGGAGCCGACCGCAAGCATCTTGAAAAAGCCCTTAAGACGATTTCGCTCGACGGTTATCATCTTCATGTAGACCGCATCGCGAAAAGCAGTATTTGGGGAACAGACTTCGATGTGCATATGGAACACGGTGAAAAAGACCATGGCATCGCTGGTGACTTTGATCATCACCATCACGACCATGACCACCACCACGAACACGAGCACGAATATCATCATCATCATGAACATGCTCATTCACACGCGCACGAAGAACACACGCATGCACACACGCATTCTCATGAGCACACGCATGAACATTCACACTCACACGATCATCATCATGAGCACGAACATACTCACGACGGTCATTCTCATGAACATACACATAGTCATCATCACCATCACGGAGAAGTTCGTGGGTTGAAAGAAATCGAAACGATTATTCTTTCAAGTGGCACAAGTGACTTTGTAAAAGAAAAAAGTTTGGAAGTATTCCGTGACATCGCACAAGCGGAAGCGAACGTACACCAAATGCCTGTGGAAGAAATTCATTTCCACGAGGTTGGCGCAACAGACTCTATCATCGATATTATGAGCTTCTTCATTTTGTGGGAAACACTCGACATCGATGCGGTATACAGCACTGCTGTCACTGAAGGTAGCGGTACGATTACCGTTGCACATGGAGTCATGCCTGTACCGGTTCCTGCTGTAATGCAATTAAGACTCGGAACAAGCATTCCATTCTCACAAGACTTTGACATTCATACAGAGCTTGTGACACCAACCGGTCTTGCTCTCTTTAAGGCCATCCGCCCAGTATTTGCACAACCTTCAAACCTAACCGCTACTAAAGTGGGTTACGGTTTTGGAAAACGTGACACTGGTAAATTCAATGCGTTACGCGGAACACTCTTAGAGAAAAGTACACTTTCTCATCAAGTCGTGACTTCCAATAACGATGCAATCATTCAAATCGATACAACTATCGATGATCAAAGCGGTGAAGAGCTTGGATACATCATGAGCCTTTTATTAGAAGAAGGCGCGCTTGATGTGCATTACACTCCCGTTTACACAAAGAAAAACCGTCCAGCAACCCATCTCACACTTCTCATTCAAGAAGGAGACCTCGAACGGTTTACAGCCATTTTATTCGAACAAACGTCAACCATTGGCTTTCGTTATCAAAACGTCCAACGTAAAGTCATGACGCGCACTTTCGAGACGAAACAAACGAGCCTTGGAGCCGTGAAAGTAAAGAAAAACCAATATGGAACTGTTACAAAATCAACATTAGAATATGAAGACTGCGCCAGAATTGCCAAGGAAACAGGATTATCGATTCAAGCCGTCTATCAACAATTAACAAAAGAATTACATTAAGGAGAATCAACCAATGGATCAAACATTTATGCATTTATTATTATCAGAATTTATGGGAACAGCCCTCATGATTATCTTTGGGGTCGGCGTACACTGTGATGACGTCTTGAAGAAAACAAAATACGCTGGAACAGGTCACTTATTTGCTATCACAACATGGGCATTCGGTATCACTGTTACTTTATTCATCTTCGGTGGTGTAAGTATCAACCCTGCTATGGCGCTTGCTAAAGTAGTTTTAGGAGTACTGCCTGCAGAACAATTCATCCCTGTTGCTATCGCTGAATTCTTAGGCGCATTTGTTGGTGCGGTAATCGTATGGTTCATGTACGCAGACCACTTCACAGCTTCTGAAGGTGAAGTAGACGGAATCGCAATCCGTAACATCTTCTCAACAAACCCTAACTTACGTAACTTACCACGTAACTACTTCGTCGAAGCATTCGCAACTTTCATTTTCTTAACAGCTATCTTAGCAACTGAAAATGTAAACAAAGAATTATTACCAATCGTGGTTGGATTAATCGTATGGGCTGTCGGTATGGGTCTTGGAGGTACAACTGGATTCGCGATGAACCAAGCTCGTGACTTAGGACCTCGTCTTGCTTACCAATTATTACCAATCAAAAACAAAGTGAATAACGACTGGCAATATGGATTATTAGTACCTGGTACTGCTCCATTCATCGGTGCTGTATGTGCTGCATTCTTCGTTCGTTACTACTTAGGTTACTTTATCTAATAAAACTACTAAACCCGTGTGGATGTCTTCTACGTCATCCACACGGGTTTTTGATTGTCATCAATACTATTCTGTTTTTTCTTTTTCATACGTTTTTTGCGACGTTGGTTCTATTGTAAATTCTGAGAACACAAATGTATTAGTTTCCACTTTACCAGTGTAATAGCCCTCCGAGTCAATCTCATCAATTGTAATCTTAATATGAAGGCCTTTCTTTCCAATGTCATACGCTAAAGTTGGTGCTAAAAACACTCTCTTCCCATCTTTTTCCGCCTGAATATAGAAATTCCCAATCTTATCCGTATCCTTAGAAATCGCAACAGCCCCTTTCGTACGTGACTGCCCTCCGATTAATGTGATAGAAACGCGATCCGTTGCTCCAGTACTATCAGAATCCCGAAACTCTCCAATAATTATTTCCTCAATTTCCTTATCCGTGTTATTAATAATCTCATAGCTAAATTCCGCATTGGCATTCTCATTCGTGAAAAAGACACGAATGGCTAGCCATGAACAGACTGCCATTAGCAGAATGATAGCTGCGCTTGTCGCCAATTTCCCTACGGACCATTGTTTTAGATTGTATGCCATCTTTTTTCTCTCCCTTCCAAACTAACTGCTTTCAATTCGAATTATACCTCTCCTTTTTTTAAATACAATCCTCTTTTATTAATATTTTACAAATACAAAAACAGCCGACTATTTCTAGTCAGCTGTGTCTTGTTTACTTGCATCTATAATTTTCTTACGGTAATCCTTGTTCCGTCTCAACGTGAAATAGTCTGGAACGGGATCTTGGCCACCTCTTATAAATGGATGGCATCGGCAAATGCGTCCGCATCCCATCAATACGCCTTTTAGCGCGCCATGTTTTTCAACTGCCTGAATCATATAGCTCGAGCAGGTTGGTCTATAGATACACGAAGGCGGGAATAATGGAGAAATCCACTTTTGATATCCACGCACGAGTGCAATCATGATTTTTTTCATATCGATACTGCTTTCTTAATTAATGAATCTGAAGAAGGCTTCTACTCCTTCCGCTGCAATCAGTGTATAAACGTATAATGTGACTGGTTTTGCGATTAAACAAATGGCCACGAATTTCTTAAAGGTCATATGACTGAGTCCTGCCACCATACATAGGAAATCGTCTGGGAATCCAGGAAGAACCAGCGCCCAAAAGAAAATGCGCTCGAAGTGTTTTCCTTTATCCAAATAACCGATGTACTTATTGTACGTATCATCATCCACAAACGCTTTCGCCAACGTCTCCCCGTAGCGACGAGCCAACCAGAAGTTGATACAAGAACCAATCATGATTCCTACAAAATTATAAATCCAGCCGTAAAGAGGCCCGAATACGATATGCCCGATGACACAGGTTAAGCCTCCCGGAATAATCGGGTAGACTACTTGCGTAATTTGAATTAGGATAAAAATCAAAATTCCTACCCAACCAGAGTGGGCAATGCTTTCACGGAACGGTCCGTCTATAGCGAAATAATCATTCTTGGCCACGAGCCATCCTAAAATAATCGTTAAAATAATCCCGATAATCGTTACGATACGAATGATTTTACGATTGAGTTCTATTGCTTTTTGAGTGTCCACGATGTACTCCTTTTTTTGTTGTTACATGCATTATAACAGAGATTGCTAAAAGTTCCTTAGCAACTTTCTTAGTTTTTGTTTAAGATTCACTCTCTTCCAAATTCCAAGGTTTCACAACCGTGATATGTTCCATCAATGCTTCTTGTCGTCCAAGTTGCTCCAAGCGGGCCTTACGACGTTCTTCGTAGCCGCTGCAGATGAATTTCTCTTCGTCTGTTTCTGGTACGATGGCATCCACTGTAAAATCACCTTCGCCTTCGCGAGGAAGTGCCACGAATGTCCAGAAGCTTGTCGCTGCTAAATAGCGCTCGCCGTTCAAGACATCTTCTCCGACCACTTTACAGAAGACTTCCACACTCTTCTTCCCTGTCCCTGAGATATACGTCTCCACGCAGACAGAATGTCCTAATGGAAGTGGTTTTAAATAGTTCATCGCGTCCACCGATGCCGTTACCGCAAGACGACGGCAATGACGAGATACGGTAATTGACGCACAGTCATCAATAATTCGTGTTAAATTCCCTCCGAATAAGGTGTTATGCATATTCACATCGAATGGGAAAATTCTACGCGCTTGAATCGCACGTGTTTGACTACATGTTTTTGTACTCATTTGATTAGCTCCTTGGATAGTTTACTGTTCTATTCTAACATGAATCCAAAATGCGTTCAAAGACACGCAAACAATAATTGCGGTAAATCTCTCGGATTGAATTATAATAGCTGTAACGTTGCACCGGTGAGAGCCTCACGTAGAAAAAAAGACCCACAATGTGAGTCCAGTTACCCCTGTTATTTTTTCTTTGCGCGTTTAGCTTCGTGAATTAGCTTTAACGCTCTCTTTCTTGTTTTGATATTTGGGCTCTTCATTTGACGATAAGCCGTTGCTAAATCTTGTTTCATTAACCTTACCTCCTTTTCTACCAGCTTGCTTTTTGAACGCCTGGAATCAATCCTTGATGCGCTAATTCTCTAAACTTAATACGAGACATTCCAAATTTACGCATCACTCCTCTTGGGCGGCCATCGATTTCATCGCGACGGTTGAGGCGGTTCGGGTTGGAATCTTTAGGAAGTTTTCTTAGCCCTTCAATGTCTCCAGCTTGCTTTAATGCATAGCGTTTTTCAGCGTAACGTTCGATGAGCGCTTGCTGTTTTTGATACTTTGCAATTTTAGATTTCTTTGCCATTTTCTTCTCTTCTTTCTAAATCGAAATAATTACGTTTTACATTGTATCAATTGTTCCTTTTAAAATCAAGTGGTTTAAACTCTCTTTTTTAACAAAAGAAAAAGCCTAGGCCAAATGATATGTACCCAGAATCCTGGACACATTTTTAAATTAAGCTGAACACATGGATG
>CAURMP010000023.1:0-15381 GCA_963526005.1 uncultured Streptococcus sp. | reverse complement strand
GCATTGTTTCTTCTACCTTGTATGGATGTCGAAAAAAAATCCTGCACATTTGGTAGGTGCAGGTATTTTAATCAGCTTTGTAAAGTCTTGGTGTTTTGTGGTTCAAACACTCCAAGGTTCTTCGACAAGAAAACCACCTCCACTCCGAGGAAAACAAAAACTTAAAATTATCATATATGATAATTTTGAGTTTCTACATTCTACTTCACTTCAGATTTCGATAATGGCACGATGGCTAGTGTTTTCCCTAAGCATCCTAGAATCTTTAATAAAGTATCTAGTTGCGGGGTACTCTTCCCCGTTTCTATTCGAGCGATCACGGGTTGTTTCACCCCACTTAATTCTTCTAATTGTTTTTGGCTAATTCCTAATTCTTTTCTAGCACGAATTAATTCACTAATAATAGCAACTCTTAAATCAGTAGCGGCGATTTCTTCTTGTGTAAACAAATCATTTCTAACATCTTTCCAGTTACTTCCAATTGCTGTTTCACTCAACTTCTCACCCCCACTCACATAAAATTATCGTACTATTATTATAACTTAAAAGTTATTATTTTTTAAATACTTTTAAGTTATTATGTTTTGAAAATAAAAAAATCATTATAATGTATACATTATAATGATTACTTAAAAAGACCGAGCGGCTGCTCGGTCTTTACTAGTGACATTCAGTTTGGACACCATCAATCATGTCTTGGATTGTGCGTTTGTTATAGAAATTAATTTGTTGTTGGATTTGTTCTTCTTGCAATTTGCCCATAACGCTTCCCATTCGGGTGCTGACAAGGCAGGTTGGGTCGGCAGCTTCTTTGAAGGCTTTTTCCAAACGTTCATCCTCGGATACTAATAAGAAAATTTCTCCGAGTCGAACTTCTTTTGGATTACCTTGCCACTGGTAGCCACCTTGTTTTCCCGCAGTGGTTGACACCCATCCTTTCTTCACCGCTTGGCTCATCAATTTTCGAACAATCGCAGGGTTGCTACAAGCGTTAAACGCGAGGTCTTTACTTGAATAACGATTGTCGTGATGAATTGCCAGGTACGTTAGGCAGTGAATCATTACGATAAAGTCATTTCCCATAATTATCCCTACTTAATTAAGCCGAATACGTCGTTTAAAGCTTCTGCCATTGTTGGGTGAGTGAAGATTTGATCGCGAAGAACTGTGTAAGGTAAGTTCGCGTTCATTGCAGTTGCGATAATGTTAATCACTTCATGTGCTTCTTCTGCGAATAATGTTGCACCAACGATTTGGTTTGTTGAAGCGTCCACTAATACTTTGTAGAATCCTACTTGGTTTCCTAAGATTTTAGCTTTTGGAATCGCCATTGCTGGAAGTTTCGCCACTTTGACTTCGATACCTGCTTCTTTGGCTTGTTTTTCATTTAAACCAACGCTTGCTAAAGGTGGGTTAATAAATGTTGCTGTTGGGAATTTCGCACGTTGTTTAGTTGAATATGTTGTATCCCCTGCTAAGAAACGTTTCACGATACGGAAATCATCTAATGATACGAATGTGAATTGTGGTCCGCCGTTTACATCGCCCATTGCGAAGATATGAGGCACGTTTGTTTGTAAGAATTCATTGACTTTAATAGCGCCGCGTTCTGTTAATTCAACGCCAGCTTTGTCTAAATCAAGACCTTGTACGTTTGCACGACGACCTGTCGCAACTAAGACCGCATCTGCTGTAAAGGCAACTGGTGCACCTTCTCCTGTAGTAGCTTCTACTACTGCTTTACCACCTTCTTGATGAACGGCTTTTAATTGAACGCCTAAGTTGAAAGTAACGCCTAAAGCTTCTAATTGTTCTTTCACAGCTTGTGCCACATCTTCGTCTTCACGAGGAAGGAATGCTTCAGTCACATCGATTACTGTTACTTTTGTACCGAATTGAGCGTAAGTTGCAGCGAACTCTAAACCGATAAATCCACTACCGATAATGACGAGGCTTTCTGGATATTCTTCTAAGTTCATAATGGTTTCGCTTGTATGAATCGCTCCACCAATTGTTAAGCCTTCTACTGGTGGTACGAATGGAGTTGCTCCTGTATTAATGAAAATACGATCTGCTTTGAAGAGTTTTTCTCCTTCTGCAGTATCTACAGCTACTGTATGGTCATCTACAAAGCGTGCAGTTCCGTCGATAATTTGTGTTTTTTCAACTGAATCTACTTTGTTGTAGTTTGCTGTATTTAAAGCCGCAATCAATGCTTTCTTTTCTTGAACGCTCTTTGTATAGTAGCTGCTAGCATCTTCGTTTGAATATTGTTTACGAAGTGCTTTTGTCGCTAATTTTTTAGAAGGAATACAGCCGACATTAATACATGTTCCACCGTACATTTCTTTTGATTTTTCGATTAAAATCGTATCTTCTCCAATACTTCCTAAGTATCCTGCTAATGTTTTTCCGGCTTTACCGAAACCAATAATGATATTTTTTACTGTTGTTGTCATAAAATCACCTTTCTAAATGTAATATTTTTAATTACAGTTAGAGTATATCTCACGAATTCATAATCACAAAATTATCTGCTCACGAAAAAAGACGCCTACTTTTGTAGATGTCTTCTTGTTGTATTCTAATTGTTTTACTCTTACTGCAATCTATCTGCTTTAATGATGGAATAATATGCCATATCACAGATACCTTGATTATTTTTGCCATATTGTCGCAGCGTGCCTTCATAAGTCATACCAGCTTTTAGCATCACATTTCCGCTGGCTGGATTATTCACATCGTGACGTGCGGCTACTCTATTACAGCCCGCTTCTTCTAAGAGATAATCGATTACTGCAATAAGCGCTTCTGTCATAATTCCTTTTCCCCAGCATTTGCGACTAAGCGCATAACCAATCTCCACAGCATCCAGCTTTTCTTCCAAATGCACAACATCGATACTACCAACAACTTCATTGTCAAATACGATTGCCCACTTAAATTGAAGTGGATTTTGGTAACCGTCTACCCAACGATTAAGACTCTCCTTTGTCGTTTCGACAGATTCATGTGGAGGCCACGTCAAATATTTCGTCACTTCTGCATTGCTCGACCAGTTTTTAAACATCGCTGGTGCGTCTTCTACTTGAAAAGGTCTGAGCAGTAATCGTTCTGTCTGAATTGGTTTTGTTCCTATTGGATTCATTGACAGTCCTCCTAGCTATTTGTGTTTATGGTAGCACAGGAAATCTACCACTTCAATACAAAAAAGGAACTAAGCTATAAATTAGCCTAATTCCTCTTAAAACAATCTAACTTCTTTCTAATTATGGTGTAGTAGTTGCTTCCTCAGCTCTTTTTATACTTTCTGGAGTAAATTCTCGTTTTTCAAAAATAAATGAATTGATTTCGCTAGTTCCCGTCATGTAACCCTCGTTATCTACATCCTTAATAGTGATAGTGATATGAAGTCCTTTGGGTCTAGTTTCAACAGATACCGTTTTTAGCAATGTTTTCCTTTTTCCTTGATATACATAGTCTAAATAGAATGGAGAAACACTTCTTTCTGATTTAGAAATGTCTACTGCTCCTTTTGTTTTAGAATTAGCTGCTAGATTTTTTAAATACACTCGATCTTCTGGAGAGTTAATATCGTTCTGAGAATATTCACCAATAATCAATTCTTCAATATTCTGATCTGATTGATTGATGATTTCATAAGAAAACAAAGCATCATCATTATATTTTGGACGAGTAAAACTAAACAAAATCCATAAAAGTCCAGATAATACAAGGACTATTCCAAACCGTAAAATAAATCTTAACAATCTTTTTGAACCCAATGTTTTCATTTCACACCTCGATTAAATGAATGTCGGTTGGAGTTTTGCTGGTAATAATATTTTCTTATCTATTTATTTTTACTATTAAACTTTAATTCTTACTCATTTGATGATGGTTTATAAAACGAGCGGTTATCTAAACCGAATACGCGCTCTGAGAATGCGCCAGGTTCTGTCTTATCAAGTGCATTCGACATCATTGTAATCGTCGCATCTAGTAAGTCGATATGGTGTAATACTTCCGCTTCTAATAATTGCGGACGTACTGGTGAACCGTATTCGAGTTTTCCGTGGTGAGCAAGAACGACATGTTTTAATAAAAGCACGTCTTCTTGGTTTTCATCGATATCGAGTTCTTCACAGGCTTTTGTAATCTCTTCATCCATGATTACAATGTGCCCTAGTAAGTTCCCTTTCAATGTGTATTCAGTGCCGATTGCGCCGGTTAATTCCATCGTTTTACCAATATCATGTAAAATCACACCCGAATATAATAACGAACGGTTGATTTGTGTATATTGCGTTGCGATGGCTTTTGCAAGGCGTAACATCGAAACCGTATGGAAACTTAATCCACCTACAAACGCATGGTGGTGACGTTTCGCAGCAGGAAATTCGAAGAAGGCTTCTTGGTATTTCTTCAAGATATTATGGACGATACGACGCAAATATGGATTTGTGATATCGAACATAATTTGGTTTACTTCTTCTTCCATTTCTTCCTTCGTCATTGGAGCGTGTTCTACGAAATAGCTCGCAGATGTTGGCTCTCCTTTTGAAGCGTCAGTAAGTCGAAGGCTGACAATTTTCACTTGTGGCGAATTATTGTACATTTCGCGTTTTCCGTTCACAACTACAACTTTCCCTGGTACGTATTTTGCAATATCGTCTGAAGTGGCAGACCAATATTTTCCGTCCATTTGTCCTGATTGATCCTGGAACGTGAAGGCGATAAACGGATTGCCATTTTTTGCCATACGTACATCTGCTGATTTAATTAATAGGCAGATTTCGAAACTCTCGTCCACATTGTATTCATATAATTTTTTTGTCATGATTTACCTTCTTTCTCTTTCCCCTAACTTCAGTACATTCTCTTTAGGTAACTGAAGCGGAACTTCCGTTGTAAAGTAAAAAACTTGTGTTACGCGTGATAGCTCTTCCATTAATTCTAACATAATCGATAGGCGTTCTCTATCAAAATTGACGAATCCATCATCGATTAACACTGGAATTTTCATCTTCTTCGCTAATTGGAAAATAAAGGCAAATCGAATCGCGACATACAGTTGGTCTAAGGCCCCTTTTGACAGATAGAAAGCTTCCATCCATTGACCGTTCGCCTGCTGCACCTTCGCCTTCGTATCTGTTAAGAGAATCTTCGTATATTGTCCCATCGTGAGTCGACTAAAGATACGACTCGCCTCGTCTAAAATCAACGGCACTCTCGTTGGAACTTTTTCTTCCAGTTGCTTCAAAATCCATTTGGCTGCATACACTTGCGTCGCCCAATCCTTGATAGACTCTTGCACTTCGAAGCGTTCAAAGTCTACTTCCAGTTGAAGGGCTTCTGCATTGTCATCTTCTTCTAGCAGTTCTGCCTTTGTTTTCGTACTTGCCAATTGGTCACGTACTTCTTTACGTTTACTTTCTAGCTGCGCCTTCGTGAAGGACTCGTCTTGAATTTCCTCTTCAAGCGTTTGTCGTTGCAAGCTTTCTTTTTCTTCATCCGTAAAAATAGTTACTTGCTTTTCGATATACGCTCTCTTTTGCGCTAAGGCTACACGATTGTCCAGTATTGGTAACTGCGTTCTAAATTCTTGTACTGTTGTGATTCCTAGTGGTGAAATGGCAACTTGTAATTCTTCACGCACTTCTGTTGTATCTTGTTCCAATTGCGCTAAATGGAGTTCTTTCTTTAAGATACTTTCTTGAAGTTGTTCTAATTTTGCCACTCGTTTTTGCGAAGCCATCCATGTCTCACGGATAACGCGTAGCTGTTGCTCCACAGTAGCAGGAGGAGTGATTTGTTCTTTGGCCCAGAAGTCTTTGCTTTCTTCTTTAAAGGCTGTAAGTCTTTGTTCCAATTGAACGAACTGCGCCTTCTTTTGTAAGAAATCATTGACGCTTCTCCCTTCATTTCTTTGGATAAATCGTCTTGCTTCGTCTAGAGTGACTTCAATTTCTTTCCCTGAAAGGAGCTGTTGAATACGTTCGTCTGTTTCACTTTTTTTTGGAGGTTGTAACTTCCCTGTTTTTTGTAAGAAGACTCCTCCACCAACTCCTAGAGCTGCAGCAATCCCAACGCCTAGCGCTACCTTGTTCGTTAAAAATCCAACTACGATAATGGCAATGATTCCAACTAACCCAATAAGGACTCCTGTTTGGAATTGCCCTACATGTTCTTTTTCACCTTGAAGGGTATCTAATTCCGCTAATTCAGCATCTGTAAATGGTTTGGCATCCTCACCTTGAACTCCAATATTCCCCGGATGCGTCTTCAACTCACGTTCCAATTCAAAGGCACGTTCTTCCACCGCTGCAGCACCTTGAGCCTTCGCGTACAGTGCTTCAAGAGTCGAATCATCTACCTCTTCTCCAAGTACTTCTGCTTCCGCTATTGCCTGCTCTAACTCGATTTTTGTTCGTTCGAGTTCTTTTTCAAAGGAACGTAAAGTATTATTCGCTTCCATGGCCTTAACATGGTCGTAATCTTTTGGAAACTCTTCTAGTCCCTCCATTGCACGGAATTCTTCTAAGGCGTCAAAATGAGTGAGCTTATTCTCTAAGCTATCTAGTCTAGATTCTGTGTCTTGTAATTTTACAGATAATTCCTCTTCTTCCTTTTGAAGCTCTTGGATAGTACTCACAAAGCCTTCATAAAGAGCATTTTCGCCTTTAGTTTGCGCCAATAGATTCGTTAAGCCTTCGAGTCGGTCCATTCGCTCATTGAGTTCGAGTTTTTTTGCCTGTGGACGAAACAACTTATTCGCCTCGGCAAGCAACTTTTGACTCTCCTCATAGGCACCCTTATGCCCCATAACGCTCAAACTGTACAAGAAGCGATGGATTTCTTCTTCACTTTCGAACGCATTATTTTGCAATTCCTCTTCATTGAATCCAAAGAGTGAATGATACTCATTCATCGTCAACTCATGAAGAACACGTTCCAACATCGTTTCTGGCAACTCTTGACCAGTTTCTGCACTCCTTAGAACGAGTTTCCTCTGCGACCCCACGGCGCTACGCTCGATGATTAGAGCTCCAAGCCCTTCATCTTCAATCCACATCCGTCCGCCACGCGTATTCGTATGGAGCGGTTGATAAGGATACACGCCATTCTTCTTTTGTTTAAAATCAAAGAGCATCTGCTCGATAAAGCGTCGAAGGGTCGTCTTTCCAGATTCGTTTAATCCTTGCACGACTTGCAAGTTCGGATGGAAAGTAAAGGTCTCATGTTCCCATTTCCCAAAATGATCGATTTCGATTTTTGAAATGTACATTACCCTTCCTCCCTTCCCGAAAAGCGCCCTTCTAATAAGCGAAGTGCACGTTCGTGAATCTCTTTTTGGACATCTTCTTTTTGAAGGAAGTCGCTCATCAACTGATACGAAAACCCACTCTTAGCAATCTCCATTTCAGAAAAGAGGGATGCATCCACCTCTCCCGAAAGAGAAATTCCAGAAGCTCCTCGAAGCGGTTTTGTAGCTTGTTCTCGAATACTCATCAAGGTTACAAGGCTTCGTTTTTCTTCTAATAACCCATTCACAACTTCTGTCAGTTGTTTTAAATCTTCTCTTGAATAGATTGATTCTTGCGTTAGTAAATGCATCGTCACAAGACTACGTTTCGATGTATTTGGTAGTGCCTCTACGATGAGATACGGTAAGGTTTCTAAACGATCGGTCTCGCTGATAGCAAGTTCTACCTCCGTCCAATCCATCGTACTCGTTTCAATAAAGCGAACCTCTGGGGCAGTCCCAGGAGTAATCTCAACAAGCAAAGCTCCCTTTGGACCACTCTCTTTACGGTCTGCTCCTTGAGTCGTACCACTATACCACGCACATGGCTGGCTAGAAACCTCTTGGCAAGTATGAATATGTCCAAGCGCCCAGTAGTCATAGCCTTTTTCTCTTAGTTCAGGAATAGAAAATGGCGCATAACGACCTTGTGCAGTCGTAAGCTCTCCATGTAAGACCCCAATATAAACATCGCAGTTAGCACTCTTTACCGGATACTCTTGAACTTTCCTAGCGGCTACAACAGGAACCTCATAACTAAATCCACTAAAGGCCATACGTTCCCCATTTCTCGTTTCCACTTCGATTGTTTCGACAGCACTCCCAAAAGTATAAATATGCTCCCCAGAAACGTATGAATTACCCGCATCATGATTCCCAAGCGCTACGACGACAGGAATTCCAAAGGGTGCTAAACGATTCAACTGGCTTTGCAAGAAACATTTTTCTTTGACGAAGGTACGAGAACTATCCAGTAAGTCCCCAGCCAACACCAGCGCATCGACTTCTTCTTCAATCGCCACATCGATGACTCTTTCAAAGGCATCAAACGCCGCCTGCTTTAGCTCTCTAGCGATTTCCTTTTGGCTCTTTCCGACACCGGCGTACGTAATTCCTAGATGGACGTCGGCTGCGTGGATGAATTTCACCATACGTTGCTCCTTTCTTTTCTTCAAAAAAAGCATATTTTCCTGAACCGTCTGTTGTGCGTTCAAAGAAAATATGCTTTGGATCGATTCTTAATAAAACCGTTTAAAATGAATTATTTTGCGCTATAAAGCTCTTGTAATGGATTTGTGATGATACGGTTGATGTCTTGCATAATCGTATTCAAACGTTGCTCAGCTTCCATTAACGCTTTAATATGTTCGTTTTCAGACACTTTTTGTCCTAATTCTTGTGCTTTTTGAATATCTTCTTCAGTGATTTCTTGTCCTGAGAATTGTTTTTGTTGTAACTCGATATTCACTGTACGGAATTCATCGAATAACGCTTTTGCTGTTTCATCAGCATAAATTGCTTCGAAGCTTTCCTTTACTGTTTTGAATTCTTGTAATTCGTGTAAGTCGCGTTCTAATTGATTGGCTGTATCATAAATATTACTCATGTTTCTTCCTCCTTAAAATACTCTTTTATTATACCATAATTTATAGGGCTAAACTATTAATACGTACGTACGTTCGCATTATCGATTTCTGAATTTATCCCAGAGGTTTTTACCCCATTCTTGGATTTGATTCCAAACTTGTTCGCCCGCTTTTTGAGCGTCTTTGATAAATTGATCGACACCGTTATTCGAATTGTTGTTTTGGTTATTTTGTTTCGTCTTCACGGCTTCCACATTAAATGGTGTATTTGCGGTAAATTGAAGCAATCCTTCCATCTCTAGTTTAAAGAGCGGTCCTACCCCTTCACGGCTAGATGCTGATAAAGAGTAGTTCCCTGATTGGTCATATCCCATCCAAGTAGCAACAACTACGTCTGGTGTATATCCGATCATCCATTGGTCACGAGAACCATTGTCATTATTGATAGCTTCGGTTGTCCCAGTCTTACCGGCAATCGTCTTACCAGCTGGTGAAAATGGCGCGCCAAGGCCTTCTGAACCGTATACGGTTAATAGCATACTTGTCATCTTCTTAGCGACTTCTTCCGTTGTCACACGATTTTCCTTCACGGCTGTGTTGTCTACAACGATTTTCCCGTTTGCGTCCACAATTTTCGTCACAAAACGTGGTTGTACACGAACGCCTTTATTGGCAAAGGCTGTATAAGCAGAGGCCATTTGTTCTGGGGAGACCCCTTTTGTAAGTCCTCCAAGGGCAATCCCTAAGTACTCGTCTCCTGGGTCCGTTTCGATTCCAAATTGATGAACCTTCTCGATTCCTTTCTTCAATCCGATTTTATCGAGTAACCATACCGCTGGAGCATTCCAACTGTGGTTCAAGGCTTCCGTCATCGTCACAGTTCCTTGATACTTTTTATTCCAGTTTTCTGGGGTATATTTATCTGAACCATACGAACGTTTCTCGTCCACTAGAACAGAATTAGGCTGATACCCTTCTTCTAGAGCCGGAGTATATACGGCTAATGGTTTAAACGTTGACCCTGGTTGAGCCTGAAGCTGTGTTGCACGGTTAAATCCACGGAAAGTGTGTTTCTCGTTAGTACGTCCACCCACCGTCGCAAGTACATCCCCTGATTGAGGATCCATAGCAATCGAAGCCGCTTGGGCAACCGTTCCGTCAGATGCTTTCGGGAATAACCAACTGTGTGAGAAGGTTTCTTCCAAATCTGCTTGCATATTTTGGTCTAGACCTGTGTAGATTTTATACCCTTTGTTCAGCAAGTCTTCTTCGCTAATTCCGTATTTCGTTGTGATTTCATTAATAACCGCATCGAAATAGTATGGATATTTATAACGGGCATTTGCTTCATACGTATCTGTCACGGTAATCACTTCAGCAGCAGCTCTATCGGCTTCTTCTTGCGTGATTTTGCCATTATCGACCATCAACTGTAAGACAGTCGCACGGCGTTTTACCGTCGATTCCATATCGTCAATCGGATTGTACACATTCGGTGCTTTTAAGCTTCCTGTAAGGACAGCCGCTTCACTGATGGTTAAATCCTTTGCGCTCTTTCCGAAATAACGAAGCGACGCATTTTCAATTCCGTACGCCCCATTTCCGAAATAGGCATTATTTAAATACATCTCCAAAATTTGGTCTTTGGAATATTTCTTCTCCAACTCGAAACTCAAGAAGAGCTCTTTCGCTTTTCGCATAAACGATTGTTCCTGAGTTAAGAACGCATTCTTGGCTAATTGTTGCGTAATGGTGCTTCCTCCACCCGTCACTCGGCCACGGTTCATTAACAGGCCAAATGTCGCACGAAGCAGCCCCATCGGATCGAACCCATGGTGGTCATAGAAACGTTTATCCTCTGTGGAAACAAGCGCGTTAATCATATTCGGAGAAATCTGGTCTATGGTTAGAAATTCCCCTTTATTGATATTCAAGACGCCGGCTTCTTGGTTATTGCGGTCATATACTTCCGTCACTTGGACCATCCCAGCACGTAAGCCACTCACATCAGTTGTCTTTGCGGAATAAACTAAAAATCCCGTAAATAGTGTGACTACCGTTAGCATCATCGCTAGAAGTAGCTTCGTTACATGAAATTTTCTCCAAAAGCGACGAATCGCCATCATGATTTTATGATTCCAAATACTCTTTATAATGGATTGTTTTTGTGGTTCTTCAGTATGACGGTGCTCGAGTTCATTGTCTTGTTCGACTTCGATATTTTCTTCGTCATGATTCTGATTGTTAAATTCTTCGTTCATTACAATCCTCCTTTTAAATTGAGTCTATTATACTGTACCATAAAACCCTTTAAAACCACATAAAAACTACACACCTTTACGAAAAATTAAACGATAAATAGAAATAACAATAGAGAGAAAGTAACCCGTAAATGATTCCTTTGAAACCTTACAGATATCTTCATAATTACGGTAACGTTGCACCGGTTCGAGCCTTAAAGTCTCTCACCTTTAAATCCTCAAAGCGGGCGTACGGAATAAAATTCCTACGCCCTTTAAGCACAGTGGTTGAATGGTATGAGCCACACTGTAACCAGTTTGCTCATACCTATTCAACTTTGTGGGGGAAAGAAAACGAAATGCCATAGATACAAATGTACCTATGACATTTCTGTCTTTCTCCCTCGTTTTAATGCGAAGTCACGTTACTGTAATTATAGAATCTGTAAGTTTCTAGTCATCATTTACGTTTTCAACTGCACTTTAATTTTTACGAATAATCTTTAATTATTCTTGATACAACAATAAAAATGCACTTTATAAGGTTTAACCAATATAAGGTATAACTTATATTAGTTAAAAGTAATATTGCTTGTTCTTATTGTTGTATCAACGAAAAGTGGAATTCTTTGATTTTTATGCACACAAAAAAGAGAGGTTGCCCTCTCTTTCGTGATTCATTGTTAAACTGCAAAAAGTCGTTCTAAGTCTTCGTGAGTAAACTCTTGGCCGTCTGGTTCGTCCACACGTTCAATCGTTGCGCCTAATGCACGTAATTTTTGATGGAATTCAAAGTATCCACGGTCTAAGAATTGTAAGTCTGTCACACGTGTATATCCTTTTGCGACCATTCCAGCGATGATTAACGCAGCCGCAGCACGTAAGTCTGTCGCACGGACTTCAGCACCTGATAATACTGATGCCCCACTCATCACAGCTGTATGTGAGTCAATACGGAATTGCGCACCCATACGACGCATTTCTTCTAAGTGGTTGAAACGGTTCTCGAATACTGTTTCCGTCATTGTGCTTGTACCAGTGGCTAATAATTGTGCAATCGTCATTTGTGCTTGCATATCTGTTGGAAAACCTGGGTGAGGTAAAGTTTTCACGTCAGTTGGTTTCAACTCATCTGGACCGATGACACGGATTCCGTCTTCTTCTTCGATAAATTGAACACCCATTTCGCCTAATTTAGAAATTAATGGTTGGTTATGTTCTGCAATTGCATCTTCGATAAACACATCACCTTTTGTAACGGCAGCCGCTACCATGAATGTACCCGCTTCGATACGGTCTGGGATAATAGAGTGAATCGTTCCATCCAAACGTTCTACCCCTTCAATACGCATGTTTTCTGTTCCAGCACCGACAATTCTCGCACCCATCTTATTTAAGATATTTGCTAAGTCGACAATCTCTGGTTCACGCGCTACGTTTTCGAGGTATGTTGTTCCTTTTGCTAAAGTCGCAGCCATCATAATGTTTTGAGTAGCTCCTACAGATGGGAAATCTAAGTAAATACGAGCTCCATGAAGTTCATCTGCATGTGCTTCGATATAGCCTTCTGTTTGAACGATTGTCGCACCCATTGCTTCGAATCCTTTTAAGTGAAGGTCGATTGGACGACTTCCGATAGCACATCCACCAGGCATCGCTACACGCGCATGTCCAAAACGTGCTAATAATGGCCCCATTACAACGATTGACGCACGCATTTTACTTACGTATTCAAACGCTGCAGTTGTTGTAATATCTTTTGTGGCATTTAAAGTAATGGCCTTTTCTTCTTCGTCAAATGTACTTAAGACGTTTAAGCTTCCTAATACGTTTAACATCATATGTACGTCTGATAAGTTCGGTACATTTGTTAAATGAGTAACGCCTTTGTCTGCTAAAATACTTGCTGCTAAAATCGGTAATACCGCGTTTTTAGCTCCTTCTACTTTTACTGTTCCCTGAAGACGTGTATCGCCACCGCGCACGATCATCTTATCCATTAAATAACCTCCAAAAACTCTCTATCCATCTACTATAATATCAATTGAATGTACTGATTTAAATAATCCGATAAATCGAATATGACTTTAGCTATACTAGCACCCATCCAAATAGCGATGAGTAAAAAGAGGATACGGGCTTCCTGAACGCGGCCTTTCCTGAGAATCTTCTCGATTTGAATGCCTTGCAACGCCCAATAGCTTAGCATGATAAAAGCAAGAACCAATGTGATTCGAATGATTAATGTTACTTGAATCATACCTACTCCTCCAGTCATATACTGCCTTTCTATACTACCATATTTGACCATTAAAAAAAAGCAGGAGATACTTACGACTTTATGCTATACTAATACCAAAGTGAGGGGAAAGAATGCTAGAGAGATATAAAACTATTACAGCGGCTGGGACGAATGAAATCGAGATTAAGGGGTCTCGTTTTATTGCACATTTTCAGCGAGTAACGAGCGAAGAAGAAGCACTCGAATTTATCCAAGCCATCAAAAAGGAACACTGGAAAGCAACGCATAACTGCTCTGCTTTTCTCATTGGTGAAAACGACCAAGTGCAACGCGCGATGGATGACGGTGAGCCAAGTGGTACCGCAGGCGTTCCAATGCTAGAAGTACTCAAAAAAAACGAATTAAAAGATGTCGCGGTCGTGGTGACGCGTTACTTCGGCGGAACGAAGCTAGGCGCTGGAGGACTCGTTCGTGCGTATTCTGGGGCTGTCAGCGAAGGGTTGAAAGCCATCGGAATCATCGAATGCCGACTCGAAGATCAACTTGCCCTAACTTTTGATTATGCGCATGTTGGTAAAGTGGAATATTATTGCCAGACGCAAAATATTCCCATCGTCGATAAAGTCTTCCTCAATAATGTTCAATTCACCTGTAGCCTCCCTGTTCAAGAGGTCGAAGCTTTCCAAGCAGCCATCATTGAGCTTTTGCAAAATCAAGTGGAGTTTGAGAGTCTTGGAGAAATGTATACAGAATATCCAGTTGGGTAAAAACAGAGGTCTATTCATTCGAATAGACCTCTGTTTCTTATGTTTTACATTCGAGGATGGATGGACAGAGAAGCTGTGAGAGTATTTAGCTTCTCCCCCTTCCAATTCCTACACTAGCGGAAACGTTAAGGGCACGGGTTCTCAACGTTTCACTTAAAAGAGAAGATTATCAATATCATTTTGCGATAATAGAAGATCCATTTTCGCAAGGCTTGAATAACGGTTCATCGTTGGTAATTCATCCAAGATAACAATATCCGTTCCAAGTCGTTTTAAGAGCTGATCGACCATATTCGAGAGTCTCATGGCAAATGGTCCACTTGTAATAAAGCGAAGCGGCACAGCCCCCATCATCATGATGAGTTCTAAAATATAATTCTGAATCATTTTTGTCTCTAAATCTGTTTCTTGTAGGAAGATGATTTCACGTTCATCGGCCATCGCCAGCATAAACGCACCTGTTTTATAAAATCCCATGGCCGCAATTGGCGACAATGTCAACTGGATTTCAAAAGTTTCCGGGAAGATTCCTTGAATCGCCTTTTTTGCACGTAAAAGCGAGAAATCACTGACTGCAACGGGTTCAGGTTTTACTTGGAAGAACGGCTTCAATTCTGCAATCTGATCGAAACTGATTTCCTTACGCGTAATATCTAGCGACTTTACAGCCTTTGTTTTTTGATTATATTCGAGAACAGCATAGCAATCCGCGTCTTCTTGATCGAGAATACTAGCAGCCTTCAAAATCTCCTTCCAGTTGCCTTCTTGCAAGAGAATGTCACATACACGTAGCACAAATTGG
This sequence comes from uncultured Streptococcus sp., assembly GCA_963526005.1. Lineage (GTDB taxonomy): Bacteria > Bacillota > Bacilli > Lactobacillales > Aerococcaceae > Granulicatella. The sequence goes on along the minus strand of CAURMP010000023.1, from coordinate 438 downwards.
ACTTCTGATTTCTTAAGGTCTGCGAATAAATCAAATGGTTCATTGAAACTCGAAATCATTGGCAATTCTCTGGCTCCTTTCACAGGATACCCATTTCGCTTCAAGTATTCGATTTCCTCTTCATCGAAATCCGCACGTTTTGAAAACTGAATTTCGATGCCTTTTCTAAACCAAAACGCTTCGGTCCGTTCCTCTCCGACCACCTCATCCGACATGGTTACCAGTCGTTCTGAGAGTCGATAACGAACAAGTTCTTCTTCGTTTTTGAAGAATAATAAACGTAAATCTTGCTGTTCATCACGTTCAATTAAAAAGAAAAACTTCACTGCTCCTCGTTTATTCTGAAAAGCAAAGGCAGCATTTTTGAGTTCTGTTTGCTTTTTTACGAGCTTAAATAGCAACGGTATACTTTGGTACAATTCCTGACTCATATACACT
>CAURMP010000022.1:0-15457 GCA_963526005.1 uncultured Streptococcus sp. | reverse complement strand
TCAACATGAATGACACAATGACTTTCAAAGTGAATTCACCTGTTAAAATTCAATCTTCTTACAGCTTCCCAATTTATAATAAAGCGGGAGAAACAGTAGCATATGCTGAAGTGTCACCAGAAAGCGGCAATGTCACAGTAACGTTTGGTCCTTACTTCAAAGACCACAAGTTAAACAAAAACATCGAATTAAAAGTTGATGTTAAGTGGGAACCAGACAATCGTTTAGCAGATACGACTCAAGAACTTGATTTTAACGGTACTGTCGTATCACAAAAAATCGATCCACTTGAAGGACCTACTCCAGGAGAAATGGTGACTAAATGGGGTCTTCAACCAACAGAGAACGCTGAACAAGTTCACTGGTGGGCACGTTTAAACCAATCTAAAAAAACATTAAAAAACGTTGAAATCAAAGACGTATGGGATTCAAACCAAACATACGTACCTGGTTCATTACGTGTTGAATTAGTGGATTCAGAAAATCCTTGGGTTTCAGCTGGATTCCTTTCTGAAAGTGACTACGAAGTTACTGATACTGGTATTAAAGTAAAAATCGATACAACAGATAAAATTATTTACATTGACTATATCGTAAACTTAGTGGATCCTACAAAGAACCCACAAAACAAAATCTCAATTACTGCTGAAGGTTTAGATAGTGAACAATCAACAGATGTAATTTACACATTATTATCTGGTTCTGGTACAGCTGATGGTGAAATGCCTGAAACTACTACTACGACAACAACTACTACAACTGAAAGTACTACAGAGAGCACAACTACAACAGAAAGTACTACAGAAAGTACAACAACGACTGAAAGTACTACAGAAAGCACAACAACGACTGAAAGTACTACAGAAAGCACAACAACAACAGAAAGTACTACAGAAAGCACAACAACGACTGCAAGTACTACAGAAAGTACAACGACAACTGAAAGTACTACAGAAAGTACAACGACAACTGCAAGTACTACAGAAAGTACAACAACAACTGCAAGTACTACAGAGAGCACAACGACAACTGCAAGTACTACAGAGAGCACAACGACAACTGCAGCAACTACAGCTGTAACAACAGAAGGAACTACAACTGAAGGTTCAACAACAGAAACTCCAGCAGTTCCAACAACAGAAGAACCAAAACGTCCTGAATTACCAAATACAGGTACAGCAAAAGGATTCACTGTTATCATTGGTGGCGTACTTGTGGTTGTAGCGGCAGCGTTATTATTCACTCGTAAAAAAGAAAACCAATAATCTTAAATGACGAAGAAGTCTTACGAAAGTAAGGCTTCTTTTTTTGCAAAATTTTTCATGAGTCAAATCCACTTTCATATTGACGCGAAAGTTTGCTATAATAGACAGTAACAGAGCAATTGAGGTGTAGAAAATGAAAAAAACGTATTTTATTATTGGTGATATTCACGGCGAAGCAGACATGATGGAAGAAATGCTTCAAAACTGGGACGAAGAAACTCAGCAACTTGTCTTCATGGGAGACTTGATTGACCGTGGACCAGACAATAAACGTAGTGTCCTAACAGGGATGAAATATGCGAAAGAGAAAAACGCATGGTATTTGATGGGAAATCATGAAGTGATGTTCCTTGCATTTATCGACGATCCTGAAGGACGTTTTCCACACTACTTCAGAAACAATGGGGATACGACGATTAACGACTTACTCGGTCGACCACAAGGGACTCCGGTCAATCCTGTGGAAGATGCCGAAGCGATTAAAGCACAATATCCAGAACTCATCGCATTTCTAAGAGAACGTCCTCTCTTTATCGATGAAGGCGACTTGCTCTTAGCGCATGCTGGAGTGGATTTACGCTTAGACGACTGGCACGACACTGAGCCAAAAGACTTCTATTGGATTCGTGAGCCATTCCATAAAGGGGCCAACAACACTGGCAAAACGATTATCTTCGGGCACACACCTTTACGTGGCTTAAACGAAGATGGCGACTTTATGAAATTATGGCAACATGATGGCAAAATCGGTATCGATGGCGGAGCTGTTTTTGGCGGCGCGCTTCACGGTATCGTATGGCATGATGGCAAAATCGAAAAAATCTATAGCATTAAAAATACAAAACCAGTCCGTTTCACGGATGACTAGAGGTGTTCTATGAAGAAAAATGCGGTTCTATTATGGGTTGTTTACTTTTTAAACTTGATGGTTTTCCCGGCGTTCTTTATTCGTTATACGTCTTCGGGACCAAGTGTTGATACAAATGCCTACCTGATCCTTCAACTGGTTTCAACAGCGATTGGGGTCGCATTGTTCCGCGAGAAGCTTGTGGAAGGGTTCAAAAACTTCATCAAGCGTCCGTTTATTCGAGATTTGGCAATTGGATACGCACTTCGTATCGGATTAGCAATTGCGGTCGCTCAGTTTATTGGAGATGTGACGTCGGACAACCAAGAACAAATTGAGAAGATGATGAGCGCAAATGACGCCGTCTTGATGTTTGTTCTACTATGCGTTGTGGCGCCAATCCTAGAAGAATTGGTGTTTCGTGAAGCGATTATCGGGTCATTTAAGAAATCGCTCAACGTTCACGTATTAACGTTTATTTCAGCGTTTCTATTCGTGCTACTTCACGCACTTTCAAAAGATGCTGCAGGTTTGATTGATTGGACAGCGGCATTGATGTACGTCCCATTAACGATTCCGATTGTTGGGATGTATCGTTATTATAACGACAATGTTTTTGCATCTATCTCGATGCATTTTCTCAATAATTTTATCGCGTTTTTATTTTTATTAAATCAGTAATGACAAAGGGGTGAAATCATGAAAATCGATCAATGGGTACGATTCATTATTCGGTATGGTTTCATCCTTTTTGCGCTTTTTGAATGGTCGCAACTACCGAATATGAACGCAGGAGACATCGCCTTCTTCTTTGGCTTTATCACGCTTGTGCAAGTTGGCTATTATTCATTGAAATATCAGTGGTATATCCTGATTGAAGGCATCGCGGTCGTCCTCCTCTGTTTGTATTTCCATACTATTTTTACAGGACTGATTCTTCTTCTCTGTTTTGAAGTGAGTCTACGATTCTCCTTTAGAAATGCATTGATTCTACAGTTCATATTAGGGGCGGTCGTTATCGTTCCAGCCGTTCAACAAGGGAACAGCATTCAAGTGGTGATGACCCTGTTCTTCCTTTTATTCTTCTCTTATGGAAATCATATTTTGGAAGAGCGAAGAGCGCTACAAGAAGAGTTGGAAAAAGCCGAGCAGAAACTCAGCGAGCAACGGTATGACTTGCAACAAGCCCAATATAAAATGGGGACGATGAAGGAAATCTTCACGCTGCAAGAGCGAAACCGAATTTCTCGTGAGATTCACGATTCAGTGGGACATAGTCTATCCACGATTATTATTCAGCTAGGGGCCATTTCTCAACTGGCCAAGCAACAAAATTCACCGATTCAAGAAATGAGCGAAGGGCTTCGTGATTTTGCCGTCGAAGGATTGCAAGAAGTGCGTAAGATTGTTCATGACTTGAAGCCGGAACAAATGGATAAGAAGCAGCTGGATATTGCGCTGGAAGAATTTTTCCACGAGGTGCAAGTCAACAGCGGCATCGATATTCAATTTAGAAAAAATGAGCCGACCTTCACGCTTACAAGTGAGGCAGAGCTCAGCATCTTCCGTGGAGTCCAAGAGGCGATTACAAACGCGATGCGACACGGACAAGCGACACGCATTACCGTGCTACTGATGTATAATCCATCGCAATTAGTCGTGACGATTAAAGATAACGGAACGGGAGCGGTCGATTTAGCTCCAAAAGGCGGGCTTAAATCCCTCCAAGAACGACTTCGTGCAGAAGGTGGGTCGGTGACACTTGAGGCGTCAAATCCTGGCGTGACCGTGCAAATGATCCTACCGAATACAGAAAAACAATAGAAACGAGGAGAACCATGACAAACCCAATCAAACTTATTATTGCCGACGATGAAATGCTCATCCGTACCGGTTTAAAAATCATGCTTGAGGCGAGCGGTAATGTCGAAGTCCTCGCCTTAGCAGAGAGTGGACGTGCAGCTTTTGAAGCCTGCAAGGAGCACCAACCAGATGTGGTCTTGATGGATATTCGCATGCCTGAGAGTAACGGAATTGAAGGGACAAAGCTGATTAAAGAGGCCTTTCCGGAGGTGAAGGTGCTGATTGTGACAACCTTCCAAGATACCGAATATATCGTCGAAGCCGTGCAAAATGGTGCTTCGGGGTATTTATTAAAAGACAGTAGTCCAGAGGCGATTCTTGACGGGATTAAAGTCGCTCTGTCTGGAAAAGTCGTGATGGATACGGTGATTTCAGAGGCGCTACTGACGAATACGACTGTTGAGAAGCCTGCAACCTTTGATGCGGAGAAATGGGGGCTCACACCGCGTGAGGTGGAGCTCATCCAACAAGTGGCGCAAGGCTTAAGCAATAAAGAAATCGCGCAAACCCTCTTCCTTTCAGAAGGAACCGTAAAAAATAATATTAGTACGATTCTTTCGAAATTAGAATTGCGTGACCGCACGCAACTTGTGATTTTCGCGTACGAAAACAAACTAAAAAAATAAGTAATACTGCTCCGATTCTTTCAGACAAACCACCATGGAGTATAGAATCTGAAAGAGTCGGGGCATTTTTTATAAAAACATGACTTTCGTCACGGTATGTGATGACGTTTTGGACTATAGACTCCGATGGGTGTTTGCTATGATAAGGGTACAAACAAGTAGGAGGATAAACAAATGAACGAATCCAAGAAGACCCCTAAAGATTTAAAAGAGGAAGCAATTGTCGCGATTGTTCTTTGTTTATTAACAGCCATTCTTTCATTTATTCGATAAAGAGGTGTACATATGATTGAAATTAAAGACGTAACCAAATCTTACGGACGACAAAAAGTCCTACAAAATGTTTCCTTTGAAATTATGGAAGGAGAACTATTTGGATTACTTGGACCTAATGGAGCCGGGAAAAGTACATTGATTGATATTCTGACAGGGATTCAATCGATGGATAGCGGTGAGATTTTCATTAATGGAAAGTCGATTAAAACCGACAAAGTAGAAATTCGAAAACACTTAGGCTTAGTGCCACAAGATATCGCGCTTCTTGAGGAATTGAACGCAGTCGACAACTTAGAATACTTCGGTGGACTCTATGGCTTAGCGGGAGCAGAGTTAAAGAGCCAAATTGAGAAGTTGCTGGAAGTAGCTGGTCTAACCGACAAGAAGAAAGAAAAAGTGAAAAACTACTCTGGCGGGATGAAACGTCGCTTGAATATTGCCGTTGCGATGTTGCATAATCCTTCGATTTTGATTTTAGATGAACCAACTGTTGGGGTTGATGCACAGTCACGTCAACATATCTTCGACTATATTCAATCTCTTGCCGAACAAGGCACGACGATTCTTTACACGTCGCATTATATGGAGGAAATCGAAACCTTGTGTAAACGCGTCTTCATTCTCGATTTAGGAGAAGAAGTGGCGTATGGCACGAAAGAAGAAGTGAAAAAACTCGTGGGGCATACACAAACGGTAGCACTCACATTGGACCGCGTTCCTGCTGGATTTGACGAAGTGTTGAAGAATAGCGAAAACGGCATTCAATTTGTAACAGTGGACGGCCAAGACGTGGAACTCACGATCGACCAAACGATTTTCTCGATGATGAAATTGATTGAGCAAGTCGAACAGGCACAACTCGTGATTAAATCCGTCAACGTAAAAGAAACAACATTAGAAGAGGCGTTCTTACAATTAACAGGAAAAACGCTTCGTGATTAAGGAGGACTTATGAGATATATTCGTTATATTAAAGCCAATTTAATATCCTCTCTGAAGTCTTTTCCAGCGCTACTACTCATGGTATTAATGCCATTTCTATTATCGTTATTCTTAGCCTTCTCCACAAAGGGAGCCTTCAATCCATCTGATTTAAATATAGAGACGAAGATTTATATCGATAATCAAGACAAGGGTGCTTACGGACAACAAATCGTTGCGTTATTTGAGCAACTCACTGAGGAAAAACAAATTGCGCTGACAAGTGTGAAAGACGATGCCAAAATCATTGCGACGATTCCATCTGATTTTACAGAGTCGATTCAAACGCGTTCGCAAGCAACTCCGATTACCATTGAGAAATCAGGACGAACATCGAGTACGTCACTTGCGGTGTATGAATCTCTCTTGAAAACAATGACTTCGCAATTATTAGAAGGCAGTTCGGTGATGCATGAAGTCGCAGAAAGTAAAAATGCAACCATTACACCCGAACAAGCAGCGGGGATGCTTGTATCCTTACAACAGGAAATTGCAACAGGGGCCTTCGAGACCGACCAAGTAGAAGCTGAATCCCAAGTAACTGCGCACCAACACTACGCGATTACGGGACTTGGATTTCTATTCATTATGTTCCTAGAAACTGCAATTCGCTTTGGGGTACAACGAGAACTCAGCGGACTTCGCAAAAGATTGAACGTATTGCCATTTAGCATTTGCGAAAGAGACAGACTCGATTTAGCCGTAAGTATGATTACGACGACGCTATTGGCATTCGTGTATATCGGCCTATGGAAAATTCTCGATCCAACGACTTTTGGAGGAAACATCGGCAGCATCTTTGTCCTCATCGTTTTCTATAGTCTAGTCTTTAATGTCCTTGGAAACTTACTCGGCAATTTCGTGACGGAGAAGAACCTACCAGCCTTCTCAACTGGAATTAACTTGGTTTACTTGTTCTTATCGGGTGTTATCCCGCTAGATCGTATTAGTTCAACCTTCAGTTTCCTAAGCGGGAATCCGTTCCGCCAATTTACTTACACCCCATTTATCGATGTGATGAATGGCGTGTCGATGAAAGGAATGACTATGGTTGCTGCACCGATTATTTTAGTGTTAGGGGTAGCCTTTAACTGGTCATTGAAGAGAAAGGAGGCGCGTCAATGAATCTTGTAAAAATGACAATCTTTCATTTGAAACGATTATTGAAAATGCCACTGATTCTCTTTATGATGATTGGAATGCCGGTCCTTATCAATGGAATCATGCTTACCACGCAAGGAACGGTGGATACGAAAGCGCCAAGTACGGTCGCAAAAACCGTTGCCTTTGTATTCAACGAGGGAAATGAAGAGTACCAAGAATTGATTGCGCCGTATATTCGAGAAGAGAATGTGTACTTCGATTTAGACAGCGCGAAAGAGGCCTTGAAAAAAGGCGAAATGACCGTTATTTACGAAGTGCCTGCCAACTATATACAGAAGGCGAAAGAAGGCCAAGTGCCAACGATTCGCATCTGGAATACGCAGCGCGGTACGAGAGACTTTCTTCTTGATGCGCAGTTGACGAAGTTGCTAAAAGAAGTCATGCTAAACGCGAAATTGCAACAAACAGGCGTGTTGACCAAAGAAGAGACCTTACCAGAGAGTGACAATCAAATGGTGGTTACTATCAATAAAACGAAGACGAGTGTTGCGAGTGGAGTAGTCATGCTCATCTCTCTCCTTTATGTCATCATGAATGCGTCAGTGATTGCTTCGGACTGGATTAACTTCAAGAAGAGTCATGTGTTGAAACGCTCAGTCGTCTCTCCACGTTCGAATTTGGAAATTACACTTTCGTTCTTATTGGCATACTTTATCTTTATGTTTATCGTCAATATGATTATGATGGCAGCGATGTTCTTTACAGGACTCGTTCCAGAAATGAACTGGGGAGTGTTTACGGGATTATTAGCCGCGACGATTATTTACAGTCTCTGCCTAAACTTATTCTTCTTCAGAATTTTCAAATCACCAGGACACGCGACGACGTTCGGAGTGCTGTTTGTCATGGTGATGGCGGGTATTGGAATGCCAGCAGCGTTTGGGGATTTTGGAGGAAGTTGGCTCAGACTTGTGGCGTATATCAGCCCGATTTACTGGTTGTACAAGTCGATTGACCTTCAAACGCTCTTCCCATCAGTCTGGGTTATTCTTGCGATGGCAGGGGTCTACCTCACTGCAGGAAGCTACCGACTAGAACAGTATGTGCAAAATAAATAGGACGGACAAAAAACAGGATACTACAAGCTCCTATGGATATCTTCATAGTAGTGACAATAGCTGCACCGGATTGAGCCTTACGTCTCAATTCCTTTCAAGCTTCAAACTGCCGCTAGGAAATAAATTCCCAAGCGGCAGTAATTCACATTGAATGCACTCGCTATTGTTCCTACTATAGAATCCATGGAGCTTTTCGTGTCCTGTTTTGTCCTTGTTGTTTACACTTCAAGGAGGAGCTAACGGTTGAGGTGCCCCACGAGATAAGAAGCTGATGAGAAGTGTGTTCTCAGGTTGAAAGGGGACAAAAAAAGCAAAATGTAACATATAAGTTACATTTTGCTTTTTCTACTTTTAGTCTTCTAAGTTTACGTTGTGGTACACTTTTTGAACGTCTTCGTTGTCTTCTAGAGCGTTAATCATGCGTTCGAATAAACGTAAGTCGTCACCTTCAAGTGTTACTTCTGATTGAGGAATCATTTCGATTTCGCTCACTGTGAATTCAGTGATTCCTAAATCTTCTAATGCTTTACGAACAGTGTGGAAGTCGTTTGGTTCAGCGTAAACAATCGCTTGGTCGTCTTCTTGAACAACGTCACGAACGTCAACGTCTGCTTCCATTAATTGTTCTAATAATTCGTCAGCATCTTTGTTTGCGATACCGAAGATAGCTGTGTGGTCAAATAAGTAAGTTACAGAACCTGGTGCACCCATGTTACCGCCGTTTTTGCTGTAAGCGGCACGTACATCAGCTGCTGTACGGTTTACGTTATTTGTTAAGGCATCTACGATAATCATAGAGCCGTTTGGTCCGAAACCTTCGTAACGGAGTTCTTGGTAGTCGCCATCGCCGCCACCTTTTGCTTTTTCAATCGCACGTTCGATGATATGACGTGGTACATTATAAGTTTTAGCACGGTCAATAACGAATTTTAATTTTTGGTTTGAATGAGGATCTGGTTCCCCTTGTTTTGCAGCTACATAGATTTCAATCCCGAATTTAGCGTAGATTTTACTATTGTTAGCATCTAATTTTGTTTTCTTTTCGACAATATTTGCCCATTTACGTCCCATTGTTTCACTCACTTTCTGATTTTCATCTGGACTTAACTCTTCCATTATACACAATCAAGACGCGGTTTGTTAAGTGTTTTCTACTAAAAAAGGGCCAGTGAGCAAAGTTTGCAAGAATTCTTGGGCTATCGGGTATGATAGGAGTGAGGTGAGAAAATGGAAACTGTAAAAATCATCTATATTTCGACTCCGACATGCGGCGTGTGCCATGCGATTCGTCCGCAAGTCATGGAAATCGCAGGAGACTACGGCATTACCGTGGAAGAAATTGATGCCACTCTTCATCCAGAAGTGGCTAGCCGCTATGAAGTATTAACCGTGCCCGCCATTCTCTTGATGGTGGGAGACAAAGAATTCGCGCGCCAAGCTCGCTTTATCGACCTGATGGAACTCGAAAAGCGCATCGTTCAAGCAAAGGCGTATGTGGAAACGGAGGAAACAGAATGAAAACCATGAAAGAACGTATGCTCACGGGAGACTTATATATTCCGTCTCTCACAGAAGGGCTAAGAGACTTATCGATTAAAGGGAAAAAACTAGCGCAACAATACAATCGTTTGGACTTTGATGATTTCGAAGGAAGACGCGCGTTGTTAAAACAGTTATTCGGGAAAACAGGCGAGAAGATTTACATGGAGCAACCTGTATATGTGGACTACGGAGTTCATACAACGATTGGTGAAGGCTTCTATGCGAATTTTGACTGTACATTACTAGATGTCGCGCCGATTACGATTGGGGACAACTGTATGTTCGGTCCGCACGTATCGCTTGTGACGCCAGGACATCCAACTGATGCCGAAACGCGCAATGCGGGTCCAGAATTTGGCAAGCCGATTACGATTGGCAATAGCGTATGGCTGGGGGCGAATGTGACGGTGAATCCAGGAGTGACGATTGGCGATAATACGGTCATCGGGTCTGGCTCTGTGGTGACAAAAGACATTCCAAGTAATGTGATTGCGGTCGGAAATCCATGCCGCGTCCTTCGTGAAATTACCGAAGAAGAGAAGGCAGATTGGCGCCAAAAACACCAAGAACTATTAGAGGAACTTGGAAAATAAAACAGTAAATGAAGACGGTCGTCCGAGGAGGACGACCGTTTCGTTTGATTTATTTTTCAGTACAAGCAATAAAGCTTTCACGTAATTGGTTTTCTGGAAGGTTCTTTCCGATGAAGACCAATGTTGAGCCGCGTTTTGTATCATTCCAATCGCGACCTCTTGAAATATCAAAGCTCATTTGAACCCCTTGGAAGATGATTTGGTAATCTAATCCTTCCACGTTCAAGATTCCTTTGTAACGGTATAATTCTGGCCCGTAAATATAAACAAGCTCGTTCAACCATTCGTTAATGTTTGCGAGAACTAAAGGTTTGTCAGTCTCGATAACGAATGAGTTAATACCGCTATGGTGGCTATGACTGTGGTGATGATGATGCTCGTGATCATGGTCATGGTGGTCATGTTCGTGTTCATGCTCATGTTCGTGATCGTGATCGTGCTCGTGGTGCTCATGCTCATGTTCATGGTCATGATGGTGTTGCTCGTGATCGTGGTCACCGTGCGCATGTGTATGGCCGCATTCTTCGCAATATTCTTCTTCGGCGTGTTCTTGCATTTCTAAGATTTTCTTTTCAGATGCGTAGAACAATTCAAGGCCGAACATGTCGCTCATATGAACAGGACGTGCGTCAAGGTCTTGGATTTCCGCAAAGACATTGATGCTACGAACTTCGTTAATCACTTTCGCGTAAATCGTTTCGTCTACTAAGCTATGTTTTGACATGAAAATCTTATCCGCGAAACCAACTTGTTTTGCTGGTTCAGGTTGATGCGCTGTTTGGTATAGGAAGTTTTTAGAATCCACAACCGTTAATACCGCATCTAAGATAAAGTGCTCGTTTAAGAATGGCACGTTAATAAATGTTTGTGCGATTGGAGCTGGATCAGCAAGACCTGTTGTCTCGAATAACACGCGGTCCACACGAATGCCGTTTTGTTCTTTGACCATTAAGATGGATTTCAACATATCAGCAATGTCTGTACGAAGAGTACAGCAGAGGCAGCCGTTATCCATTTGATAGATTTCTTCTTCAACGTCAAGTACGAATTGATGGTCTACACCGATTTCGCCGAATTCGTTAATGACAACCGCGATATGTTCGCCGTGTTTTTCTTTTAAAACTTTGTTGATTAAAGTCGTTTTCCCAGCGCCAAGGAAGCCGCTGACGATTGTAACTGGAATTTTTTGTGTCATAATTCTTCTCCTTCACCTTTTCCATTTTCTTCAAGTAAATTCATTGTAGCACTCTCTTAAAAATTCTCAAAATAGACTGTTTCCAGCATTTGGTTGCGAATGTGCTATACTGAAACAGAGAAAACGAGAAAGAGTGTATCGAATGACAAAACAGGAAGTACCAAATGCGGCCATTAAGAAAATCGATTGGGCCGAGCAATTCATCAACCAACACTTACAGGCCTTTCGTTGCCCGTATTGCCATGATGCGATGGTTTCTGCCAAGAATCATAGTGTCGTCTGCGAAAAGGGGCATAGGTTTAATATTTCGAAAAAAGGAACCTTGCATCTGATGAAGCAAAATGCGAATACGGATTATGATGCGCCTCTTTTCCATCACCGCTATGAACTGGCGCAGAGTGGGTTCTTTGAGCCTTTGTTAGAGGCAATTTTGCCGCATCTTTCGGCAGACGAAGAGAAGTGTATTGTCGATATCGGATGCGGGGAAGGCAGTCATTTATCGTGGTTCTCTAAGTTTGTACAGGCACCTTTATGTGGCATGGATATCGCAAAAGAAGGCATTCATCAAGCGTCGGTTCATTTTGGAAACCAAGCGCTATTCTTCTTAGGAGACTTGGCGAACTTGCCATTTGCGGATGAATCTTGTGGGACGCTGTTAAATATTTTAACGCCGTCGAACTACCAAGAGTTTATGCGCGTATTGGCTCCAGGAGGGACGCTCGTGAAAGTCATCCCTGGCAACGATTATTTAGCGGAATTACGCCAACAGCTCTACCGTTCGAATCCGGAAAAACAAACGTATTCGAATGCGGACATTCTAGAACGCGTGCAGTCCGAATGCCCTCAAGTCACGTTTGAAGAGGTACGTTACACGGTCGATTTAACAGAAGAAACTTATCGTCATTTACTCGAAATGACGCCGTTATACTGGGGAGCAAGTGCCGAAGATAAGGCCTATAGCACCTCTCATCCGCTCTCAAAAGTAACGGTGCACTATTTTGTAGCTATCGTGAAAAAAGGCGAAAACAAACAATAAAAGTATGTTATAATACAATTATTAACAGCCAGGAGGTTTAATAATGGGACTAAAGGATTTATTTTCTCGTAAAAAAGAAGAACCGAAAGTAGAAGAAAAACCGGTTCAACCAGAAGAAAAAAAAGAAGAGCAAGCAGCAGTTGAGACTGCTCCAAAAAAAGTAGAAAAAACTAAAGAAACTGAAGAACCCCGTGTGTTTACAGTGGGAATTGAATATATATATACTGTCTCAAAAGATTCACCAGATATGGTTGTTGCTGGACAAGTAACAGGAACCATAAAAGTTGGGGATGAAGTCATTCTTACTAAAATGGGGAGCGATGATGAAGAACCATTTAGAACAGCGGTTTACGGAATTCAAGTCGGTCAAGATCGTGTGATGGAAGTGTCGAACAAAAAAGCTGTTTTATGGGTGGAGAATGCAACACAATTCTTCCCATACGTTGGAACGGTACTTCATTCTGAAGGCGTCACTGAGCAGCAAATGTACTCTGCATACATCAATGCTCTTGGCGAACGTTTTGTTGGTGTGGAGGACGGCGTCATCACTGATTTAGACCGAGCTCACTTATCAATAACCGACATTGCCGAAATTTGGAGACTCTTTTTATGGTATTGTAATGCCAATGCAGAGAATGATTCGGAAGAAAAACGTGAAGAGAATTTCAACAAACTTCGTACTCTTGTGACAATCGTTCGAGATAAATTATTGATTTTAGATGGTATTTATGCAGTCTATTCTGTTAAAACAGGTGAACCGTTCTTATTTGCTAAGACATCGACAGAAGATGAGGATAACTATTTAACATCACCTCCAATGATTCACTTGGTAACGAAAGCGAACAAGAAACACTTAAAAGAGCGAAATGCAGATGACGAAAACTATGAACTTCGTTATATCGATAATGGGGAAGATAAACAAGGTATTTTAAACTTCCTCAGAGAGGCCATATTATTAGATGGAGCACAAGGGGTTCAGATTCTTTCTGAATATACTGCGATTGCGGCAGAAGGCTTGGTTGAACTTCCAAACTATGAGGGAATGCGTGAAGTAGATATCCCTGTTGAAAATCCAGGATTGGTTCGTTGGATGTTGCTTCTAGGTCAATTAGGGAAACCAGATACTCCAGAAAAAGAATTTCTTCATGAAATGTACTTCTATTTCTTCGGGCAAGAATTATTGAAGGCTAACTTCATCACTCCAATGCGTGCCCACGGAGAAATTCCACAAGCGAATGAAAAAGGCGTTACGAAATTCAAAGACGGATTCAAGTTTGATTTAGCCATGGAGAAAGGTACAGAAAAGCAACAAGCAATGATGTTCTTTACAGACTGGCTACGATTCCGTCAAAAATTCGGAGAAGACTGGCAAGGACTCATTCAGCAACTTGATGGTAATCTTAGTATCCATGATGTAATCATCAACGGAACAGGAAACCCAGAAGCGGGTGCCTATATTACAGAAAGCATCTTTAACAAAATTAAAGAAGCCCACAAAAAAGACGCATAATGCATAAGGACTCACAGTGTGAGTCCTTATTTTTTGTATCTATATCCGCGAAAAGAGCTATGCTATAATGGATTTATTAGCGATTAGCATACGGGAGGAATATGAATGGGATTATTCGATTTTTTATTTGGAAAGAAGAAACAGGATCCGAGTTTTACTCTTGGTGTTGTTAATTTTTTTAAGGGAGAAGACAATCCTTCAGACTTAATGGTAGTGGGCTTTGTTAAAGGAACTATCAAAGTTGGAGACGAAATTGTTGTAACAAAGATGAGTTGTGTGACGGAAACGCCTGTGAAAACAACTATTCTATCACTTGAGGTTCCTGAAGGCGAGGTTCAAGAAGCTACAGACACAATGGTGATGGCAAGAGTCCAAGATGGGGCTAAACTTGATATTTATAAGGGAACGGTGTTGCATTCGGAAAATGCTCCGGATGCACAACGATATAATGCTTATATTACTGCGCTGGGAATCGCTTTTGTGAATGAACAAGAGGGCAAACTTACTAAAGAGGATTGTGAAAAATTAGCGGCATCAGATATTTCGGAGATTTGGCAATTATATTATAAAGTGCATGCTGAAGAGGCTAAACGATTTGAAGCCAAACAGGTACTATTAAATTATAAAAGACGAGAATTGTATAAACTGATTCGAGAAAAACTATTTTTATTAGATGATGTTTATGTAGTGTATTCAGTAGAAACAGATGAGCCTTATCTGTTTTCTCATGCATCAGAAGATGAGAAGGGCTCACTCTCTGTTACAATGCCAATGGCTCAATTGATTCCAAGCTCATACATGCATTACCATAAAGAGATTTATAAGAAAGATGAGATATTTGATTTTAAACGAATTGAGAATGGGCCTGATAAAGAAGGGATTCGTAATTTCATAAGAGACTTATTTATCTATGATGGAATACGTGGAATTCAATATTGTGGTGAAAAAACAACGATTCTTGCGGAACAACTAGTGGATCTTCCGCGATATAAAGGGATTGATGAAAAAGAAATACCTGTAACGAATCCGAATGTGATCAAGTGGTTATATTTGGCACGTCAATTGGGCAAGCTGAATACTAAAGATAAGAAAACACTCAGCCAGGTCTATTTATATCAGTTTTATGAAGCTTTAAAAACAGCAAAATTTATTGCCCCAATGCGACTTCATGGATATGACCAACTTTTGGAAGACAACCCGCAAACTGAAATAGAACCTAACATTCCTTTTGATTTAGCAATGCAAACCGGAAAAACGAAAGAGTGGACACTCAAAGTGTATACGGACTGGAAAAGACTTCGTAAGCACTATGGAGAAGATTGTAAAGCATTAATTGTGACGCTTGATGAACAATTAGAGTATTATGATGTCGTTATTAATCCGGGAGACCATCCGATGGCAGCTGCTACGATTACAGAAGAATTGTATAATGAAGTGAAGAAGAAAACAGTATAAGAAAAGCAACTCAAGGAGTTGCTTTTCCTTTGTTTATAATGTTCTT
>CAURMP010000021.1:0-15518 GCA_963526005.1 uncultured Streptococcus sp. | reverse complement strand
CTCTTCACTAAGTAAGAGATAGGTGAGGTGTAATAACCGATCTGTCGGGGTGCTGCTCATCGTGATCGTATCACTCTCTAAGCATTGCAAGTCTCCTTCTAGATAATATTTTTTTCCCTCTTTAATTAGTTGGATTCCTAAAGGTTCCAAGCTAATGGTTAAATCAGAGATGGTCCGATAAACCGTTCTTGTTGAAACCTTTAAGAGTTCCATCATTTCTTTTACGGAAAGCTTTCCGAGTTCCAGAAAGGCTTTAATCAATTGTTCTTCTCGATTTGTAAATAACATATCTTCATTATACTCTTTTATCGAGAAAACCTTTAATTATTTGTGCATGCGAGCAATTAATTTATCATATTCTGGTGTTGTTACAACACTGTCGACTACTAATAATTGCGCATTTGGTGCAGCTTCTTGTACTTGTGATTGTTGTGCAATCGTTGTAACAACCAAGATATTTTTAGCATTATGTTCTGCTAATTTATCAAGTGGAACTGTCACAACTGGAATCTTCACATCATTTGAACGGAAGATAGATTGTAATGTTTCACGACCCATTGTTGCAGATCCTTCCGCTTTGTCATAAGCAAAGACAACTTCGTCGACAAAGTTTAAGTCAACTGCTGCATCTTCTTGTGCTGGTGCAGCTGTTTCAGCTGGGCTAACTGTTCCGTTTGTTAATTGTGCTACGATTTCATCGTATTTTGGTGATGTTAAGAAGTTATCAACGGCTACGTGAATAGCTCTTGGTGTACGTTGTGCAGCGCGTTCTGCTAATTCTTCTTGAGTGACAATTAATGTGTAATCTGTATCTTCAAGTGTTGAGATAGCTTGGTTTGTAACAGGAATATTTTCAAAACCTGCTTTTTGAATTTTGTTACGAAGAAGTGAAGCACCCATCGCTGAGCTTCCCATTCCAGCGTCACATGCAAAGATAATACGTTTTACTGAATCAGTAGAGATTGTTGAAAATTCAGGTGAAGCAGCAACGGCTTGTCCTTTTGCTTGTGCTTTTGCAGCTGTAGTAGCCGCTTGAGCAGCTTCAAGTGATGCTTCTTCTGAATTGTCGAGTTTTAAGATGAATGAACCTACTACAAATGATACAGCAGCAGCTACTAATACACCGGCTAATACAACTAAGTGAGGCATGAACCCTTTAGGAGCCATTCCTAAGATTGCGATGATTGAACCTGGTGAAGCAGCTGAAGTTAATCCTGCTCCTAATAATTGGAATGTGAATGTACCAGATACACCACCTGCGATAACAGCAAGGAACATTGCTGGTTTCATCATTACGTATGGGAAGTAAATTTCATGAATCCCACCGACGAAGTGAATTAACATTGCACCCCATGAAGATGATTTTGCAGAACC
This sequence comes from uncultured Streptococcus sp., assembly GCA_963526005.1. GTDB lineage: Bacteria > Bacillota > Bacilli > Lactobacillales > Aerococcaceae > Granulicatella. The sequence continues at coordinate 14,144 of CAURMP010000021.1, read as the reverse complement.
TTTTCCGAAGAACGCAAAAGCAAGTAAGATACCAAGACCTGGTCCAGGGTTTGCTTCAAGTAAGAATAGGATTGATTTACCAGCATCTACCACTTGTTGTGTTCCGATTGGAGTAAAGATTCCGTGGTTTAACGCATTGTTTAAGAATAAAATCTTAGCTGGTTCAATAATGATGTTTGCTAATGGTAATAATTTAACAGTAACTAATGCATCTACCCCTTGTCCTACTAATGTTGTTAAGTTCGCAACAACTGGTCCAACTGAATAGAAAGCAACAAGCATCATACCGAATGCAAGGAAACCTGCAGAGAAGTTATTGACTAACATTTCAAAACCAGGTTTGATTTTTGGTTGTACTGTTTGGTCGAATTTCTTCATTAGCCAAGCTGTAAGAGGCCCCATAATCATCGCACCGATAATCATTGGTACTGTAGTTCCTGCGACTGCCCCGAATGCAGCAACAGCACCGACAACACCTCCACGATGTCCGTATACATTGAATCCAGCTGTAAACGCGATTAGAAGCGGAATTACGTAAGTTAACATTGGGGATACCATCTTACTTAACTCTTCATTTGGAAGGTATCCGTTTGGAATTACTAATGCCGTTAAGACACCCCAAGCGATTAAGGCTGGGATATTTGGCATGACCATATTAGAAAGTGTTGTTCCAAGTTTTTGGAGTCTCACTTTAAAAGATTTGTTTGACATTTTTCTTCTCCTTTATTCTAGAATGACGTTTTCCAGCACCTGAAAAACGCACTCCTTATTTGATGAATTTATCATACAATACTTATCTAGATAGAAAAACTCAAATTTTGGCAAAAAAAATGTGTCATAAAATGAATCCTGTCATATTAATTTTTAAATAAAAAAGGGATGCAGCAATAATATGAGTAAAGAATAAAAAATACCTCCTTTACTGGTTTGTCCAGTAAAGGAGGTACATATCAGCAACAAGGCCTGATTTCTTATTTATATTAACGTCTGCAATTATAAATCTTCTTCAGCTAAGAATGTGTTTAATACTTCTTCAACCATATCCCATTCAGCTTCTGTTTCGATTGGGTTTAATTGGCCGTCAGTACCATCTTCGCCTTCAACATATGAGAATGCTTGTAATTCTACTTCTTCGCCTTCTGGAATTCCTGCTGGATAGCATAATACATATGATTTGTTGAAATCATCAGATTCGAAAGTGAATAATACTTCGTGTAAAATTTCATTTCCTTCTTCGTCGATAATTGTAATATGTTCGTGCCCTTCGTGGCCTTCTAAGTGATCATGTTCATGATCGTGTTCGTGATGGTTATGTTCTGTCATTTTCTTTCCTCTTTCCTTTGTTATTGATTTCCATTTAAATCTAAATAGTTTTGCAAAATCATGACTGCAGCCAGCATATCAATGACTTGTTTGCGTTTCTTTCTTGAAACATTACCCTCTTCGACAAGCATGCGTTCAGCCTGCATCGTCGTAAGTCTTTCATCATGAAAGACGATTGGAATTTCGAGTCGTTTTTCTAGGCTTGCACCATAACGACGGGACGCCTCAACACGTGGTCCTTCCGTATTATTCATATTTTTTGGAAGACCGATGACGATTTTTTCAACGCCATACTCTTCTACTAACTCGACAACACGTTTGAACCCAAACTCTGAAGCATTCTCATTAATCGGAATCGTTTCAACCCCTTGAGCAGTCCATCCCATTAAATCACTAACGGCAACGCCCACAGTTTTACTTCCGACATCTAATCCCATTAATCTCATACTAGGCATCTCTTCCTGTTGAGCGGATATAATGTCTAATGAGTTCTTCCAAAATCTCATCTCTTTCGTGGCGACGAATTAGGTTACGTGCATCACGATGTCTTGGAATATAAGCTGGGTCTCCAGATAACAAGTATCCTACGATTTGGTTAATCGAACTATATCCCTTCTCATTCAACGCATCATAAACGATGGTTAATGTTTCTTGAACGGTTTTTTCGTCCTTTTCATTAAATTTAAATAGGACTGTTTCATCTATTGAACTCATAGCGACACCTCATTTCAATATATATACTTATTTTACAGGATTTTGGGTGAAACTACAATCGATACTTACCGATTCTTAATATTTAGAAAGCCTTTCCTTTACTTATAAAACAAAAACCTTCCTTAAAACTCACTCAGGAGTCTAAGGAAGGTTTCATCATTTCCATCATTATTTAGCTAAATATTCTTTTAGCAATTCGAATGCTTGTGGAATACCTGCAGGATTCTTACCACCTGCTTGTGCCATATCAGGACGGCCTCCGCCTCCACCTTGGATAGCTGGAGCAATTGCCTTAATGATATCGCCTGCTTTTAATCCTTTTGCATTTGCATCTTTCGATACGGCTACTAAAAGATTTGCTTTATCTTGTAAAGCTGTACCTACTACAAAGATATCACTGGCACCTTTTTGTCTCCATGTATCTGCTAATTGACGTAATTCATCCATCTCTTTGTTTTCAAGAGCTACAGTGATGAATGAAGTTCCGTTCACTTCTTCTACATTGTTGAAGACATCTGCGACTTCAGCTTTCATGATTTTAGCTTTTAGTTTTGCAATTTCGCCGTTTGCTTCTTTCAATTCTTGGCCTAAAGTAGCCACGCGTTCTACAACTGAATCCAATTGAATAGCTTTTACTTCACCAGCTACTTGTTTTAGTAAGCTTTCGTGATGGCTTAATAAGTCAAACGCTTCTTTACTTGTTACAGCCTCGATACGACGAACGCCAGCACCGATACCTGATTCAGAAACAATCTTGAATAATCCGATGTCTTGAGTGTTTCCAACATGGATACCACCACAAAGTTCAATTGACCAGTCCCCAATGTTCACCATACGAACTAAGTTGCCGTATTTTTCACCAAAGAGCGCCATTGCCCCACGGCTCTTCGCATCTTCTAATGTTGTTTCAACAGTAATAACTTCTAAACCAGCCCAGATTTTCTCATTTACGATACGTTCCATTTCAGCTAATTCTTCAGCAGTAACTTGTCCAAAGTGACTGAAGTCGAAACGTAATCCAGTTGGTGTTACAAGAGAACCTGCTTGGTTAGCGTGAGTTCCTAGAACATCTTTTAATGCTTGGTGTAATAAGTGAGTCGCTGTGTGGTTTTTAATGATTTTCGCACGTTCAGATGCATCTACCACTAATGTGTATGTTGCATTCACTTGTAAGTCAGCCAATACTTCTACAGTGTGTAATGGTTGTCCATTAGGAGCTTTCTTCACTTGTAAAACATTGGCTACAACCGTACCGTTAGAATCTTGGATTGTACCGTGGTCAGCTAATTGTCCACCCATTTCAGCGTAGAATGGTGTACGGTCGAATACTAATTGTGCATGAGCATCTTTATGTGCAGATTCAACTAATTCATCATCGACAACGATCGCTTTTAACACGCCTTCTTCAGTTGTTGAAACATATCCAACGAATTCACTTTCTACAGTGATATCACGTAATACTACAGATTGTACGTTCATTGATGTTTCTGTATTACGAGCAGCACGCGCACGGTCTTTTTGAGCTTGCATTTCTGCCTGGAATCCTTCTTCATCAACAGTGAAACCATTGTCGCTTGCGTATTCTAATGTTAATTCATATGGGAATCCGTAAGTATCATATAGTTTGAACGCATTTTCGCCAGAAAGTGTTGTTTCATTTGAAGCTTTCATGTCTGCAAAAATAGTTTCTAAGATTGCTAAACCATCGTGAATTGTTTCTTGGAAACGATCCTCTTCGTTGGCAATCACTTTTTGGATGAATTCCATGTTTTCAGTTACTTCTGGATAGTAGCTATGCATAATTTGAGCAACTGTTGGAACTAATTTTGTTAAGAATGAACCTTGAATTCCTAAACGTTGTCCGTGCATTACAGAACGACGGATTAAACGACGGATGATATATCCACGACCTTCGTTTGAAGGAAGCGCGCCATCCCCAATCGCAAAGCTTACCGCACGAATGTGGTCAGCGATAACTTTGAATGATACGTCAGTTTCTTTAGACTCATTGTATTTCTTACCAGCGCTTAAGCTTTCTAATTGCTTAATAATTGGCATAAATAAGTCTGTTTCGAAGTTTGTTGGTGTATCTTGGATAACAGAAACTACACGTTCAAGACCCATCCCCGTATCGACGTTCTTATGTGGTAATGGTGGATACGTTCCGTCTGGCATATGGTTGAATTGAGAGAATACTAAGTTCCAAATTTCTAAATAACGTTCGTTTTCTCCTCCAGGATAGTTTTCTGGATCATCTTCTGCTAAGTTATTATATTTCTCTCCACGGTCGTAGAAAATCTCAGTATCCGGACCACATGGACCAGCACCGATATCCCAGAAGTTATCTTCTACTGGAATGATATGATCTTCTGGAAGACCAACTTTATCCATCCATAATGTTTTTGTTTCAGGATCTTTTGGATAGTAAGTAACGTATAGACGGTCTGGATCGAGTCCTAACCATTTTTCGCTTGTTAGGAATTCCCATGCCCATGGAATCACTTCTTCTTTGAAGTAGTCCCCAATTGAGAAGTTCCCCATCATTTCAAACAATGTATGGTGACGAGCTGTATGCCCTACGTTTTCGATATCGTTTGTACGAATACTCTTTTGAGCATTTGTAATACGTGGAACTTCTGGTGTTTCCGTTCCATCGAAGTATTTTTTAAGTGTCGCAACCCCTGAGTTAATCCATAATAATGTTGGATCGTTGACAGGAATTAAGCTAGCACTTGGTTGCACCTTATGTCCTTTTTCTTGGAAGAAATCAAGGTACATTTGACGAATTTCGCTACTTGATAATTTTTTCATCTTCAATCTCCTTCTTTTTGTAAATAAAAAAACTGCCCCATTGCTGCAAGGGCGTCCTACCGCGGTACCACCTTGCTTACAATGAAACAGCTGTTCATTCATCTCTAATTCCGATAACGCTGGAAGGGCGTTTGTATTTCTACAAAATTTTCAATCGGGAGCACGATTTTGATGGCTATTTTCACCAGACAAGCCTCTCTAATATGTAAAATCTCAATCCGATTGCTTACCTTTAGAAGTATACGAAAAGCGCCTTGTTTTGTCAACTATTCGCATGTCCTTCTTCTTTTAAAGGAAGGTGTAAATACACTTTTGTATATGCATTGGTCTCAGATTCAATTTCCATCGAGAAAGCTTCTCCGAAAAACAGCGCTAATCGTTCTTGGATATTCTTAATACCAACTCCACCGAGTTCTTTGGTGCTCGTTGTATTTTCTTTTATTCCTACCCCATTATCCGCAATACAAATATCTATAAAAGTATCTCTTTTAGACACAGTAATCGTAATTTTCCCAGGTCGTTCTGACTCTTTAATTCCATGATAGATTGCATTTTCTACGAGTGGCTGAAGAACGATTTTTGAAAGCTTGATATCAGGAATATCATCAGGTTCATCAATCTCATATTCCAATTTATCTCCATACCGTTCCTTTTGAATAAACAGATATTGACGTACATGCTCGATTTCTTGGCGTAAGGTCACTATCTCTTCTCCAGCATTCAAAGAAAGTCTAAAGTAATTAGAGAGCGCCTTTGTAATGTCTACTACCTTCTGGTGATCTTGAAACTCTGCCATCCAAATAATAGTATCCAGCGTATTATACAAGAAGTGCGGATTAATTTGACTCGTTAAAGCCTTTAATTCATAGATACGGGTCAATGCTTCTTGCTCTTTTTCTTCCTTCATTAAGGTCTCGATTCTCTCGAGCATCTGATTAAAGGTACCTGCTAGCACTTGGAACTCTTGAGCTCCTTTTTGTTCTGCTCGAATGGTCGTATCGCCTTCTTCTACTCGTCTCATTACTTGCCCTAGTCTTTTAACAGGCAGTAATTGATAACGTATCAATGTAAAAATACCCAACATACAAATAAGCAAGCTAAGAACTCCAACAACACTGACAATCCCAAGTAGTTTTACAGAGTCTTCTTTAAACCGACTAAATGAGCTAACACCTACTAAAATCCAATCGCTATTCTCAATAGGGCTTTTATGAACAAAAAAATCCTCAGACACCATTGAATCCATCGGACTATTTGATATTTCTTGTACTGACATTTGCTTATCAACTGACTCGAAAGCTTCCGAATCCGGATGATAAATAAGTGTGCCGTCTTTTTGGATGACAAAGGCATACCCATTGTCCCCAAGAGAAAGTTCTTTTACATATTTTTCTAGTTCGTGATAATCAACATCTAAGCGAATGACGCCAAGATTTTCTCCTGCGTTGCTTTTCACTTCCTGACTAATAGAAATCACGATTTGATTATTTTGATTCTTGATAGACTGAATGATTGGGACATTCGAGTGTTCTAGAGCATCTTGATACCATTTTTGGGCCATCATATCCGCTGAAGTCACCATTTCCTCTTCCATCCCGGTCATAATTAATCTACCATCTTTCGTAACCAATCGTATCGATACGAAATCCGGATGACTCTTCAACAATGTCTCAAGCCATTCACGGATTGTCGATTCATTTTCAGCTTTTGTTTGGCTAGCGAAGTCTTTAATTGCCTGAGACTGCGATAAAGATCTTGATGTAGATTTTAAATTCGAAACATACTGCTCGATATACTTGGAGCTGGTATCAATTTCATGAATAGTATGATCTTCTACTTCACGATGAAAAACTTCGCTACTTTTTATAAAATAGAAGCTTCCAATTAATACTACCATGGCAAAAAGCATGATACTTAAATAGGCAAATAATCTTGTTGCAAGGGACTGTTTTTTCATATTTTTGCCCCACTTCTATAACTTTTAGGGGAAACGCCGACAATTGACTTGAATCGATAAGAGAAATAGTTCATATCTTCTATCCCAACGGCCAAAGCAACCTCATAGATCTTCATGTCAGTTGATAATAAGAGACGCTTAGCTCTTTGAATCCGTTGCTGAGTCACATACTCTTGAAAGGACATCCCAAGTTCTTTTTTGATTAAAAGGCTAAGGTAGTTCGTACTGAATCCTAATTGCTTTGCAAGTTCACCTAGCGCTAAATTGGGATTGGATAATTGCTCTAAGATTAATTTTTCGAAATGCAACGTTCCCGAAGAAGGCTCGTCTTCACTTGCTAATGCCAATAGTTCTCGTTGGCGCTTTTCTTCGTTTAGTTTGGCTACAACTTTTACCAATAAAGCTTCGATTTCTGATTTCGTCACTGGCTTTAAAATATAGTCTTCTACTCCAATTTTCACTGCTGATAATAAATAATCTACATAATCATACCCCGTTAAGAAGATAATTCTCATTTGCGGATATTCTGTTCTTACCAACTGTGCAAGAGTAATGCCATCCATTTTCGGCATATTAATATCTGTCAGTAAAATATCCGGCGCTTCTTCTCGTATTTTTTGCAGAGCTTGCTCCCCATTTTCTACTTCCTGAACCGTTGAAATGCCCAGTGATTCAAAATCAATTAAGGAAGCAATCCCTCTACGAATAATTGGTTCATCTTCAACTATTAAGATTGAATACATCTTATTCCCCTCCTTTCTCCATTATACTTCTATTTATAACGGTTTTAAATCCATTTTTCACTAAAAAAGTGCTTCTCTAAAGAAGAATAACTTAGAGAAGCACTGAGTGGTTATTTGACGAAATCTATTAAATAACCATATCCATTGGCTTCCATCTCATTGAGTGGGATGAATTTGATGGAAGCACTATTGATACAAAAACGAAGTCCACCTTTTTCTTTTGGACCATCTTCAAAAACATGTCCAAGGTGTGAATCGGCTACCCTACTTCGAACTTCAACACGTTTCATATTAAAGCTAGTATCCTCATGATAGGTCACAACTTCTGAAGAAATCGGTTTTGAAAAACTTGGCCAGCCGCAGCCAGAATCGAATTTATCTTTGGAAGAAAAGAGCGGTTCTCCTGTAACTACATCTACATAAATTCCTTGTTCATGATTATCCCAATATTCATTTGAAAATGCTCTTTCCGTTTTATTTTCACGAGTAACTGCATATTGTTCCTTTGTAAGTGTCGCTTTTAGAGTTTCTTCGTCAGGTAGTGGATAAAGACTTGCATCAATTACTGGATCATTAGCCTTTTTAACGTCAATGTGGCAATATCCATTTGGATTCTTTTTCAAGTAATCTTGATGATAATCCTCTGCTACAACGAAATTTTTTAAAGGTTCAGTTTCAACGGCTAATTTCTTACCAAAGGATTCTTCTTTTTCCTTCATGACTTGTTGAATAATGGCACTATCTGCCTCATCAACATAATAAATACCTGTACGATATTGTCTTCCTGTGTCATTCCCCTGTTTATTCACAGAAAATGGATCAATGACTCTAAAGTAATACAATAATAACTCGCGTAGGGAAATCTTATCAGCATCATAAGTAACATGAATCGTTTCCGCATGATCTGTATCATGAATGAGCTTATAATTGGTCGTTTCAACCTTTCCATTTGCGTATCCACTCACAACATCAATAACACCATTAATTCTGGAAAAGTATTCTTCTAATCCCCAAAAACATCCACCAGCTAAATATATTTCTTTCATATTTTCACCTTCCTTATTCATTTCACCAGTAGTGCTATCTGTTTCAATTAGTTTGGTCACCTTATTTGAGATTTCATCAGCCTTTGAATCCTTTGCAAAGGTACTTCCTTTGGCAAAATAAGCCAATCCTAAAAGAATGATGACAACGGCAAAGAGTGTAACCACTAATTTTTTATCCATAGGAAATTCTCCTTTCTTATAGGCTTTCTAACGTTTTTACGATATCGTCATTAGAAACGTGTCCTGGTTGAACTCTGACAACTTTTCCATTGGCATCGATAAATGCTGAGGTTGGATATCCCACGACTCCAAGTTTCTTCAAGAATTGACCGTCTTTATCTACGAGTACTGGTAATGAATGGTAGTCTACCCCCATAAACCATTCTTTGAAGTCCTCTAAAGATTTTTCGCGGTTCACACCAGGTGCAATGACTGTAAGGACCACTGAATCTTTTGGTGGCATTTCAGAAAGTTGTGTGATGTCCGCTAGTCCAGATAGACAAATTGGGCACCATGAAGCCCAGAATTTTATATAAACTTTTTTTCCTTTATAGTCTGCTAGTGAAACTTCTTTTCCATCTAAAGTTGTAAAGGTAGACTGTGTCATATCATCCATTTCTCCCATCTGTTTGTCCATCTTCTCATCTTTTGAACTCATGTTATCCATTTTATCCATTTTTTCACCACTCATCGAGCTCATCATTTCAGTGGTTTCTTTCATGTCTTTAGTATCCATGCCCATTTGTGAATTTTGACAAGCGCCTAAAAGCACTGTACTAAATAATGCAATCATCAATTTTGTTTTCATCTTCATTCCTCCTAATTTTTAATGGAAAACTTGTGACAGTTGAGAAAAGATAATCGATGCTCCCATAATAACAATCACAAGTCCTCCGATTTTTTTAAGTAATAATAATCGTTTCTTAGCAAGGTTAAACCATTTAAACGCTACTGTTGAAGCAGCAGATAAGATTAAAAACGGAATATCCAAGCCTAATATATATAAGCAAAGTAAGAAAATACCATAAGTGCTACTGGCTTGTTGCGTGGAGATAAGCGTTAGGACCGCACTTAGTACTGGTCCCACACAAGGTGTCCATCCGAAGCTGAAGCTGAGTCCTAATAAGTAACTACTCCATAGCGATTTTTTATCTTTGATTTCAAACTGAACTGTTTTTTGTTTTTGTAAAAATAGTAAATGAAACAGTTCCATTTGGTGTAAGCCCAATAACACAATTACGACTCCCAGTGTGATATTAAACCAAGGATTGTAAATCAGACTTCCTAATGCAGTTGCCGCAAATCCTAAGAAGAAAAAGACTGTTGAAATGCCAGCGATAAAGATGACTGTGCGAATCATTGGCTTCCAATAGATCTCTAATCTCCCAATCTTCAGGTGAGGTCCGTCCTGTTCACTCATTAAAACACCAAAATAGACTGGAAACAGCGGTAGCACGCACGGAGAAAAAAACGAGAATAAGCCTGCTAAAAATACGCTTCCCCATAATACAAAATCCATAAAATCCCTCCTTCATTTGTATCTTTAGTATACTTCTGGAAGAATCGTAAAAATATAGATTTTCCACACATAAAACTTGATTATGATACGATGATTCAAAAGAATACAAAAAGCCATATGGGCTTGCACCCATATGGCTTAATCATTTATCTATTAGAAGAATAAGCTATTATTCTTTTCTGATTGATAGTTTTGACGGACACGGTTACCAGCACCTGGTTCCACTTGTTCTAACGCTGACTCAATAATTTGTAATGATTCATCGTATTTGAATGTGTGGTTGAATAGGTCAAGCGCACGACCAATCGCTGTTTCGATTTCAGGATGTGATAAACGGTAACGGTTCGCGTGTTGAATCATGTACTCTGTTAATTGTGCATTATCAACAATTTGTTCTGTGAAGATATCTAATTTTTCAACATCTTCTTCAATCACGTTGTTTGCCGCATTAATTTCGTTCATATCTAGTTTCACACGATCCATCTTTTGCCATAATTGCTCAATACGGTTACTTGTTGCAAAGAACAATTCTAAGTACTCTTTTGGAAGACCTGGTAAGTGGTACTTCTCAATCGTACGTTTCATATTACGTAAGTCTAATTCGAAGACATCTAATCCGTCGCGAATCGCTTTTTCTTGGCTACGTAAATCAGATAATGTATTCACTAAATCGGTTTGATCTTCATCAATGCTGTTTAATTTTTCAAGAACGAGTTCGTAATGTTCTTTGACTACTGAGTAAGGCACTTGATGATTTTCCATCGCTTTGCTGTAGTATTGAACGGCTTCTTGTTCTTTTTCTAATTGCTCAGCAAATTCTTGTACACGAACGAATTCGTTGTTTGACAAGATGTAGTTTTGAGAAACACGGTCAACTTCGATATTCACATAACGGTTGCTTTGTAATACTTGGTTCAAGCGTTTTTCAACTTGAGATTTGTTACGATATACAAATTCACGTGCTTCAATTTCAGCTTCCATCACATCGTAAAGTTGATCGATTTCACGAGCCACTTTATCTAATTGTTGACGAGCTTCTTCTAATTCTGTAGCAGCGATATGTCCACGTGCCACTTCAATTGTTTTTTCAATCTTTTCAATTTCTTCAGGAATTGAAATTTTAGAGAATTGATAATGCTCTTCGACCATACGAGCATATCCTTGTTTCAAGTCTTCTACTTGTTCATTGTACTCTGTTTCGATTTCTTTTAAGAATTGAGGAACTTGTTCAACGATTGACTCAAATTCTTTCATTTCGTTTTCGATACGTCCAAGTACTTCTTTGGCTTCTAAGTGGTCGCCTTCGTTTGTTAATGTATTAAATTTCGCGAAGTCTAATTCTAAATAAGCTAAACGTTTTTCTAACGTTTCTAACGCTTCGCCGAATGAGAAACTATGTGCTAATAAATCTTTGCGCATTGAAGCATAGCGTTCTTGTAATAAGTCTAGCTCTGCGCGGTTTTGTTTTTCACTATCCAATAATTTTTGTAACGCTGAGTAAATTTTATCGACTTCAGCTTTTGTTTCTTCAATCAAGTTTTCAGCTTGTTGTGTCACCTGATTTCCTTTTTGGATATATTGTTCTGCACTTACTAATGCAGCTTCGATTTCAGGGAATCGGAATCGTGTGATTGTTTGCCATGTAGCTTGCCATGTTTCATACGTTCTCTTTGTTTGTCCTGTTAAATTCAAGTTTTTCAAAGTATAGAACGTGTCCGCAATCGGCACTGCCATTAACTTATCCTTTTTCTCTGATAATTCTTCAATTACTTTAGTTTGTTTCTTTGTCATGAATATTGCTGTTGCATAACCTGCGGCACCCAGTACCACAATTAGCAATAGAAAGATTACAAATCCCATGCTATAGCCTCCAAATATATATATTTACAGTTTTCACACATAATATCATTAGTAGTATAGCATGTTTTATAGCGATTTAGCAAAAACTTCAAGGTTTCAAAGGGATTTTTTTATAAATGATTAGTGTATTAATCGACCAGACTCCAAAGTGTAACGCTTATTGTATAAGTCAATATCTTTTGGCACCCTATGTGCTATCTCTACAAATGGAATGTTATCATTAATGAGAAGCTTCCTAATCATCATCGTTGTATCTTCATCAATAGCAGAAGAAAACTCATCCAGTAACAGCAATTGGTATTTTCTAAGTAATAGACGTGCTAGACAGATTCTAGCTTTTTCTCCTCCGGAAAGTGATTCATCAAGATTTACTTCTGCGTTATGTAGCCCTATTCTATCGACTAAGTAACCTAGCCCTACTTTTTGAAGAACAGACGTAACTTCACTATCAGAATACTCTTCTCCTAGAGAAATATTAAATTTCAGCGACTCATAGAATATCCTTGATTCCTGAGTAAAGAATCCAATGTGTTTCTTTAAATCATCTCCTGAAACTAATTGTCTCTGAATTCCATTATACTTTTGAACTCCATCTTTAGATACATAGAGTCCGTATATTAATTCCAAGAGTGTAGATTTTCCAGAGCCTGATGGTCCCATAATCAGTACTCTATCATTCTCATTAATTTCTAAATCAATTTTGTCTAATATAGTCATTTTTTCAATTTGAACATTACACTGCTGTAACTCAATCGGAAATACTGTACGAATACTAGATTGACTTTCAGAATTATCACATTCAAACTCTGTATACTTTTCTACTCTTTCAATTACAGGAATAATTGAATTAAATCTTTGATAATAATCGATTGCATTGAGTAAAGGTGTAACAATACGATCGCTAGCTAAATAAATTGCAATAACGGTGGCTAATTTAGTCTCACCAATAATAACTAAATATACCCCAATAGCTAACGGCACAAATGAACTTAATCCTGAAAGTAAGTTTGCTAATAACTTCGATGCAAATCGAACATGATTCATTTGAAAATAGGCTTCTTCTGTTTGATTCAATGTTCCCATCAACTTATTCAAGAAGATTTTTTCTACAAAAAAGTTTTTAATGATCGACTTACTTTTCAAATATTCTTGTTGTTGCAAGATACTTAATTGGTTCACTTCAGCCCATCTCTTTGAGTGCTTTCGAATAGATTTAGCAAATAATTTTGGAACTAATATCGGTAAGAACGATAACGTAATAAAGAGTGCTGCTAACTGTAAATCTATAGCAGATACATACAACAAGGTAACCAGCGCAAATACGAGGCAATAGAAAAATCCCATGATAGACTTGATTCCCTGTTCTTCTAATAGTTTTAATTCACTAAGCACTATTGACTCTACTTCTTGTTGGTTAAACTTTCCGTAAAAGAATGCTGTAATGATTTTTTCTTTAAGCGTTAATGTTAATTGTTTTATCATCCTTTGTTGAGAATCTTCCCATATAAATAATCCAAGTCGAATAAGTGAATAACTAAGAATACCTATGATTGAAATTTTTACTAAATCCTCAACTTTTTGAGTGGATGAAACATCTATTAAACCTGAGATAAAGGAAGGAATAATAATACCGTCTAAAGCCGTTAAAGACATACCAATGGCAATTAATACTAAGTATTTACGTGGTAACCACTTCAAAATTTTCTTCATATAATCCATCATTTCACTTCCCTACCTACAAGATTCTAATCAAATTTATGAGTTATTCTTATACTCTCAACTATCATTCATATTCATTATTAACTTCAGTATAGGATATTTGTGAAAAAATCAATAACTAAAACGATTGAAGTCCCCGAAATACATTCTTTTTTTGGATAAATGCCCGATTTTTTATACCTGCTTAGTTTTTATCTAGAAAAAGTATTTTTTATTTAGATAGACAAGATATATGGGTTCTATAATTTATAGGGTTGATGGAGAAAATCCACCAACCCTATAAATTATAGAACCATTTGATCACCATCAGGATTTTTTGTATGCAATAAAATCAGTTCTTCCAATCACAAAAATTATCTAATTACACTATTTAACTATTAATTACTCTACTAACATATTATTTATAACTAGATGATTGTCCTTGATAGTAATGATTTTATCATATCCAACCA
>CAURMP010000020.1:0-15799 GCA_963526005.1 uncultured Streptococcus sp. | reverse complement strand
ACGAATTGAATAATAACGAATGAAATAGGAGCCAAGACTTCCTCTTGGCTCCTTCAACATGACTAGAAGAGAAAGGAGGAGGCCTGTGTCCTTACTATCATTTGCTGCAGAAACAAAACAAGAACTAACGCAACTAGAAGTGCAATATGACTATTCAAAATATGAACTAGCGGCACTCATTCGAATGAATGGGGCGGTTGGAATTTTGAATCGTCAATTGATTTTAAATATCCAAACGGAAAACGCAGCGATTGCCAGACGAATCTATGTGCTCTTGAAGAAGTATTATCAAGTAGAAAGTGAACTCTTGGTTCGCCGTAAGATGAAACTGAAGAAAAACAATGTGTATATCGTACGTTTGAAACATGGAACAGAAGAGATTCTGGAAGACTTGAATATCAAGTCGAGCGGTTTATTTAATATGCGCGTTCCGGAAAATGTTCGTGAAGACGAAGAGAAGATGCGTGCCTACCTTCGTGGGGCGTTTCTGGCTGGCGGTTCGATTAATGACCCGAAAACAAGCCGTTATCACTTAGAGATTTATTCGATTTACGAAGAGCACAACGACGATATTTGTCAGATGATGAATGCGTTTGGGTTGAATGCCAGAACGATTGAGCGTCGTAAGGGGTATATCACGTACTTGAAAGAAGCTGAGAAAATCGCAGACTTCCTTGCCGTGATTCATGCTTCCAAGGCGATGTTGCATTTTGAAGATATCCGAATCATTCGCGATATGCGAAATACGGCGAATCGTTTAGTAAACTGCGAGAATGCCAATATTAATAAAGTGGTGAACGCAGCCACTCGTCAAATCGAAGAGATTCAATATATCGAAGATACGGTAGGGCTCGATGCCTTGCCGGATAAATTATCGGATATTGCAAAAATCCGCCTAGAGAATCCAGAAATTAGTTTGAAAGAATTAGGCGAAATGTTACCTTCTGGGCCTATCTCAAAATCAGGGGTAAACCACAGACTGCGTAAGATTTCTGAATTTTCTCAAAAATTAAGAGAAGAAGGAAAAGCCAATTAGAAGAAGTGTGGCGTAGCTAACTATAGAAAAAACTATAGGAGGTTCGTCTTATGAACTTAGTATCTTTAATTGGTCGTGTTGTCAAAGAGGTAGAGGTGCAACAGCTTCAACCTTCCGGAAAGAGTGTGTTTAATAATACCATCGCGGTGCAAAATGTATACCGAAATAGCGATGATTCCTATCATTCACACTTTATCCAAGTGGTCGCCTGGGGCAAAATTGCGGAACGAATTGGCAAGTTTGTCAAAAAAGGGGACCGTATTGGCGTGGAAGGGCGACTCAATACCCGTCGCTACACTAACAAGAATCATCAAGAAGTGTATGTGACCGAAGTGGTGATTGAGGAAGTGTACTTCTTAGAACGTAAACACGAAACAGAAGAGGACGGAGTTAGTCCTTTTGAAGATCCGCAAAGTTTGTTTGTGGAATAGTGTAAGGAGAGAAATTCCTTCACGTGACAGTTTAAATGAAGGAGTTTTTCGAGTGATTATATTAATAAATGGAACAGCAATTGTCATCGGAGCGCTTGCGGGTGTGTTTTTACGCCATATTATTTCAGAGCGCTTCGCACAACATATCATGCAAGGGTTAGCGCTTTGTGTATTTCTAGTCGGAATTAAAGGCGCGATTCAAATCCCGAATAGCTTGATTATGATTTTATCGCTTGTATGCGGTGGAGTTGTCGGAGAAGGGCTTCAAATGGAGGAGCGAGTACGTAAGTTCTCAGACTGGCTTCAAGAGAAGGCTTCAAAAGGCAAACAAAACAATTTAAATATCGGAGAAGGGTTCGTCGCGGCAGTCATGATTTTCTGCGTGGGGGCACTTGCTACAATGGGGTCTATCCAGTTAGGAATTACTGGAGATCCAACGTTGCTTCAAACGAAGTCGGTATTAGATGGGATTACTTCAATTTTCCTTGCGGCAACGGAAGGGATTGGAGTAGGGCTTTCTGCAGTGGCGGTCATTGCATATGAGTTAATTTTGGTGGGCTTGTCTCAACTAGTGGCTCCTCATTTGAATGATGTGGTAACCGTATCGATGTCAGCAGTGGGGTCCGTACTTTTAGTCGGATTAGCCATGAACTTACTAGGAATTACGAAGATTAAAGTATTAAACTTCATGCCAGCTATCTTTATGCCGATTCTACTTGTTCCGCTATTTGCGTTATTTTAAGAACAAGAAAACACCGAATCAAGAATTTTCTTGGTCCGGTGTTTTTGTGATTTCATTAGTTGTTTTCTGCTTCTAATTTTTCGAAAGCATCGTGTAAGATGGATTTCAATGTTTTTGCAGATAAGTCCATTTTTTCTTGTTCAGAGTCAGCTAGAGGAATTTCGATGATTTGACGAATTCCTTCACGTCCGATAACGGCTGGAGCTCCGATAAAAATATCGTTTTGTCCGTATTGACCTTCAAGATATACCGATAATGGGAAGATGGCTTGTTCGTTATTTAAGATTGCTTTTGTAATACGCGCTAGAGTAGCACCGATACCGTAGTAAGTCGCACCTTTTTTAGCGATGATTTCATAAGCAGCGTCACGTACTTGGAAGAATACTTCGACTAATTTTTCTTCATCTACGTGTGGATTTTGACGAACCCATTCATAAATTTGTAAACCGCCGACGTTTGTATGTGACCAAACTGGGAATTCAGTATCCCCGTGTTCACCCATGATATATCCGTGAACGTTACGAGCGTCAACGCCGACTAATTCAGCGATTGTTTGACGGAAACGAGCACTATCTAAAGAAGTACCAGATCCGATAACGCGTTCTTTTGGAAGTCCTGAGAATTTCCAAGTTGCGTAAGTTAAGATATCTACTGGGTTAGTCGCCATTAGGAAGATTCCGTTGAATCCGCTCGCCATAATAGAGTCTACGATGTTTTTCAAGATTTTTAAGTTTTTAGAAACTAAGTCCAAGCGAGTTTCTCCTGGTTTTTGAGGAGCACCTGCTGTGATACATACGATATCTGCGTCGTGGCAGTCTTCATATGTTGCTGCATAAATCTTTTTAGGGGCATTGAAAGCTAAGGCATGTGATAAGTCTAACGCATCGCCTTCTGTTTTCTCGAAATTGATGTCGATAATTCCTAGTTCTTCTGCAATCCCTTGTAATACAAGTGCGTATGCATAACTGGAACCAACGGCACCGTCACCGACTAAAATTACTTTATTACCATGTTTTTGAGATTTTTCCATATTCATACCTCCTAAAAAATTAGTGATGGAATATCCATAAATAAGTATAGCACGATTTTTCGAAAATTGATTTTCAGAAGGCTCTTTTTATGACAAATAATACATAAAAAACACAATTTCGTGAAAAAGTGAATTAATAACGGGACGGTGTAGGGGTATGGTATAATAGCAAGATAGAAGAAAAAAGAATAGGTGAAAGTATGAAATTAGTCGTTGGTCTAGGGAATCCTGGAGCAAAGTATAAAGGGACAAGACATAATGTCGGATTCATGACAATGGATGAAGTGGCCTATCAAGAGAAGTTTGATTTTGATAAGGCACTCTTCGATGCAGTTTTTGCGCAGGTACAAATCGGTGGCGAAAAAGTCATCTTCATGAAGCCGTTGACGTTTATGAACTTATCGGGGGAAGCGATTCGTCCGCTGATGAATTATTTTAAAATTGGAATTGAAGATTTGCTGGTTGTTTATGATGATATGGATCTGCCAGTTGGAAAGATTCGTCTTCGTCAAAAAGGAAGTGCAGGAGGACATAACGGAATTAAGAGTATTATTTCGTGCCTGGGTACTAGCGAGTTTAACCGTATTAAGGTTGGGGTTGGTCGTCCAAAAGATGGGCGTACGGTCGTAGGACATGTGCTCAACCGTTTTGAAAAAGAGGAAGAAGACGACATTATTTTTGCAGTGCAAAAGAGTGTCGATGCGATTCGTTCGTGGATTGAAACGAGCGATTTCGTTAAAACAATGAATCAATTTAATTAACAAATAGAGGGAAAGAGATGCTGCAAATTTTTTTGCGGTCTCTTTTTGTCGTTGGAAAAAGGAGAATATTATGCAATTATTGCACCAAACCATTAGTAAACTGAAAGGATTTAAAGAGTGGTTCGATACTCTTGATTTACATGAGAGTCAACTTGTGCTAGGTCTTAGTGGGTCTGTGAAACACTTGGCTGAGTCATGCGC
The DNA here is from genome assembly GCA_963526005.1 of uncultured Streptococcus sp. Lineage (GTDB taxonomy): Bacteria > Bacillota > Bacilli > Lactobacillales > Aerococcaceae > Granulicatella. The sequence continues at coordinate 11,598 of CAURMP010000020.1, read as the reverse complement.
GTTTGAGAAATTGGACAAGCAATTAGTGATTGTGACGCCAACACTCTTACAAGCAACGCAAACCTACGAAGAGTTATCGGAGTGGTATGACGATGAGGTTGTACATCTCTTCCCGGTAGAAGAGTCGCTTGCGGCGGATTTTTCAGTGGTGTCGCCGGATGTGGTGAGCCAACGCATTCGCACGCTCGATTTCTTAAGTCGTGGAGAAAAAGGGATCGTCATCGTACCGCTCTCTGGGATTCAAAAGCTCTTAGTGCCAGCAGCGGTATGGAAGAAGAGCTCGATTGAACTCGCAATGGGGTCTGAAATCGAATCGATGGACGCCTTTGTAGAGCAGTTAGTGGAATTAGGATATCGTCGTGAAAATATGGTGGCGACTCCTGGTGAATTTGCCCTTCGTGGAAGTATCGTTGATATTTACCCATTAGACCAAGAGTATCCACTACGTCTGGATTTCTTTGATACTGAAGTGGATTCGATTCGTACGTTTAATGCGGAGACGCAACGTTCGATGGATGTGATTCAAGAGGTGCGCATCTTACCAGCCACAGACTTGCCGCTTCAAAAGGAAGCAGTATGGAAGGCACAAACCAAGATTCACGCGCTCTATGAAAAGGACGTGAAGGCGGCTCAAAGTGAAGAGCGAAAAGCTCAAGTCTTTAATATTCAGCAAGCCATCGATGCGCAATTAGAAAATGGGGAAATCCCATCGAACTTAACGTACTTTTTGGAATGTATTTATCCTGAGAAGACTAGCTTATTAGATTATGTTTCTAAAGATGCGTACCTCATTATTGATGACTACGCTCGTTTTATCGAAAAAAGCAAAACCTTAGAAGAAGAGGCAGGATATTGGAAGACGCACCATATCGAAACGGGTGCGATTGCTTCTGGATTGTCGCTTGTTCAAGATGGACGAAAAGTATTAAAAGACAGTCCATTAAAGAGAACGTATTTAGCGATTTTCCAAAAAGGGCTTGGAAGACTCGCGCTCGATGCGATTCATCCGATTACGACACGGACCATGACGCAGTTCTTCTCGCAAATGCCGATGGTGAAAGTCGAAGCAGACCGTTGGAAGAAACAAGGTGCGACGGTTATCGTCTTAGTCGATGACGCCAAACGCGCACAAAAGGTCGAACAAACCTTTGCGGATTTTGACATTAAGAGTGTGATTTCAAACGGGGCCGTGCTAGAAGGGCAACTTCAAATCATGGTCGGCAAGATGCATAATGGATTTGAGCTGCCGGAAGATAAATTTGCCGTTTTAACGGAACGCGAATTATTCAATAAACTCACAAAACGCGCGCCACGAAATCAAAAAATTTCGAACGCGGAACGCTTGAAGAGTTATACCGAGTTAGCCGTTGGAGACTATGTGGTTCACGTGAATCACGGGGTCGGTGTGTACCAAGGGATGGAGACGCTAGAAATTGGTGGTATCCATCAAGACTACATGTCGATTCACTATCAAGATGGCGGGAATCTATTCGTTCCGGTGACTCAAATTAAGCTCGTTCAAAAATATGTGTCGTCGGACGCAAAAGTTCCAAAACTCAATAAATTGGGCGGTACGGAATGGGCGAAGACGAAACGGAAAGTAACGGCTAAGATTGAAGATATCGCTGATGAACTCATCGAATTATATGCCAAACGTGACGCCGAAAAAGGATATGCGTTTAGCCGCGATACGGTGGAACAACAAGAATTCGAACAAGCCTTCCCATACACAGAAACGCAAGACCAACTGCGAAGTGTGGTGGAAATTAAGGAAGACATGCAAAAGGATAAACCGATGGACCGTCTTCTTGTCGGGGACGTTGGATATGGGAAGACGGAAGTAGCCATGCGTGCGGTATTCAAGGCGGTCATGGATGGAAAACAAGCGGCTGTTCTCGTGCCAACAACGATTCTTGCCGAGCAACATTATGAGAATTTCGTACAACGCTTCGCGGATTATCCATTTACCATCGGATTATTAAGCCGTTTCCGCAGTAAAAAAGAACAAGAGGAAACGATTGAACAGCTTCGTAAAGGAGCAGTCGATATCGTCATCGGAACGCACCGTCTGCTTTCAAAAGACGTACAGTTTTTAGACTTAGGACTCCTCATTGTCGACGAAGAACAACGCTTTGGAGTGAAGCATAAGGAACGTTTGAAACAATTGAAGTCGCAAGTGGACGTATTGACGCTCACTGCAACACCAATTCCAAGAACACTGCATATGTCAATGCTTGGGGTGCGTGATTTATCTGTCATCGAGACACCACCAGCAAACCGTTATCCGGTTCAAACCTTTGTGATGGAACAAAACCCGATGACGATTCGTGACGGCATCGAACGCGAGATGGCTCGTGGCGGACAAGTCTTCTATTTATATAATCGTGTCGAGACGATTGAGAAGAAAGCCGACGAACTTAGAGCGCTCGTTCCAGGATGTCGTGTTGGTGTGATTCATGGTCAGATGAGTGAGACGACGCTAGAGAATATTCTCTACCAATTTATCGAAGGGGAATACGATGTGTTAGTGACGACCACGATTATCGAAACCGGAGTGGATATTCCAAACGTTAATACCCTCTTTATTGAAAATGCGGATCATATGGGGCTTTCGCAGTTGTATCAATTGCGTGGACGTGTTGGGCGTACAAACCGTATTGCCTATGCGTACCTCATGTATCAACCCGATAAAGTCTTAACCGAAGTCAGCGAGAAGCGTCTGCAAGCGATGCGCGACTTTACAGAACTTGGGTCTGGATTCAAGATTGCTATGCGTGATTTATCGATTCGTGGGGCAGGGAATTTGCTTGGAAAACAACAGCACGGATTTATCGATTCGGTCGGATTCGATTTATATTCTCAATTATTAAGTGAAGCCGTGTTGAAGAAACAAGGGAAAGAAGTGAAGTCGGACGAAGAAACCGTCGAAATCGACTTGCAAATTGATGCCTATATTCCAGCAAGCTATATTCAAGACGAACGTCAAAAAATCGAGATGTATAAACGCATTCGCTCGATTGATAGCGTGGAAGCTTATGAAGAATTGCTCGATGACTTTATTGACCGCTTCGGTGACTTCCCAGATGAAGTCAGTGCATTAGCAGAGATTGGACTCATTAAGCATTATGCCAACGAGATTGACGTCGTATCGATTAAACGTAAAGATAATTCGGTGACGATTACGATTGCACCACCTTCAGCGACTCGCCTGCAAGGGGTGCCCGTCTTTGAGGCGCTTGGTCCGGTGAAATTACCAGCGCAAGTAGCTAACAAGGGCGAAAGTCTTCAGATTTTATTAAATATCACGCAAAAGCCTGTTGACTTATGGCTCGAGCAAGTTAAACTGTTTGTAAAAACATGCGGGGAAATTTTAGCCCGCGATGAGGAAAAACATGAAGAAGATAAATAGTAAAGGGATGATGCAAGGGGCGATTGCGCTCTCGATTGCCGCGTTTATTGCTAAGATTTTAAGCGCGGTGTACCGAGTTCCTTTCCAAAATATGGTGGGCAACACCGGTTTCTATGTATATCAGCAGGTGTATCCTATTTATGGAATCGGCATGACCTTTGCGTTAACGGGATTCCCGGTATTCGTGTCCAATGTAGTCGCAGAATACTTGGAGTCGACACATTTAAAGAAATTATTGAAGCAGTTATTCGTGATTGCGAGCCTTATTGGAGTGGGGATTTTTGCCTTCCTCCATTTGGGTGCGGGAATGATTGCACACTGGATGGGAGACGTTGAACTCTTGCCAGTCGTCCAAAGCGTATCGTGGATGTTTCTATTGATGCCGTTTCTGGTCATCACAAGGGGTTATTTCCAAGGAAGCTTCCGGATGATGCCGACTGCTATCTCACAAGTGGTGGAGCAGGTCGTTCGTGTCGCGGTGATTCTCTTCGTGGCGAGTCTATTTGGCAGCGCGATTTCAGATTACTACACGATGGGCACATGGGCGATGTCGAGTGCGACGATTGCGGCCGTGTTTGCGATTCTTGTGATGCTGTATTATGTATTGAAAGAAACGAAAGATCCGCTCGACGGCTTGACGATTACGCCAGTAGAAATGGAAGTGCCGACATTTGGACATCTCTTTAAACGCTTTGCCTTTGAAGGGGGAACGATTTGCCTACTCAGTTCAATTTTAGTCTTGTTCCAATTGGTGGATTCGTTCTCTGTGTATAATGTGTTAACAGACCAAGGGATGCTTCCAGAAGTGGCAAAAGACCTCAAGGGGATTTACGACCGAGGACAGCCGCTTGTGCAATTAGGAATGGTCGTTGGCGTTGGATTTTCATCTAGTTATATGCCGATGTTGTCGCGCGCCTTTAAGAAAGGTCATGACTTAGAGTTTAAGAGACTATCCGCGTCGCTTCTTCGAATGACGATGACGTTTTCGGTAGTCGCAACGATGGGAATGATTGCGATCCTGCCATGGTTAAATACTGCACTCTTTGGAGATGCCAAGGGGCAGGCAGTGCTCCTTGTCTATGTCACCAGTATTTTCTTTGCATCTGTGATTATGTCGCTGCACGGTATTTTCCAAAGTCAGCATCAATATCCAAAAACGCTACTGGCACTCACAGCAGGGCTCGCAGTGAAAGCAGGTACAAACTACATCTTCGTTGCGATGTTCGGAACGCTTGGAGCCAGCCTTGCGACAGCTTTGGGGCTTTGCGTGATGATGGGTGTGATGATGGCTTTTGCAAAAGAGATTATGACAAGTGTCTTACGTGACGGGAATTTTATGCAGCTACTTGCAGGCATCGCACTTGGCATGACGGTCATTGTTTCGGTATTATCATACGGAGCATGGCATTTTGCAGGGATGCAAGATTCAAGAACGATGGCCTTTGTCTTTTCAATCGTCTTTGCCTTTATAGGAGTTGTGATTTTCCTGGCTGGAACGATGAAATGGAATTTATTCACGAAACGAGAATGGGTACTAATTCCAAAAGGAAAGAGTTTATTACGTAAATTTAGTAGAAAAGAGGAAAACGATGAGACTCGATAAGTTTTTAAAAGTATCACGATTAATCAAACGCCGTACGGTTGCGAAAGAAGTAGCCGACAAGGGACGTGTGTTTATTAATGATAAAGTAGCGAAATCTTCAACAGACGTTAAAGTCGGAGATAAAATCGCAATTCAATTCGGGAACAAACATGTCTTAGTCCAAGTTGAAGCATTACTGGACTCAACGAGAAAAGAAGACGCTAAGGAAATGTTTACGATTCTAGAAGAAAAGATCATTAAAGAAGAACCGCTAGAATTATAATGAAGGGGAGAATACGGCAGAGTTGTCGTATTCTTTTTTTATGTAGTCGTCTATTTATTTTGAATGCGTTTTCTGTTGACAAAAAAATAAAAAAAGAGTAAGATAAATAGTGCTTTTTTAAAAGAAATAAGGAGGGAAAACCGTGGATTTAAATGCAATCAATATACTACAGCCATTTAACGCAATGATAGAATTGCGTCATTTTTTGGCGATTTTAATTTCATGTGTTTGTGGACTTGCCATCGGTTACGAACGTACCTCCAGAAATAAACAAGCAGGGGTTAAGACCCACATGATTGTGGCGCTCACATCTTGCTTAATGATGATTATATCAAAGGAAGCCTTCGTTGATACACCGCATTACGATACAGCTCGTGTGGCTGCTCAAGTCGTCAGCGGTATCAGCTTTATCGGTGGGGGGATCATCTTCATGCGTGAAAAACGCGTGAGTGGTTTGACCACCGCTTCAGGAATTTGGGCCACAGCCGGAATTGGTCTTGCGATTGGTGGAGGGTTCTGGTTCTTCGGTTCCCTTTGCGCAGCGATTATTGTCATCGTCCAAAAGTTAGCGTATCAACCAATCTTGCAAGGGAAACAACGTCAAGTAAATATTTACTGTGAAATTCCAGACCCAACAATTGTGCAGTCGATTTATAATTACTGCCACTTCGAAGACTATCAATCGATTCAAGTCGAAGCGCGAGAACTCGATGGCGAAAAATATGAGCTCGTGATTCGTATTCATAATGATGAAGAAATCATTATTGAGAACTTGAAAAACTACATTCGCGAAACGGAAAATCAAGTGGTCATTAAACGCGTGAAACTCCGTACCGAGGATGTAAACTAGGAAGATAACCAGGGAACGTCACTTTTCTGTGGCTGTTCATGGTAACACCAAAAAAGAAAATTTATAAAATGCTCAAAAAATGATTCCGCAAGACTAACGGATTCTATAATAACAGTAATGTGATACGCATCGAATGTGAATTACGCGGAGTAGGGCTTGTACCTTACTCCGCGTTTGAAGCTTCGAAGGTGAGAGACGGAAGGCTCGAACCGGTGCAACATTACAGTTATTATGAAGACATCCGTTAGGAAAAGCGGAATCATTTTTTGATTTCAAAGGAAGTTTACAAAAATTTATAAAAAATCTTAGTGTAACCATGGACGATGAGCGTCATTCTTGTTATACTCAGTTTGTATAAGTAAAAAAGGAGACAATTAAGGTGACGCAAGAAACACAACAAAGAAATTCAAATGTAATTTCAATGAATAACAAATTAAAACAGAAAAAACCTTCTACTCCCGTTTTCAAGAGTCACTCACTAATGACTAAATTGATTTTAGTCGGTGTGATTGCCATTTCGGGGTCAATGATTGTCGGGATTGGGAACCAATTTAGCCAAGCAAATCAATTAGATCAAAAAATTGAACAAGCGAAGGCTGAAAAAGAAGTTGCTGAAAAGCAAAAAGAATCGTTAACACAGCAAGTGGAACTTCTTCAAAGCGATGAATATATCGCAAAACTTGCACGTAGTGAATATTATTTAAGCAAAACTGGAGAAATCATCTTCAGCACGCCAAATGACACTGCAGAGCATAAAGCGCAACAAGCAAAAGAAGAAGTCGAACAAGGGGAAACTGTTGTTAAGGTGACAACTCAAAACCGTTAGGCAATGAATCTTTTTGATACGTCAAGCGTGTATCGGAAAGGAAATAATGAAGGAGGAACGCTTTTTATATGTCAATCGAAGTAGGAAACGTAATCCCTGGTAAAGTTACTGGAATTACAAATTTTGGAGTTTTTGTGGATTTAGGAGATCGTAAGACAGGTCTTGTTCACATCAGCGAGGTGTCTGATTCATACATTCAAGATATCAAAGAAGTTTTAAAAGTTGGAGACGAGGTTAAAGTAAAAGTCATGACGATTGCGGACGATGGCAAAATTAGCCTTTCAATTCGTCGTGCCGTTGATAAACCAAAAGAAGATTCTTCGGACAAACCACGTGCTAAGAAACCTTTTACACCGCGTAATGACTCTCAAGACTTTAAGAAAAACCGCTCTGCTAGCAGAACTTCAGCTCCATACGAAAAGAAATCTCCTTCGCAAGCAAAAGCAACAGATTTCGATTCTCTAATGAGTTCCTTCTTGAAAGACTCTGAAGACCGTTTAACTTCATTGAAACGTAACACTGAAGGGAAACGTGGGGGCCGTGGCGGTCGTCGTTCATAATGAAACCATCAATCTCTTCTGGTGAAAACTGGAGGAGATTTTTTTGACAGAAAGGAGAGGCCAATGCAACATCAACTAACAGCGTTTTTTAGAAGAAATGTAGAAAACTTTACTGAGAAAAAATATGTGCTTGCCGTATCCGGAGGCGTCGATTCGATGGTTCTTTTGAACGCGATGATCACTCTTTTTGGAGACGATGCAAAAGATCGACTCGTAGTGGCCCATGTGAATTATGGACTGAGAGCGCAAGCCGTGGATGAAGAGCAACTCGTTCATCGTTTTTGCAAACTTCATCAAATTCCAATCGAGACAAAGCATTGGCACGAAGTAGAGGGAGAGGCGACTTCTGAAAAATCCTTACGTGATTTCAGGTATGATTTCTTCCGCGCAGTGACGAAAAAGCATGAGGCGGACTATTTAGTGTTGGCGCATCACCAAGATGACCAAATGGAGACTGTTTTAATGAAATGGTCGCGTGGAAGTACGCTGGAAGGTCTTTCTGGAATGAAGGAAAAACGTTACGTAAAAGAGTTGAACATTTTACGCCCTTTCTTATCTTATGAGAAAAAAGAACTCTATCAAGAGGCTAAGAAATATGACGTTCCTTATTTAGAAGATGAATCGAATGAATCAGATGACTATACAAGAAATAGATATCGTCATCATGTGATTCCATTTTTAAAAGAGGAAAATCCAAATGCCGGAAGCCACTTCCAAAAGAGTGCGCAGATGATTGCGGATGCTGTGGCGTGCTTGATGCCGATATTAGAAGAAAAACAAGAACAGCTCTTCCAAAAAGGAAAGAAAAAAGTCACATTCCATCGCGAAGCTTTCCTAAAAGAACCGATCGAAATGCAACGACTGCTTTTGCAACAAGTACTGATGCAAATGGATACGACGATTTCAGTCGTGCAGATGGAGCAAATCTTAGAAAAGGTTGGTTCCGACAAGGCTCAACTTACTCTGGACCTTTCAAATGGCTGGAGGTTTAAGAAACGCTATGAAGAATGTTCATTTGAAAAAGGACGTCAAAAAGTGGTTCCAAATATCGAATATGTGTTGGAAAAGCCGGAAGATACCTTAATTCGTCCAAATGAAGATGAGCAAATTTTACTTACGACAGGGAAGACATCTTCGGATTTTGCAATTCCTGTCTATCCAAAGGACTTCCCACTCACGATTCGTCATGCAAAACCGGGAGATAAGATTGCACTAGATACTAGTGAAACTAAACATCAAAAACTCTCAAGATGGTTTATCAATTCGAAGATTCCACTCGAAGAGCGCAAGGAAATTTGGGTGTTGGAAGACGCCTCGAAAAAAATTCGCGCAATTTTGGGCTATCGCTATGCCAAACCGTTGTTCTTTGAAGAGGAAACTGGTAAAATGATTCTATCTTACGAAAACAAAACGAGGTGCACACATGTTAAAAAATGATATGTCAGAAATTTTAGTATCAGAAGAACAGTTACAAGAAACAATCAAGAAATTAGGTGCTACGTTAGCGGAAGATTACCGCGGTAAAGATCCGTTAGTCATTTGTATTCTTAAGGGTGCTATTTTCTTTATGGCAGATTTAGTCCGCGCAATGGACTGCAACTTAGAAATTGATTTCATGGATGTATCTAGTTATGGAAATGAATTCGAATCAAGCGGCGAAGTACGTATCTTAAAAGACTTAGGTCAAAGCGTTAAAGATCGTCATGTGATTATCGTGGAAGATATTATCGATACAGGCCGTACTTTAAAACACGTGGTTGAATTATTAAAACACCGCCAAGCAGCAAGTGTAAAAGTGGTGACTTTATTAGATAAACCAGAACGTCGCGAAGAAGCCATCGAAGCGGATTATGTTGGTGTTCAAGTACCAAATAAATTCGTTGTAGGATACGGATTAGACTTCAAACAATTCTACCGTAACTTACCATGTATCGGTGTTTTAAAACCTGAGTTCTATGAAGATTAAGAAAGAGTTAAACTATTCGTCAATAAAAGTCAAATATGTTATGATGGAACGGTAGTGAAAATACTATCGTTCTTCTTTTATAAGAAGATGGGGAGGTAAAATGAATAATAATAACAATCGATCAATATTCAGATCTAGCTTACTATATATCTTGATTTTCGGTGCTATTGTCATTTTCGTTGGAATGTTTAATGGGGATCAAAAAGGTCCTATAGCAGATATTTCATACACAGAATTTATGCAAAGCCTGAAAAGTGGTGAAATCAAAGATCTCAAGATGCAATATTCGAATTCTGTATATACCATTACTGGGGAATATACAAACCCGAAAGAGCAAACGACCCAAGAAGCTAAAAATCAAAATGGATTATCTATTTTTGATAACCGTACAACAAAGAGCACAAACTTCAAAACAACAGTCTTACCAAACGACTCAACGATTAAAGAAATCAATGAAGCGGCTCAATCTAAAAATACAAAAGTTGAAACTTTACCAGAAAGTTCAACAGGCGTATGGATTTCCGTATTATTACAAGTCGTATTACCACTTGGGGTATTAGGGTTCTTACTCTATACAATGTTTATGAGCCAAGGTGGTCAAGGTGGACGTAACAATCCAATGAACTTCGGTAAGAGCCGTGCGACAAATCAGAAGAAACAAAACGTGAAAGTGCGCTTCTCTGATGTAGCCGGTGCCGAAGAAGAAAAACAAGAGCTTGTAGAAGTAGTGGAATTCTTAAAAGACCCACGTAAATTTACAGCGCTTGGTGCTCGTATTCCTGCAGGGGTACTTCTTGAGGGCCCTCCAGGAACTGGTAAAACCCTTCTTGCCAAAGCCGTTGCCGGTGAAGCAAACGTACCATTCTTCTCGATTTCAGGTTCTGAATTCGTAGAAATGTTCGTAGGGGTTGGGGCGAGCCGTGTTCGTGACTTATTCGAAAACGCGAAGAAAAATGCTCCAGCAATTATCTTTATCGACGAAATCGATGCCGTTGGTCGTCAACGTGGTGCCGGAATGGGTGGCGGACACGACGAACGTGAACAAACATTAAACCAATTACTAGTTGAAATGGACGGGTTCGAAGGAACAGAGGGAATCATCGTAATTGCCGCAACAAACCGTTCAGACGTATTAGACCCAGCCTTACTTCGTCCAGGACGTTTTGACCGTCAAATCTTAGTAGGTCGTCCAGACGTGAAAGGCCGTGAAGCGATTCTGAAAGTACACGCACGCAATAAGAAACTTGCAAAAGACGTGGACTTAAAAGTAATCGCGCAACAAACTCCAGGATTCTCTGGGGCTGAACTTGAAAACTTATTAAACGAAGCAGCTTTAGTAGCGGCTCGTCGTGATAAAAATGCTATCGACGCATTAGACGTGGATGAAGCACATGACCGTGTAATTGCTGGTCCGGCTAAGAGAGACCGTGCAATCAGCAAGAAAGAACGCGAAATGGTGGCTTACCACGAAGCAGGTCATACAATCGTTGGTATGGTCTTAAGTGATGCGCGTGTGGTTCATAAAGTAACGATTGTCCCTCGTGGACGCGCTGGCGGATATGCGATTATGCTTCCAAAAGAAGATCGTTTCTTAATGACAAAAGAAGAATTGTTCGAACAAGTAGTTGGACTTCTTGGTGGTCGTGCTGCTGAAGAATTTATCTTTGGCGTGAAGACTACAGGAGCCTCTAACGACTTTGAACAAGCAACAGCGATCGTTCGTAGCATGATTACAGAGTACGGAATGGTGGACGAATTAGGAACTGTTCAATACGAAGGAAATCATCAAGTATTTATCGGACGTGACTATGGTCAAACAAAAGGTTACTCAGATCAAGTGGCCTTTGAAATCGACAATGCAGTACGTCGCATTATGAAAGAAGCGCATGAAAAAGCACTTCAAATTCTTGAAGAACATAAAGATCAATTAGAATTAATTGCTCAAAAACTTCTAGAATTAGAAACATTAGATGAACGTACAATTAAATCACTTTTCGAAACAGGTGAAATGCCAGCTCCAGTCGCTGAAGATGAATATCCAAGCGAAACAGAAGCGGCAAGTTTTGAAGAAACGAAAAAAGCCTTAGCAAAACGCGATGCGGAACAAGCTGAAGGCAAAGAG
>CAURMP010000019.1:0-16314 GCA_963526005.1 uncultured Streptococcus sp. | reverse complement strand
TACGAACACGTTTGATTTGTGATGCGATATTTGGCAATGGGTTCACCCCTCTTTCATTTAACATGTATAATTACTGATCAGTTGTTTCCAACACGAACTATTATACAAAAGTCCTACTTGAATTGCAAGCAAGGTATTGTGAAAGAACAAGACAGACAAACGGTAAAACTCCCGTAATGATGGTATACTAGAAAAGAAAGAGGTGAAGTCATGGATCAATTTAAATTAGTGGCTCCTTATGCACCAAATGGAGACCAACCTCAAGCCATCCAAGAACTCGTCGATGGCATTAATAATGGGGTCAAAGAACAGACCTTACTTGGGGCAACCGGAACAGGGAAGACGTTCACGATTGCAAATGTGATTCAAGAAGTCAATAAACCAACGCTCGTATTAGCGCATAATAAAACATTAGCCGGCCAGTTGTACGGAGAGTTGAAAGAATTCTTCCCGGACAATGCGGTCGAATATTTTGTGTCGTATTATGACTACTATCAACCAGAAGCGTACGTTCCTGCCAGCGATACGTATATCGAGAAGGAATCGAGCGTCAACGATGAGATTGATAAATTACGACACTCGGCCACAAGCGCTCTTCTAGAACGTCGCGATGTGATTGTAGTGGCGTCCGTGTCTTCGATGTATGGTTTAGTAAACCCGGAAGATTACCGCGACCATGTATTGTCGCTTCGTGAAGGCATGGAAATCGAACGTGATGACTTATTGCGTCGATTGGTAGAAATGCAGTTCGAGCGTAACGACTATGATTTCCGCCGTGGAACATTCCGTGTTCGTGGGGACGTCGTTGAAATCTTCCTACCAGGAAATGATGCGACAGCCTTTCGTATTGAATTCTTCGGAGATGAAATCGAAGCGATTAAAGAAGTTGATGTGTTGACGGGTGAAATTAAAGCAACCGTGGAACACGTTCCGATCTTCCCAGCAACGCACTTTGTGGCCAATGAAGACCAAATTTCACGGGCCGTGGCTACGATTAAAGAAGAGCTTGCGGAACGACTAAAAGAATTACGAGACAACCATCAGTTACTTGAAGCACAACGCTTAGAACAACGGACCAACTACGATATCGAAATGCTACTAGAGATGGGCTACTGTAACGGGATTGAGAACTACTCCCGTCATATGGATGGCCGACGTCCAGGACAACCACCGTATACTTTATTAGACTTCTTCCCGAAAGATTCGCTCTTCGTGGTCGATGAGTCGCATATTACGATGTCACAAATTCGTGGAATGTATAACGGGGACCGTGCTCGTAAGGAGCAGTTGATTCAATACGGCTTCCGCTTACCAAGTGCTTTAGATAACCGTCCATTGCGCTTTGAAGAGTTCGAGGAACGCGTGCCACAAATCATTTATATTTCGGCAACACCGGGGCCTTACGAGTTATCGCATACGCCAACAGTTACCGAGCAAATCATTCGCCCAACCGGCCTGCTCGATCCACCAGTGGAAGTTCGTCCAATTAAAGGACAGATTGATGACTTGATTAGTGAAATCAACTTACGTGTAGAACGCAATGAGCGTGTCTTTATTACGACATTAACGAAGAAGATGTCCGAGGACTTGACCGACTATTTAGAAGAAGTGGGCATTAAGGTGAAGTATTTGCATAGTGACATTAAGACATTGGAACGTACGGAAATCATCCGTAACTTACGACTCGGGGAATTCGACGTGTTGGTCGGAATCAACTTGCTTCGTGAAGGGTTAGACGTGCCAGAAGTGTCCCTTGTGGCAATTCTCGATGCGGATAAGGAAGGTTTCCTTCGTAGTGAACGTTCTCTTGTTCAAACGATTGGACGTGCGGCGCGTAATGCGAACGGTCGTGTGATTATGTATGCCGATAAGATTACGGATTCGATGCAAAAAGCGATTGATGAAACGAATCGTCGTCGTGCCATCCAAGAGGCATACAATAAAGAACATGGCATTGTTCCGAAGACTATCGTGAAGAATATCCGTGATTTAATTGCGATTACGCACGAGGTCGAAAAAGAAGATGCACCAACGACAGCAAAAGACTTCAAGAAGATGACGCAAGAACAACGCCGAGAAGCGCTTGAGTTACTCGAGTTGGATATGCGTGCGGCAGCCAAGGACCTCGATTTCGAGAAAGCAGCCGATTTACGCGACGTGATTCTCGAATTACGTGCGGAGTATCGCTTATAAGAGGTCAGATTTATGAAATGGAAATTAACAAAGGACTTACCAGAACTGGAAGGGAAAATCTTTCCAAGCCAAATGGAAGGATTTCACTTTCAGGTGGTGAGTGCTAGCCAAAAACAAGGCTTAGAAATCGTAGCGATCGATGAGGTTAACGAGCGCTACACCTTATTCGATATACCAACAACGAGTAGCAGTATCGCTCAAGCCTTGCGCGAAGAGGCAAGTGAGCTAGCGTTCCAATGGATGCATCCTGAGCAATCGAGTATCAAAGAAGCACGCCAGAAGTGGACGAAGTGGATGACCGAAAATATCGTCCCGTATCATGGTAATCCGTTTGAGAAGACGGAGGCGATGGGCTTTATGGTCGAAGATAAAGGCAAATGGTATGGGCTCATGATGGAAGTGCCGCTTCAAAAACTAGGAGTGACTTCAAAGGCTGACGCCCTTATTTTGAACGTGAAGATTCATCCGGAAGACAAGGAACGACTCCTATCGACTGACGGGATTTATGAAGCCTATCATATGAATAAGAAGCATTGGATTTCGATTGCGCTGAATGTGTGCACAGATGACGCACTCATTAAAGAGTGTATCTATACCAGCTACAAATGTGTTGCAAAGAAAGACAATTCTTTACTTTCAACGAGAGATTCGCTATAATTTTCAACATAGCGTTTTAGCAAAAAGGAGATTTTTTTATGGTAAATATTGCAATTGTAGGAGCGACAGGTGTCGTTGGAACAAAAATGATTGAACGTTTAGAAGAAAGTAACTTACAAGTAGACCACTTATATCTACTTGCTTCAGCGCGTTCAGCAGGGAAAGTACTACAGTTTAGAGGAAAAGATTATGTAGTCGAAGAATTAACGGAAGACTCCTTCAAGCTTGATATTGACTACGCCATCTTCTCAGCAGGGGGCGGCACTTCATTGAAATTTGCGCCAATCGCAGAACGTGACGGCGTGATTGTTATCGACAACTCAAGCGCATGGAGAATGGATCCAGAGATTGATTTAGTCGTACCAGAATGTAACGCACCAACATTAGAGCGTAAGATTATCGCTAATCCAAACTGCTCAACAATCCAATCGGTTGTGCCATTACGTCCATTGCATGATGCATTTGGATTAAAACGTGTGGCCTATACAACTTACCAAGCTGTTTCAGGTTCTGGACAAGCAGGGATTAACGATTTAAGAAACGGGGAAAAAGGGGAAGCTCCAACAAACTACCCACATCCAATTTACAATAACGTATTGCCACATATCGATGTATTTTTAGAAAATGGCTATACAAAAGAAGAAATGAAAATGATTCAAGAAACTCGCAAGATTCTAGGATTGTCAGACGATGTAGCCATCACAGCTACTTGTGTGCGTGTGCCTGTATTCAACTCACACTCTGTAGAAATCAATGTGACTTTCGAAAAAGATACAACTCCTGAAGAAATTCGTGCGATTTTAGAAAAAGCACCAGGCGTAATCGTATTAGATAAACCTGAGGAAAATGTGTATCCAACACCATTACAAGCAACTGGGCATGATGAAGTGTATGTAGGACGTATTCGTCGCGACATCTCTCAACCTAACAGCTTCCACATCTGGTGTGTGGGTGACAATATTCGTAAGGGTGCAGCAAGCAACGCGATCCAAATTGCGGAGTATATTGAAGCGCACAATTTACGTAGATAATTAAATAGAAGACTGGGCACCTGGGTGACAGTATAGTGAACAATGTTGATTACTCCAAATCCTTACGGATATCTTCATAATAGCTGTAACGTTGCACCGGTTCGAGCCTAAGTCTCTCACCTTTAAAGCCTCAAAGGGAGCGTACGGAATAAAATTCCTACGCTCCCTTTTTCGCATTTAATGCCATCCCACGTTATGGCTATTATAGAATCCGTAAGATTTTTCGTAATCAACTTTCTAATAAGGCCCAGTCTTCTAATGATTATTTACTCCGCTGCACCCCACTGTAGGTATAAAAAAGGATTCGTTGAGGATGGAAAAACGTGATGTATCATAAATGATACAACTTTAGAAAGTAAAAAAGTGAGTGTAACATTTTTGTTACGTAACATAATTGTTACACTCTGAAAAATCAAAAGCAGGAAGCATGTTTTTCCGCTTTTGAAGAGGATAAAATGTGATACAATAAAAGTACTATGGATGTAAAAGGAAGTACGCGTGTGAACAAGTTAAAACCTTATTTAAAGCCGTATCTGAAAGAAACGATATTGGCACCTTTATTCAAATTATTCGAAGCGATTCTGGAATTGTTTGTTCCGCTCATCATGGCGGTCATTATCGATAAAGGAATCAGTAATAAAGATACTGCGCTGATTCTCCAACAAGGAGCGATTCTTATTGGACTAGGAATTTTAGGCGTTGTCGTGTCGATTACCGCTCAATATTTTGCGGCAAAGGCGGCAACCGGATTTACCGCCGACGTGAGACAGGCACTCTTTGCCAAAATTCAATACTTTAGTTTCTCGCAACTTGATGCGCTTGGAAATGACACTTTGCTGACGCGATTGACGAGTGATATGAATCTCGTGCAAAACGGGTTGAACATCGCGCTTCGTCTATTGCTACGTTCGCCGTTTATCGTCGGTGGGGCGATTGTGATGGCCTTTGTTGTGAATGTGGAAATGGCATGGACGTTTGCCATCACAGTTCCAATCTTAGCAGTCGTCGTATTCGGGATTATTTACTGGACGATTCCGATGTATCGCCGTGTGCAAGGAAAATTGGATCGCATTATGCGCCTCGTGCATGAAAACTTACTCGGTGTGCGTGTGATTCGTGCATTTAACCGCGAAGAAAAAGAAATTCAGTCGTTTAGAGAAGATACCGAAGCGTTGAATCAAGCGCAACAAAAGGTGAGTGGCCTCTCAGGAGCCATGAATCCTATTACGTTTGTGATTGTGAATGTGGCGCTCATCGTCATTCTTTATGGCGGGGCGATTAAAGTGGATACAGGCACCTTAACGAAAGGGGAAGTCATCGCTTTAACAAACTACATGTCTCAAATCTTAGTGGAGCTTGTGAAGTTCGCAAACCTTGTCGTATTGATGACAAAATCAGTGGCAAGTGCAGAGCGTATTAACAGGATTCTATCGATTGAAGAGGATATGGTTGAAGGTACGAAAGACGTTCATCCTGAAGGGGAAGTGGCGGTGGCTTTTAAAGACGTGACGTTGACGTATCAAGGAGACCAAAACGCAGCGTTGAACCATATCTCATTTACCGCGCTGAAAGGACAGACCATCGGCGTTATCGGTGGGACGGGTAGCGGGAAATCGTCTCTTGTCAATATGATTCCTCGTTTCTATGATGCGACCCAAGGGACTGTAGAGGTGTTCGGGGCAGACGTTCGTCGCTACCGTTTTGCATCGCTTCGTGGAGCGGTCGGAATGGTCTTGCAAAAGGCGCAACTCTTCCGTGGAACGATTGCTGACAATGTTCGTTTTGGAAATGCATCTGCTTCAAGTGAAGTGGTTGAACATGCACTCGGTATCGCCCAAGCCAGCGAGTTTGTACAGACGAAAGAAGGCGGACTTGATTATAGCATCGAACAAAATGGTCGCAATCTATCCGGTGGGCAAAAACAACGGATGACGATTGCGCGTGCGATTGCTAAACAAGCACCGATTTTAATTCTAGATGATAGTGCTTCGGCATTAGACTTTGCGACCGACGCGAAATTGCGTGAGGCGATTAAGAACCAAACGCCACGTCCAACAACCTTTATCGTGTCGCAACGGGCGGCGTCTGTGCAGTATGCAGACTTAATTCTTGTACTCGATGAAGGAAATCTTGTCGGAAAAGGCACGCATGACGAGCTCTTAGCCAACAATGAGATTTATCAAGAAATTTACTATTCACAATTTCCAAAGGAGGATGAAGCATGAGACAGAAAACTCAATGGGAAACCATCCGTAAAGTTCTCCGCTACATCCGTCGCTACCGTATCTATTTCGTAGCGTCCATTCTTTTGGCGAGTGTGAATGTATTCGGAACGTTAATGATTCCGAAATTAGTCGGAGAAGCCGTAGACCAAATGCTGGACACAGGCCAAGTGTTCTATGAAGGACTATTTGCCATCCTTTGGCAGATTGCACTCTTTACAATAATAGCTTCTGTTGCGCAGTGGTTTATGAACCTCAGCAATAACAAGATGACGTACTCTGTGGTTCGTGACCTTCGTAGAGACGCGCTTGAAAAAATCGAGACATTGCCACTAAGTTATTTAGATATTCATCCAGCCGGAGAAATCGAGAGCCGTATCATTGCGGACGCGGATCAATTTGCGGATGGATTATTGATGGGATTCACGCAGTTATTCACGGGTGTGATGACCATTCTGGGGACCTTAGTCTTTATGCTGAGCGTGAATATGACATTAACGCTGGTAGTAGTCGTGGTGACGCCAGTATCCTTTGTGATGGCTAGCTTTGTTGCGAAGAAATCCTATCATTTCTTTAAACAACAATCGGAAATTCGTGGCGACCAAACCGCCTATATGAATGAGATGATTGAGGGAACACGAGTGGTTACGGCCTTTCAACAACAAGAAATGGTCATCGAGGACTTCGCGGTGATTAATAAGGAGTTAACGGATGTATCGCTCAAGGCTATCTTCTTCTCGAGCATCACGAATCCGGCAACGCGCTTTGTCAATAGCATCGTCTACACCAGTGTGGGCGTGTTCGGGGCTTTCTTCGTGATGAGCGGTGGCGTGACGGTGGGGCAACTGTCATCCTTCCTAAGTTACGCGAACCAATATACGAAACCGTTCAATGAAATCTCAGGAGTCATTACCGAATTGCAAAATGCGATTGCCTGTGCTAATCGCGTGTTTGAACTGTTGGAACAACCTTCTGAGAGTCCAGAGCGCAAAACTGCTGTGTCTCCTGAAAACTTTGACGGAGCGGTAGAATTTAGCCATGTGGACTTCTCTTATGTGAAAGACCAACCGCTTATTGAAGACTTCTCGCTCGAGGTCAAACCAGGGCAACGTGTGGCAATTGTTGGTCCAACCGGAAGTGGGAAGACGACATTGATTAACTTATTGATGCGTTTCTACGATATTAATAGTGGAAAATTAGCTATCGACGGGCTTTCGATTGAAGACATCACGCGTCATTCTCTACGAAATGGATTTGGAATGGTGCTTCAAGAAACATGGCTTCAAACGGGAACTGTCCGTGAAAATATCACGATGGGAAATCCAACGATTAGCGAAGAAGAGATGATTCGTATCGCCAAACTCTGCCATATTCATGGATTTGTAAGCCGTCTGCCACAAGGATATGATACGGTGATTTCAGATGATGGTGGGGACTTCTCGCAAGGACAAAAACAATTGCTCTGCATCGCGCGTGTGATGATGGGACAACCAAATATGCTGATTCTCGATGAAGCGACTTCTTCCATCGATACACGTACCGAGTTGAAGATTCAAGAAGTCTTCCAACATCTGATGGAAGGACGCACGAGCTTTATCGTGGCACACCGTTTGTCGACGATTCGTACCGCGGATGTGATTCTAGTCTTAAAAGACGGACATGTCATTGAAAAAGGAAATCATGCCAGCTTGATGGAGCAACGTGGATTTTACTACAATCTCTATCAAAGTCAGTGGCAACAGTAAACTAAAAAAGAAGCGTAGGCTCTATAAAAAGAGTCTACGCTTTTTTGAATTGCTGAAAGTGCAAAATTATCATATATGATAATTTCAAACGGTTATGGATTGAATTCTTCTAGCGCTAGAGACGCTTCTTCCCATTCTGCAAGAAGGGTTTCTTGGCGCTCGAGAAGGGCGCCTTCTTCGGTTGAGAGGGCTGCGGCTTTCTCTGGGTCAGAATAGTTTTCTTCCAGCGTCATCGCCTCATGCACTTGTTCGAGTGCCGTTTCGATATCGTGCATCTCCGTTTCTAGTTGCTCGATGCGTCGTGTGAGCGTACGGATTTGACGTTGCTCTTCTTTAGAGGCATGGTAGCTGGCTTTGGCTTCTGTCATCGGCTCAGCTGTTGTTGCTTCGACACTCTTGGCTTCTTGCAATGCGGCGAGTTCTTCTTTCTCTTGTTTTTTCTCGAGATAGTAGTCATAGTCGCCTAAATACAATGTGCTTCCAGTTTCTTCGATTTCTAGGATGGCCGTTGCGACCTTATTGATAAAGAAACGGTCATGCGAAACGAAGCAAATCGTGCCGTCGTAGTCGATAAGGGCATCTTCAAGCACTTCTTTACTGTCGATGTCCAAGTGGTTGGTTGGTTCGTCGAGCAGTAGGAAATTATCATGTTCCAGAGACAGTTTGCAAAGCGCCAAACGTGCCTTTTCACCCCCGCTGAGTTGAGCGGTTGTTTTCTCGACGTCGTTTCCTGAGAAAAGGAAGCTGCCGAGAATCGAACGGACGTCTTTTTCAGGCATTGTTGAATGGCGAGACCAGAGTTCTTCTAGAACCGTTTGATTCGATGAGAGGCCAGCCAAGTTTTGGTCATAGTAACCGGCTTGAACGCCAGCGCCTAAATCAATCGAGCCTTCGATTAGGGGAAGTTCACCCGTAATCGACTTCAAGAGGGTAGATTTTCCAATCCCGTTAGGTCCCACAATCGCGATGGCCTCACGCTTACGAAGCTGGAAGGAAATCGGACCACTCAAGGCTTCGTGGTCGTAGCCGATATAAGCATCAGTTACTTGCAGCACTTGGTTTCCGGATTCGCGTTCCACGGTAAATTCAAAACGAGCAGAGCGCTGATCGCCTTTTGGTTTCTCTAAGCGTTCCATTTTCTCGAGCTTCTTACGGCGTGATTGGGCTCGTTTTGTAGTTGAAGCGCGCACTAAGTTTTTCGCGATGAATTCTTCTAAGTCGTGAATCTCTTGTTGCTGCTTCTCGTAGGCTTTTTGTTTGAGTAAATAGCGTTGCTCGCGTTCTTCTAAGTAGTGCGAGTAGTTTCCTTTATAATATTCGCAGGCCTTATGACTGATTTCATAGACTTCGTTACACACACGGTCCAAGAAGTATTGGTCGTGGGATACGATGACAAGCGCGCTACTTGAAGAGCGTAAGTAGTCTTCAAGCCACGTCAATGTTTCAATATCCAAGTGGTTAGTTGGTTCGTCTAAGATGAGTAAGTCGTGTTTCTCTAATAAAATACGAGCTAGTGCCAGACGAGTGCGTTGGCCCCCAGAGAGTGCTTGAATCGGTTGATCGTAGTCTTCTGGATAGAAACGGAAGCCGTGAAGCACGGTGCGAATCTCAGACTCGTAACCATACGCATTCTTTTGGTTCAATTCTTCTTGAAGCTGGTCGTATCGTTTTAAGGCGAGTTCGTACGCCACGGGGTCACTTAGAAGGTCTGGGTCGCCGAGTTGTTCAGCTGCTTTTTGTGCTTGTTTCTTCAAGGTTTCCACATCTTCGAAGAGATGCACCATTTCTTCCCAAACGGTGCGGGAAGACTGGATAGCAGCGTATTGATCTAAGTAGCCAATCGAGAGGTCTTTCTTCTTTGACACAGCGCCAAGAGAAGGTTCTTCGATCCCTGCCAACATTTTTAATAGCGTGGATTTTCCAGTACCATTTCGCCCAACGATGGCAATGCGTGAATTTTCTTGAATATGAATCGTAATATTTTCAAATAGGACTTCATCCGCAAACGTACGCGCGAGTCCTTGTCCTTGTAATAAAATCATGACGGGTCCTTTCAATGTGGTTTCAGTTTATTTTAGCATAAAAAAGAAGGGGAACAATATTGATACGCGTTCTTCTTTGCATTCACATTCACAATAGGGAGGTTGTGAAGAAAAAAGCACAAAGCTTGCTGCATATAAGCGAAACTTAGGAATGTTCGTGAGGTACAAGCAAACTGTTTGTGAAATGAAATGTCGTTGTGATAGAATACGCATGGAAATAAAAGAAAAAGGGAGTCTTATTCATGAAAGATTTAAACGAATTAAAAGAAATCGAAGTGCCACGCGCAACTGCGAAACGTTTGGCTATTTATCATCGTTACTTACGTTTCTTGCATGACGCAGGAAAACGTCGCATCTCATCAACTGAATTAAGTGAAGCCGTAAAAGTCGATAGCGCAACAATCCGCCGTGACTTCTCATACTTTGGAGCTTTAGGAAAACGTGGATATGGATATGATGTAGAATACTTATTAGAATTCTTCAGCCATACTTTAAACCAAGATCGCCTAACAAACGTCGCTTTAGTAGGGGTTGGTAAATTAGGACAAGCGCTCTTAAACTACAACTTCCACCAAAGCAACAACGTGCGTATTAGCGCAGCGTTCGACGTAAACGAAGACATCGTTGGAACAATCCAAACAGGTGTGCCAGTTTACAGCATGGATGAAATGGTAGAACAATTGAAAGTTCAACAAATCCAAGTGGCCATCTTAACAGTGCCACAAGATGTTGCTCAAGAAACAGCAGACCGCTTAGTAGAAGCAAATGTTCGCGGAATCTTGAACTTTACACCAATCCGCTTAGACGTACCAGAAGACGTTCGAGTTCAAAACGTGGACTTAACAAACGAATTACAAACTCTAATTTATTTCTTGGACAACCAAAAATAATCTATTGAAAGGCATCCGCATAGGGTGCCTTTTTTGTTTGCTGAGAGAGTATTTATAACGGGAGCAGTTCGTGATATACTATGCCAAAAGCTAGTATTAAAAAAGGAATAAAAGGGAGATAACAATAGATGGAATTATTGAGAATTTTAGCTGCTGAAGGGAATCCGTTTTGGGATCCAAAGGCAGTTCAAGAAGTAATCTGGATTTTAATGATATTTGGTTTGGTTGTTTTTGCAGGTATTGTAGCTCTTGCTTATGTTTTTATGAAAGCTGCAATTACAGTAGTTAAGTATAAACCAACAAACGACGAGGAAACGGTAGACCAAAATGAATCAATAGAAGCAACACCCAATAATGAAGAATAAAAATAAGCACTAATCCAATCCGATTTGCGGAGCGATTAGTGCTTTTCTTTTGGTTCTTTATCGTCTAGTGAATCCTCGTCATCGGGAAGATTCTCGATGAGGTTGGCGAGTTTTTTCAACTCGTTATAGGTGCGAAGCATGTTGATACTTGTTACGATGCTTGTCGTTGCGAATAGACAGCAGAATAATGTGATAAAGTCAAATCCATTTCCAGGATAATGCGTCGTTGCTAGAAAGATAAAGAAGACGGCTAATATGATTTCAAAATATAGTTTTCTAAAGAAACTTTTTCGTGTCATCGCAATCATCCTTTCTTGTCAAAATCTTACAAAATTCCAGACAAATAAGCAAGTATTTATTCTTGATTTTTCCTGACCAAATGAGTATCATAAAACTATGAGTTAGCACTCAGTGTTTTTGAGTGCTAAAAAAGATGAAGGAGGATTTCATATGTTAAAGCCTTTAAAAGATAGAGTTGTTATTCAAATGGTAGAGCAAGAAGAAAAAACTGCTGGGGGATTATTCCTACCAACAACTGCTCAAGAAAAATTACAATTTGCAAAAGTCATCGCAACAAGCGAATTCACTGCTGCAGAAGACCGTCAAGTGGCGGTTGGCGATAAAGTCGTATTTGAGAAATATTCAGGAACAGAAGTTAAATTAGATGGTCAAGAATATATCATCGTCAAAGAAAAAGACATTATCGCAATTGTTGAATAAAGGAGGATACAACTATGGTGAAAGATATTAAATTTGCAGAAGACGCAAGAAGCGCCATGCTACGTGGTGTGGACGTTTTAGCGAACACAGTAAAAGTAACATTAGGACCAAAAGGACGTAATGTCGTATTAGAAAAAGCATTCGGGTCTCCGCTGATTACAAATGATGGGGTAACAATCGCTAAAGAAATCGAATTAGAAGATCACTTCGAAAACATGGGTGCAAAACTCGTGGCTGAAGTGGCTTCAAAAACAAACGATATTGCCGGTGACGGTACAACAACAGCAACTGTTTTAACACAAGCCATCGTTCGTGAAGGATTGAAAAACGTAACAGCTGGCGCAAACCCAGTAGGCATCCGTCGCGGGATTGAACTTGCGACAAAAGCAGCGGTTGAAGAATTACACCGCATTTCTCGTCCAGTAGAATCAAAAGAAGCCATCGCACAAGTTGCGGCCATTTCTTCAGGTTCAGCTGAAGTCGGTGAATTAATCGCTGAAGCTATGGAAAAAGTGGGGAACGACGGCGTTATCACAATCGAAGAATCTAAAGGGATTGAAACAGAATTAGATGTTGTAGAAGGAATGCAATTTGACCGTGGTTACCTATCACAATACATGGTGACAGATAACGATAAGATGATTGCAACTTTAGACAATCCATTTATCTTAATCACAGATAAGAAAGTGTCAAACATCCAAGAAATCATTCCATTATTAGAACAAATCGTTCAACAAGGACGTGCGTTATTAATTATCGCGGATGACGTGGATGGCGAAGCTTTACCAACATTAGTATTAAACAAATTACGCGGAACATTTAACGTAGTAGCTGTAAAAGCTCCAGGATTCGGTGACCGTCGTAAAGCGATGTTAGAAGATATTGCGGTCTTAACTGGTGCTCAAGTCATTACAGAAGACCTTGGCTTAGAATTAAAAGACGCAACATTAGCTCAATTAGGGACAGCTGGTAAAGTGGTGGTTTCTAAAGACAGCACTACAATCGTTGAAGGTGCAGGCTCTAAAGAATTAATCGCGAACCGTGTTGCTTTAATTCGCGCACAAGCACAAGATACAACAAGTGATTTCGACCGTGAAAAATTACATGAACGTCTTGCTAAATTGTCAGGTGGGGTTGCCGTGATTAAAGTCGGTGCCGCTACTGAAACAGAATTGAAAGAGAAAAAACTTCGCATTGAAGATGCCTTAAACGCAACTCGCGCAGCGGTTGAAGAAGGAATCGTTTCAGGTGGGGGAACAGCTCTTGTGAACGTTCAAAAAGTAGTAGACGCTCTTGAATTAGAAGGCGATTTAGCTACAGGTGCGAAAATCGTATCTCGTTCATTAGAAGAACCATTACGTCAAATCGCAGAAAATGCAGGTCTTGAAGGTTCAGTCATTGTTGCTCGTTTGAAATCTGAAGAAAAAGGAATTGGATACAATGCCGCTACAGATGAATGGGTAAACATGATTGAAGCAGGTATCGTGGACCCAACGAAAGTAACACGTTCTGCATTACAAAATGCTGCATCTGTTTCAGCATTATTATTAACAACAGAAGCTGTGGTAGCTGACAAACCAGCTCCAGTAGCACCACCAATGCCAGGGATGGATCCGGGCATGGGTATGATGTAATCAAAGAGGGGTGAAAGTTTTTCACCCCTCTTTTTCTTTTAGTTACAATAAAACACCGAAAGGTGCTTACTAAAAAAAAGAACTTCGTTCAAAACTTCGAACACTGAAGGATTTGTTTATAATAGCTGTAATGGGACAACGGTTCGAGCCTGTCGTCTCTCACCTCAAAAGCCTCAAAGGAGCCGTACGGAATGACTTCCTACGGCTCCTAATTCGCATTTTGTGTTATTCCCCATTACTGCTACTATAAAATCCTTCGTGTTCTTCGTTTTGAACTCTTTTTTAGGAGATACTTATAAAAAAGAGAGTGGAATAGAGAAAGAAAATAAGACCAACAGAAATGTTGGTCTTATTGTTGTGCTTATGATAATAAAGTACGGCAGTGATCGTACTCTGGATACGAAGAGAATTCTGCGCTGAGGAAGTCTTCGATAAAGGCGAAGCGGTCTTTATACAGCGAACGGACGGCGTCAGACTCTGTATGCTCTAAGGCATAGGCTGTTTGCTGCAGGAAGAGTTGTGGATGGGTGTCTTGCAAGATTTCAAGGAGTCCCTCCAATGTATCGGGATTTTCTTGCCCGATTTGTTGCAGTAAGGTATGGATGGAAATCCAATCTTTCATATCATACGTTATGTCTTCGGTAGTTGCTTCAAGCTGAGAGAGGAAATCGTCAAAGGAGTTTGCCACTTCGAGCCACTGATCCATTTCAACGTCAATCAGACGGATGCTTGGTTCCTGGTCAGGGCCGTTTTGATAATCGAAGGCGTAATAGACAGGTCCGTCTTGGAAAAAGACTACGAAGTAATCGGGCAACCCTGTCACTTCTGGAGACCATCTTGCATCCAAAATGCTTGGGAAATACGTTCCTTCCTTAAAGCCACTCACTCCATTACAGAGGGCGTAGTCGAGGCCAAAGCGCGTTGGTTCTACCGTTGTGATTTTAGTGTTCGTGAAGAATCCGGCACCATTTTCCAAAAGAAAATCCACGTAACTCTGTGGTAGTGGAAAACGAGAGAAATTCTCCTTCGTCTGTGGAATCGGCGAGAATAACTGTTGCTGAATCATGGGGCTCCTTTCTACTGCAAAATCCGTCTTAGGATGGATGCAGAAAAATTTACGTTTTGCTACTCTATCTTTACCTACTATTTTACACACATTTAGGAAAATATGGTACAATGAGGGTATTAAATCTAAAGGAGAGTGTCACAAAATGACAGTAGTATGGATTGTATTAGGAGTCTTAGCAGTAATTGTTCTATGGGCAATGTTTGCTTACAACGGACTTGTACAACAAAAAAACTGGGTTCAAGAAGCTTGGGCGCAAATCGATGTTCAATTACAACGTCGTAACGACTTAGTTCCAAACCTTGTTGAAACAGTAAAAGGTTACGCAAAACACGAACAAGAAACATTAACTCAAGTAATTGCGATGAGAAACCAAATTGCAAACATGGGTAGCGATGTTTCACCACAAGAAAAAATGGAAGCATCTAACCAATTATCAGGTGCTTTAAAAACTATTTTCGCTTTAGCTGAAAGCTATCCTGATTTAAAAGCGAACGACAGCTTCTTAAACTTACAAGAAGAATTGACAAACACAGAGAACAAAATCTCTTACGCTCGTCAATTATACAATTCAAGTGTTGCGAGATATAACATCTCTATTCAATCAATTCCAACAAACATTATTGCTGGTTTTGGTGGATTCACTAAAGAAGAAATGTTAGAAACTCCAGTTGAAGCTCGTAAAGTTCCTGAAGTGAAATTCTAATTGACAGTTCATTAGTAGGGAGGGAGTGCTAGGATGTTATACCAACAAATTGCTTCCAACAAACGCAAAACGCTGGTCGTGATTGCGTTGTACATGGCGCTCTTCGTTGCAGTGGGTATCGGAATTGGATATTATGCCATAGGAAATGCGGCCGCTGGGGTCATTATTGCTCTTGTTGCCGGCGGGTTGTATTCAATGATGATGATTGCAAATGCGACTAATGTAGTGATGCAATTAAACCATGCCAAAGAAATTACAGATAAAAATCAAGCACCAATGATATGGAATATCGTCACTGATATGGCGATGATCGCAAAAGTGCCGATGCCACGTATCTTTATTATCGAGGACGAATCTCCAAACGCGTTTGCGACAGGAAGTTCTCCAGAAAATGCTGCTGTGGCGGTCACAACAGGATTGTTAGAACGGTTGAATCGTGAAGAACTCGAAGGGGTAATTGCCCACGAGTTTGGACACATTCGTAACTATGACGTTCGCCTTCAAACCATTGCGATTGCGCTTGGTGCCGTAATTGCCATGCTCGTCCAATTCGGAAGTCGCATGATGTTCTGGGGTGGCGGTAGTAGAGACCGAGATGATGATGACAACGGTGGTAGCGCAAATGCCATCTTCATGGTCATCGGTTTAATCGCGATGATTCTTGGACCATTTATGTCGACGATCCTGCAGTTGGCCTTGTCACGAAATCGTGAGTACTTAGCAGATGCGTCAGCAGTGGAATTCACACGAAATCCATACGGACTTATCTCTGCGCTTCAAAAGATTTCAGAAGCTCCGCCAATGACGGAAGCCGACAAGAAGAGTGCGGCGTTATATATCTCAAATCCGTTTGGGGAAGAAGGAGATTCGATCTTCTCAACGCACCCATCAACGGCCAATCGTATTAAACGATTAGAAAAAATGTAACCTGAAGACTGAGGATTCCTCAGTCTTTTTTTGTTTTCTGAGAACTAGATTAGAATGTTGCTAAATTGTTACAAAAGAAAACGGTTCACACGTCAAAATGTAATCTAATATATATG
>CAURMP010000018.1:0-16408 GCA_963526005.1 uncultured Streptococcus sp. | reverse complement strand
TACCATACTATGCGCCATTAATTTCAAAACTAGAAACATTAATATAGGAGAAACGATAAATCGCCCTATTAACGCTACAATACTATCCTTATCAAATCGAATCGTTTTGATTCCTGCTTTAGCTAACACGATCCCAATATATACGAGTGAAAGCGGGGTTGTTAACCCTCCGATATATCCCAATGTACTAGACACAAAACTTGGGAGTGGAATATTGACTACTAAAAATACTACAGAGACAATAAACCCAAGTAATGGAGCTGGAAGTAATCTCTTCCAATCAAAATGCGATTCTTGTTTTTTCTTTCCATCTTTACTATCACTTGTCATTAAAAAGACACCTAATGTCCAAGTGGAAATTGTATTCGTAATATAGTAAATCAAGAAATAAGCTAAGGCGTCATCCCCAAAAAGTGCGATATTTAGAGGCAACCCAATAAAAATCGTATTTGCATTCACGAATGTATTAATGACAGTCCCTCTTCGCCCTGGAGCCACTTTAAAGGCTTTGACACTTAAGAAGGCAACGATATATCCAAGCGCAAAAGCTATAAACGTATAGATGAGTCCTCCAGACAAGCTAATCAATTTTTCTAGTGTTAAATATTTTAACACGGAAACAAAAATCGATACGGGCATTGCTACATTCATAATAAGTTTAGATAAATCATTACCAAAATCATTATGGAACAAACCTTTTACTTGTAAGAAGTATCCAAGCACAATTAGTGCAATAATTGGAACAATGGACTCAAGAGATGTTAAAAATAACATCTACATCGCCTCCTAATATTTTGGTGTCCATCTAAATTCACGAACTGCTTTTTCCATATCTTGTTCAGCAGCTCGTGCTAAGCCTTGTTCCTGTGCTTTTTTAGCGACTGCCGTTGCCACTTTCAATGATACTTCATTGACGTATTTGAACGGTGGTAATACAGGTGCCCCTGGTTTTGTAATATCAACGATGCCATTTACAGCATGAGCTGCTGCCCCAATCATTTCATCGGTTAATAGACTCGCCTCAGAAGCCAACATTCCTAATCCAAGACCAGGATAAATTAACGCATTGTTTGCTTGACCAATGACGTAGTTTACTCCGTTGAACTCAACATCATCTGAAGGAATTCCTGTTGCAACAAATGCTTTTCCGTTAGACCATTCAATGATGTCTTTTGCTGATGCTTCGGCTAATTTTGTTGGGTTAGACAATGGGAAGATAACAGGACGTTCTGCATTTTCACACATCGCTTCTACAACTTCTTTTGTAAATGTATTCGGTTGAGTTGAAGTTCCCACTAAGATGGTTGGTTTTACAGTTTTCACTACTTCTAATAAATCTGTTAATTTATCTGCATTAGCAAAATCGCTACGTTTTTTCGCAAATGGACGTTGTTCAGGTGTTAAATCGTCCATATCATCGAATAACAATCCTTGTTTATCCACCATGAAGAAACGTTTATAGGCTTCTTCTTCGCTTAAACCGTCGACAACCATTTCACGAAGAACACGAGAAGCAATCCCTGCCCCTGCAGTACCACCACCGTAGCATAAGTACACTTGATCTGTTAGTTTTTCACCCGCAATATCCATTGAGGCAAACACCCCACCAAGCGTTACAATTCCTGTTCCTTGGATATCATCATTGAAAGTTGGGATTTGAGTTTTGTATTTGTTTAAAATATTGGCCGCGTTGCCACGTCCGAAGTCTTCCCAGTGTAAGTATAATTTAGGGAAAAGACGCTCTGCTGTTTCCACAAATTGGTCAATAAATGCATAGTAACGGTCCCCACGAACACGTTCATGACGGTTTCCTAGGTAATTAGGATCGTCTAATAGACTTTGACGGTTTGTACCGGCATCAATCACTAAAGGAAGAACACTTGCTGGATCGATTCCAGCCGCTCCTGTATAGACCATTAATTTCCCTACAGAAATATCTACACCGTTTGTTCCCCAGTCACCAATTCCAAGAATCCCTTCCGCATCGGTTACGACGATCAAACGAATCTCACGGTCTCCTGCAGCATTTTTCAATGTTGCTTCAATATTTTTTGGGTGATTGATATCTAAGTAAGCCGCATATTGAGGGTCCACAAAGAGTTCGCTGTAGTTTTCGATAGTGTCCGCAATCGTTGGATCATACACGATTGGGTTGAATTCTTCTAAATGTTGTGAGAATAAATAATAAAATAACGTACGATTTGTATTGAAAATTTCCATTAAGAAAAGGCGTTTTTCAAGGTCACTGCCTTTTTGGTGCATATGCGCATATGTTTGCGCTGCTTGTTCTTCTAACGTTTGAACGTAAGGTGGCAATAATCCTACCAATCCTAATTCTTGACGTTCTTCTTGTGTAAATGCTGTCCCTTTATTTTTAAAAGGGTCATTTAAAATTTGGTGTCCACGCATGGTGATTCCTCCTATAAAATAGTCATCTGCAAAATGGCGTTTCATTGCCGTTGATGCTTTGTTTAAGAGCGTAAAAAAAAACGGAGACAGAAAAGTTTATCACCAATAAACTCTTTCTCCCCATCCTGTGCTCCCTATTGACATTTTAACGATTCCCTTTTAGCATAGTCAAATAGAGGACGTGTTATAATTTTTTTAAATATGAGGAGTCTTACTTATGAAACTTCAACAACTCAAATACTTTAATGCTCTATGCCGTTTAAAATCTTTTTCAAAAGTAGCTTCAACTTTCAAAGTCAGTCAACCTACTGTCAGCTATGCCATTAAATCATTAGAAGAAGATCTCGGTGTGCAGCTTATCCTACGGAACCAATCTCATACAGATGTGTCTCTTACTAAAGAAGGCGAACTTTTTAGAAAGTATTCACTCAATGCCCTTCAACAACTGGACATGGGCATAACAGCTGTAAAGAACGCTCATGATGGACGTATTAAAATCGGTCTTACCGCCGCTCTTTCGCGTTTCTTCGATTTAACAAAACATATTTCATCGCTAGAAGAGATTTTCGGAACTGAAATCGGCTTATTAGAAGATGGCTCTAAAGAAATCACAAAGAAAGTTATTTCGAATAAATTAGATATTGCTTTATTCGGAACGAGTAAAGAAGTTTTTAGCAGCAACCTTGATCTGAAAAAAATCGCAACTTTCCCGTTTAAATTAGCCGTTCCGAAAAAACATCCACTATCAAAAGAGTCTCATGTTCATCTCTCGCAATTAGAGCATGAAAAATATATCCTCTTTAATGAACATTTCATTCATCATGAAGTATTCTGGAAATTTATGAATTCATACGGAATCATCCCAAATATATTGGCCGAAGTTAGCGATCTTCAAGGGTTCGAAAACTTTATCCAGCAGAAAAACACTATCGGCCTTCTCGTCGATTTTTTAAAACTGGACGGTATTCAACTGATTGACCTGGACGAGCCAGAACCTGTCCAATTTTATTTATATTTAGCCAAACAAAAAAATGGAAAGGTTACAGATGAGGCGTTTAATGAGATGGAGTTGTATATTAAAAATCAAATGTACGCTTTAAAAAATTAATTCTAATATGCTACTTATTCACTTTAAAAGACAATAGATGCAAAAGGAACATCTTTTATGAAGCGCACCCCAAAAGTTAGACAGAAAATCTAACTTTTGGGGTGTTTTATGATGAAAGGAAGTTATGAGGAGACAGTTTGAATCTAAATAGAACCTAATGAATATAACTTTCCTTTCGTACTTCCGCTAGAAGTCAGCAAACCAACTTTGACAAACAACGATAAGTAGCGTCGAACGGTTGCGGCACTGAGCCCAGTGAGTTCTTGTGCTTGCTGATTACCGATATTCCCATACTGTTCAAGATAGGCTTTTACTTGTTCAAAGACTTCTCGCTCTTTTGGTTTTAATGATGGCAAGGCGATATACTCCGTATTTTCTTCTTCGATACGGTCTTGCACTTTCACCTCTTCCAATGTTTCCAAAATCACTTCAAGCATAAACTCAACAAAGACCGTTGCATCATTTTCCTTGTTACTGATAGCGAGTGCATCATAGTACCCTTGCTGATGCGCATGAATCACAGACTCAATCGGAAGCCATTCGAATAACGGATTCCACTGGCTTAAGATGAGGCTTTGCCACAATCGTCCCATGCGACCATTCCCATCTTCAAACGGATGAATGATTTCCAACTCAAAATGGACAAGACACGATTTTACTAAATCAAGCAAATCACTGTTCTTAGCCCAGGTGAACAAGTCTTCCACAAGACCTGGAACAAACTGCGGGCGCGCTCCCACATGAACCACTCGCCCACTCGCATCATAAACGCCGACGTCACTTAAGCGAAACTGACCTGGATGCTTTATAAGCTCTTGCGTCAACAGTTCATGCGCTTTTAGGAAATCTTCTACACGATAGGGTTCCATTGAAAATACACGCTCGTACGCCTCATACGCATTTTGTACTTCATGAATATCCTTTGGCGGTCCCAAAACTCTTCGCCCTTCGATTATATCCGTTACTTGTTCTAACGTCAGACTATTATTTTCAATCGCTAGTGAGGATTGAATCGAGCGGAT
Organism: uncultured Streptococcus sp.; assembly: GCA_963526005.1. Classification (GTDB taxonomy): domain Bacteria; phylum Bacillota; class Bacilli; order Lactobacillales; family Aerococcaceae; genus Granulicatella. Next base: position 11,869 of record CAURMP010000018.1, on the reverse strand, counting down.
TCGATTTTCCTTACGCAATAAAAGCGGACGTTTCTCGATTGAATATTTTGTCAGGAGTTCCGCAATATTGTGCACTAGCACTAACATTTTTTCGGTAATTTGAAAATTAGGTTGCATCTTTCACACCTCTCTTTTGTCCTATTGTAATGCCACTTCTTTATAGAATCAAGCGAAAAATGAGCGGATTATAAGCGAAAAATAATCTCGTATCGAGGTTTTCTTTTCATTTATTTTTTAAAATGGAGTTTTTGCTATTGATTTATTGTATACACAGAACTATACTACTGTATATACAGTAAACAAAGGGAGAGTTTTATTCTGATGAAAAATGTTCGTTTTATGACACTAACCGCACTATTAACCGCGATTGCCATCTTCATTCCTATCGCGATGCCACTGAAATTGGTGATTCCACCTGCTTCGTATACACTCGGAAGCCACGTTGCAATCTTTATCGCGATGTTTATCAATCCATGGATGGCCATCTTCGTCGTTCTTGGGTCCTCATACGGATTCTTTATTTCCGGGGCGTACCCACTCGTCATCGTTTTCCGCGCGCTATCGCATATTCTCTTTGCGACACTTGGAGCCTTTTTCCTACAGAAATATCCAAAGACACTAGAAAATCGCAAAGCGTCATGGATTTTCAACTTCGTATTGGCACTCATTCATGCAGTCGGTGAAGTATTAGCCTGCGTGCTCTTCTACTCCGTTTCAGGAACGGATTTGCAAAGCATGTTTTACGTCCTCTTTGTCCTAGTCGGATTTGGTACAGTGATTCACAGTATGGTAGACTATGAATTAGCACTAGCGGTGTATAAAGTTTTACAAAAAAGACGTTAAAAGAGGGACACTATGCCAAAAGAACGAAAAGCCGAATTACTTAAACTGCTAAAAAACGCGCCAAAGCCACTCAATGGTCAAAGCCTGGCGGAACATTTCCACGTAACTCGACAAATTATCGTGCAAGATATCGCGCTTCTTCGCGCTGACGGAGCCACGATTCTATCGACCAACCGCGGATATGTCTACAAAGAGCAAGAGAGTTCGCCGTACGTTCATCGCCTCTTCAAGGTCAAACATGATACCAAGGCTATCGAAACTGAACTGCTAGCGATTGTCGATAATGGAGGTCGCGTTCAAAATATTCAAATCGACCATCCAGTCTATGGTGAAATCCAAACGCTCGTGAAACTGACCTGTCGCCGTGACGTTCAACACTTCTTGGAGCAAATCCATCAAGCCGACTTCCGCCCACTGTCGTCTTTAACAGACGGTGTGCATTATCATCTGGTTGAGGCCGAAAACCAACAAGACCTCGACTATATCGAAGACGCCCTCAACAAATTAGGGTATTTAGTGAAAGAAGATTAAATGAAAGGAGCACCACACGATTGTGTGGTGCTCTTTTTACTTATGGTCTATAGTGTTCTTTAGAACTATGCCGTTTCCCTAAGCGTTTCGCCTGAGCTTCTGTCATTTCCACAACATTCTGTTTGTTTGTGTTTGCTGGCATATTTTCCTTATAGTACCAGTAAATATCTGACTTTCCTTTTGTAGCTACATAGACTGTAATATACTCTTCCTGATTTACCGTCGTTTCGGTGACAGCTTCCGTTTGAACTACAGTAGTTTCTACTTTCTTCGCAAATAGCGGTTCCGCATTACCAGTCGCATAGTCGATTTTTGCATTTGGTGAAGTATTCTCTAAAACCACATGAGTCACACCATCTTTGTCGACGTTCTCTTGTTTTGTTCCAAAAGAAATCTTCATCAAAGTTCCATCGCTCTTTATTCCAGCATACTGCAACTCAATTTTTCGAGGGATGAGTTCATCCCCCTCGTAAATTGGCGTTACTTTATAATCCAACCAATCATTCGGATGAGCATTAATCCAATCTGCAAGATTGTTCTCATAGAAAAGCATCGCGGTTTGGTTTGCGGAATCTTTATCGGACAAACTACCTGTATTTAACAGGGCTGTCATTGGTGTTAAATTCCGTAATTCATTATCAAGCCCACTGAATTGATATCCGACTAAATGCCCGCGATTCATCAGCCATGCTTCTTTACCACTTCCGGAGTCATCAATCGGTATCTTGTAGTTATGCCAACCAACAGGATCCACACTGATTTTCGGTTCCCTTTTTGCTTTCGGTTTATCTTTGATATTCAGTTGAATATGAGCTGATGTCGACCGTTCTAATTTATCAAGGTCTCCCAAAACCAATTGTTTTTCCTTCTTAAACGGAAGCAACGAATCCGGCAACTTCGCAGGTGCCACTGTCGTCGTTTCAACCGTTGTAACCTTCGCCACTGCCTCAGTTGTAGCTGTTGTCGCCGTTGACTTTTCTTTATGTCCCCCACACGCTGCCAAAGAAACGCAAGCGACTACTAACAAACCCAATTTCCATTTCGATTGAATCTTCACCCTAATTCCCCCTAATACACTTTGTTAAAAAACACACTAACTAGATTTAGTATAGTCCTCCTACACCCTGAATACAATAGAGTTTTTATTTAATTTTCGTCCTTTCGGGTGAAAAAACCGTATAGGATATTTTACGAACAGAAAAAGACCTGACATTTTTGTCAGGTCTATAAAACTGCGTTATATTTTAATCGCACAGATTTATTGAGTAAAAACACACCTCTCTGTACAGTTTATTCCTTGATTGAATACCACTGATTTGCCCATTCTAGCACCGGCAATTCCCGGTTTGCTAAGAGTACGCCCCACGGTTTCGCCGCGCATCGTTTGTACTCTTCGAAAGCTTCTTCATAAGTGAGTTTTAAGGTCGACAGCTCGAATTCCTCTAATTCTTTGGACGTCATCTCGGTTTTCCCAAAACTTGTCACGAGGCAGAGGAAATAGTGGTTCACATTATGACGGTGAATCTGATTGTAGTAATCGCTCACCGTGCCAATCTTGCACAGCACCTCCACGCTAGCGCCAAGCTCTTCCTTCAGCTCCCGATGAATCGCCTCTTCGGGGGTCTCGCCAACTTCGACGCCACCGCCAGCTGTTTCGATAAAAGCTCCGTTACCGAATATATCGTCTCTAACGACACGGACAAAGTAGAAAAATCCTTCCTCGTCCACAACGATGGCCCGAGCAACATGCCGATCATGCGTAATCTCCGTCTTCTCCCACTGCGTATCTTCTAATGTTAATGCTAATTCCTTCACTGCCAAACTCTCTTTCTACAGTATTTCTCTACGTAAATATCATTAATAACACAAATAGTACAAGTAATCCAGCACCTAAGGTTAACACAATCTTGCCCACACGAATCGCATCTGCATCCGTTTGACTTCCTACCTTCTTACGAGCTTCAAAATCATTGATAAGCCCAAACTTCTTTTTGAATACTATAAGATATCCAAAAGCTGAAAATGTAATCCCTAATGCGAATAGGATTAATTTTAGAATTAGCATGTTTATCACCTCAAAACTAGTATGATTTAAGCTTTGATTTTCCTCAACAGTTCTTTAATACTCTTTTCAATCTCTGAAACATCAACAAAGAAGATATGGATTTTTGTATCTTCATCTCTAAATTCAATTATTCTATTCTCTAATTCGTTTACTCTTGGATATAACACCCAAACTTCATTCGCATTATATTTTTTCGAATATGCATACATTTGATACATATCCCCCTGAGATATACCATAGTTTTCTTGTGGAGAATTATATAATCGTTTCCACTTGGTATCCATAATAATGGTATTTCCATTTTCATCCTCAATAACTATATCCGGCCTTAGCGAAAATATATTGCGATTATCTTCTTTCAGTAAATATCTACCCGTATCTTGAGTAGATACTGAATAGTCTTCTCTTTCGAAAATATCTACTATATGCATTGATACAAATGATTCGTATACTTTTTCCATCGGGAATAATAAAGCACGTGCCTTATTATCTCCAGAAAAGGTCGAAAAACTCTTATTCATCAAGAATACTTTGCTCCAAGCCAGAATTTCTTCATAATCCTTTGTAGTTCGGTCTATCTGAACTTTGTCAAAATCACTTGCATAATTCCATGAGGGATTAACCAACTCAAAATAGATTAATTGTTGTCGAATGGATTTTAAGTTGTTAGAACTCGTACTGATTTTCTGTAATTTTAACAACGTCGATTTAATCAATCGATTCTCAGGTCTATTTAAATTAAATTCATCATAAGCCAGGCTGAATCTTTCTGCATGTCCAATATTTTCTTTAAGGTGTCGATTAATCAATAATTTTCCTTTAAAAACATTCAACGTATCTTCTCGAGAAATATATGCAGATTTCAATCCTTTGCGGGTAAGCAACGATAATTGATACAGATACATATTAATAAAAATCTCATATAGATTAACACTCTCTGTTCTTAAATTTGCAGAACTAAACACTTTGCCTGGGAAGTCTTTCATTGACCTTAACATATCTATAAATACTTCTTCTGTACTTTTCCCTGTATCGTTCGTACCAAAATCTACTTTTGGAAGAATCTGAATCTGATATCCGCTTTCTAGCTGTATGAGACCTACAAAGTTCTTTGCTTGAATGACATTTCCTAGTCCTTTGACGGTCCTAGTTCTAAGAAAATCTAGAGGATTCCCTTCGTCATCTGTATTCTCTTGATTCCGAATAAAGGCATCAAGTTCCTTAAAATATTGTTCTTCTAAGGGACGAACATTATCTTCTATTTCGGCATAGCTTTCATTTGAAGTAATATAATCAAACTCTTTGATTGATAGTAATTTATCATTCATATAATCACCCGATTAGTCCTCTTGTGGAGGCAAAAGAATTCCTTGATAACTTTCAATCTTCCACAAAGCATCCTCATTCAATGAATACAAAGCTGTGCTTTCTAATCTAATAGACTCTCCAAATAATGCTTTTGGGGAAATATTTGCTTTCTTAATAAATTGAAATTGCTCATCTTTTTTATGATTATCTCCTAGTACAAGACGAATTTTTTCATAATCATCGTAGAAATACTCTTGTAAAAGAGGAATGATTGAATTTCTAAAGATAGCTGCTAGTCGCCCAATTGAGTTTGAATTGTCATTTTTCAGAGAGGTAAAAAAGGCATGTCCAATTGTATGTTCTCTATCAAATAGAAATTCAATTCTTCGATTCATAATATCTAAGACATTACCAATATTAACTTCTTTCCCATTTTGACGGATTACAACATCTTCAATGGTTCTGCAATCCGGCATCATTTCTATGAAGTTGAATCTTCTACGCAATGCTGTATCCATCAACGCAATAGATCTATCTGCAGTATTCATTGTTCCTAGAATATAAACATTGTTTGGAACTCCGAAATCTTGCTTAGAATAAGGTAAGGACGCAGTCAATTCCTCTTCTTCACCCTTTCTTTTTGTCTCCTCAATCAAAGTGATTAACTCGCCAAATATTTTAGAAATATTTCCTCGATTAATTTCATCAATAATAAAGACACAACGTTTATCAGGTTGAGAGTTCTCATCACAGAATTTCTTAAACACTCCAGGGACTATTTCATATTCTATTGATTTCTTTTCTTCCTCTCCTGCCATTACAGGTCTAATTCCTTCAATAAACTCTTCATAACCATATGATTGATGAAACGTTGTAAAGGCTATTCTTCCCTTTTCTTTTAAATCATTAAATATATTTAACACTTCTTCGTAAGGTTTTTTCTCCAAGTCTCCAATGGAAACATCCTCACAGATTGCAACTGAATAGTAGGCCGTATAGTACGTTTTTCCCGTTCCTGGAGGGCCATATAATATAGTGTTTTTTGCAATATCATTTCCTGATTGATTCTCATTATATGTCATTTCTGATTCTTCATTGATCATTAAGCTACCCTCTTTTTCTCTAATTCTGTTTTCTCTAACTTCTAAAATATGTTCATAGTAAGGCATTAATTCGGCAATAGCTTGTACAGTTTGCATTAGAATATCTGAGGTGTTCTGTTCTGTATAAGGTCCCATTATTTCCTTAACTATCTGAACTTTTTCTAATTGGTCAAGTTCCTTACGTACTTCCTCTGCATCAATACCAAATTTTTTGAATGTATCCGTTTGTCTAGCTTTCACACTTGCTTGATAATACAAGTTGTCAGTTTTTTCGATAGGTATATCTAGAATACTATTATGAATTTTATAAACTTCTTTGTCAGAAAAAATGGAATCCTTTTTACACTGAGAATCTTTTGCTTCCACTCTGACAGATAGAGTTACTCCCTTTTGCTTGTTATATTCTGGATATGCATTCATTGAAATAGAAATACTATGCGCTAAATCATCGTATCCGGCTTTCTTAAATTCTATCCAAAAGTACTTCATAAGATTTCCCGAATTTTGCCAACCTGTTGATTTCCCTGCTGTATAACCAGGAAGTAACTTCTCGATATATTTCCCATATTTGTTAAATTCTCGATAAGCTGTTTGCCCAACTTTTTTTATTTCTTCCATTTCAGCTTTTTGGTCACCAGCTTTTTCAGGATCACTGTAAATTCTTCTACAATAATTTTTCAAAAAAGTATATACAGTTCCAAAATCAATGCGAGAGTTTGGAATTGATTTTACTTGTTGATAAACTTTCTCTAAATTATTTATATATTCTCCTTTGATTTCGATACCTGAAGCTTGTGGTCTCCATGTTTGCTTCGGAAACACAATTTCTAGTAAATCAAGCGAAATATAATTATTTTCAGTTTCATCAATCAGCCAATCAAATTTAACATCAATATGATTCGTTGTCAGTCCTTCTTGGGCCTTCTTAGAATCATAATGAGGTGCTTCATATGAAGCTCTTTCAACATGTCCGTGACCAATGATTCCCACTTGGCTTTTTAATAAGAATACTTGGTCTCCTACATTGGGTTGTTTACTACTACTCGTCCACGATTCAATGACTGCCTTACCTTCTTTTGCAGCTTGCACCTTTTCCTTATAATCAGGCCAGTTCCAATTATCTGGATTCCAAGTTAATAAATATGCCTTTTTCATTCTTAATCCCCCCACGAATATCTAAAAGTTGATGATAACGGTTTCTTTTCAATTATAATCCATCTTATCACTTATGTGAATAGGAAAAAATATGAGTTCCGTGTATATTTTTCTGCGCTTTTCATTTATTAAATTGAAAGTGTCTTTAAAACAAGAAATTAAATTGGTAAAATACAGATGTACGAACCACTTTAAGGAGAACGAACATGATGAAAAACAAAATTTTATTAGGTTCTGTAACGCTTCTATCTTCTTTATTAGTAGCGGCTTGCGGGAACGACAAAAAGAATGCGCCCGAAACAACTGCGGCTCCAACAACAGAAGTAACTACAACTGTAACAACTACAACCACTCCTACAGCAACGGCTGGAACTTCTGAAACAAAAGAAGTTTCACTTGCAGACACTCAACGTGTAGGCCACGGGGATGTCGGTTATTTCAACGTTCCTAAAGACTGGGTAGAATACAAAGACCCAAACGGTGGCCCTCAATTCCAATACGCTACAAAAGATCCATACAATATGATTACAATCAATGGATATGGCAAAGACCAATTAACCGTCAATGCTGGGGAAACTTTCGGGGCTGAGTTACTAGCTAATCGTTTGTATGAAGGCTGGCAACACAATCCTAAAGTCGAAAAAACGCAAAAGGAAAAGACAAAATTTGCTGGCGAGGATGCTTTCCTTATTAAAATTCAATTGAAAGAGGACAAATACATGTTCCAATGGGTTTTCCAAAGAGGCGAAAAAGTATACGACGTTTTACTGGAAGGAACAGAGAATACAGTCGCAACATTAAAACCTATTCTTGAACAATCTTGGAGCTTAGACCCAAAATTTCCTAGACAATACTAAAAGAGACGGACTCTGACAATCGGACTCTTCTCACAGTTCGAGAAAAATGAACTCTCTATTTAAATTCAATCTAAAGAATGGTAAAATAACCTTGTGACAACAACTTTTAAGGAGAACAATCATAATGAAAAATAAAATTTTATTAGGCTCTGTGACGCTCCTGTCTGCTTTAATGGTAGCGGCTTGCGGAAACGGAGAAAAGAAAGCAACGGAAACAACGGCAGCTCCAACAACAGAAGCAACTACAACTACAGCTGCACCAACTACAACAGCACCGACAACTACTGCTGGCGCTTCTTCTGAGACGGCTGAAGTTTCACTTGAAGATACTAAACGTATCGGACGTGAAGATACTGGTTATGTCAATGTTCCTAAAGACTGGGTAGAATTCAAAGCTGCCAATGGTGGCGATCAGTATCAATATGCTGCATTAGATGGATATAATATTGTGACATTAAACGTCTTCACTAAGGACAAATACCAACCTGTCGAAGGTGAAACGTGGGGCGCAGAAATGATTGCAAACCGATTATATGGTACATACCAAAAAAATCCTAGCATCGAAAAAATCCAAGGTGCCAAAAGAAAAGTGGTCGGAATGGATGCTTTTCTAGTTCAAATTCTTACAAAAGATGGTAAATATTTCTTCACCTGGGTCTTCCAAAAAGACGACAAAGTGTATTCAACAAGCTTTGAAGGAAATAAAGAAACACTTTTAAAAATGTTTGACTTGATTGAACAAACATGGGGCTTAGATCCAAAAACTCCTGGAAAATAATCAATCGTTAATTACTGAGACTAATCCCTATGATTAGTCTCTTATTTTATACTCTTTTTTGTATTATTTAAATTCCATCTCATTAATGGTAAAATAGACCTATAACAACTGTTAAGGAGAACAATCATGATGAAAAACAAAATTTTATTAGGTTCTGTGACGCTTCTATCTGCGTTAATGATAGCGGCATGCGGAAACGGAGAAAAGAAAGCAACTGAAACAACTGCAGCTCCAACAACAGAAGCAACTACTGCTACACCAACTACAACAGCACCGACAACTACTGCGGGCGCTTCTTCTGAAACAAAAGAAGTATCACTTGCAGATACTAAACGTATCGGACGTGAAGATACTGGTTATGTCAATGTTCCTAAAGACTGGGTAGAGTTCAAAGAAATCGAAGGTAACAACCCACAACAGTATCAATACACAGCAGATGGATACAATGTTGTGACATTAACTGGCTACTCTAAAGACCAAGTAAAACTTGGGAAAAATGACACCTGGGGTGCAGAATTGGTTGCGAACCGTTTATATACTACATACGAAAACAATTCTGAAATCGCTAAAATTCAAGGTACGAAATCCAAAGTGAGTGGAATTGATGCTTTTGTCATCCAATCTCTCACAAAAGATGGAAAATATTTCTTTACCTGGATTTTCCCAAAAGGTGATAAAGTATATACAGTAGCCTTTGACGGAGACAAAAGCACTCTTCAAAAAATGATTGACTTGATTGAACAATCATGGGGCTTAGATCCAAACACTCCAGGGAAATAATCAATAATTTAATAACTGAGACTAATCACTATGATTAGTCTCTTTTTTATACACTATCGTTCCACTTTTTCAACCAAAATTCCCTAGTTGCATTTTAATTTATAAGTGATATAATACAAATATAATAAAACCTATTAAGGAGAACAATCATGATGAAAAATAAAATTTTATTAGGTTCTGTAACGCTTCTATCTGCATTAATGGTAGCGGCTTGCGGAAACGGAGAAAAGAAAACAGCGGAACCTGCTGCTGCACCAACGACTGAAGTCGCTAAAGAAACTACAGCTGCACCAACAACTACTGCTCCAACGACTACTGCTAAAACAACAACTCCTGGGACTTCTTCAGAGACAAAAAAAGTATCACTTGAAGACACTCAACGTGTTGGGAAAGATAATATTGGCTATGTCAACGTCCCTAAAGACTGGGTAGTATTCAAAGCCTCAAACAACCCTGATAACTTCTATTATTCGTCACCAGATCAATATAATATTATGTATCTAGAGTCTTATTCTAAAGATAAAGTTAAACTTAATGACGGTGAAACGTTTGGCGCAGAGTTAATTGCCAATCGTTTGCTCAATGGCGTGAAAAATGATAAAGAACAAACTAGTGTTCAAGGCGTGAAAGCTGATTTTGCGGGAGAAAAAGCTTACTTAATAAAAGCAACATTCTCCGATGGTAAAACTATGTTCGAATGGATTCTCCAAAAAGGGGATATCGTTTACGTAGTCTCAATCGAAGGTACAGAAGACATGGTTAAATCGTTAAGACCAGTTTTTGAACAATCTTGGGGCTTAAATGCAAAAACTCCTGGACAATAATATAAAAACCAGGTATTAACCTAATCAAGGAGAAAAACAATTTGAAAAACAAAATTTTATTAACCTCTGTGACGCTTCTATCCGCTTTAATGGTAGCGGCTTGCGGAAACGGAGAAAAGAAAACAGCGGAACCAGCAGCTGCGCCAACAACTGAAGTAACTACAGCTGCACCAACGACAACTGCTCCAACAACTACTGCCAGCGCTTCTTCTACAGAAAAAAAAGTATCATTTGAAGATACTCAACGTGTTGGCCGTGAAGAATCTGGTTATATTAACGTCCCTAAAGACTGGGCAACATACCAAGATAAAAACACTGGTTCTCAATTCCAATTTTCTTCACCAGATAAATACAATATTTTATCAATGAACGCGTACACTAAAGATTCCGTTAAACTAAAAGATGATGAGAAATTCGGTGCAGAATTACTTGCCAACCGTTTGTATAATAACTGGGAGAATAACAAAGAAGTGAAGCAAATTCAGGGAGTAAAAGCAAAATTTGCTGGAGAGCAAGCTTTCTTAATGAAAGTAGTATTTACTGACGGAAAATATATGTACGAATGGGTCTTCCAAAAAGGCGAGAAAGTATATGATGTCGCACTCGAAGGTACAGCAGATACAATCAATACTTTAAGACCTTTCTTTGAACAATCATTTGGCTTAGATCCAAAAACTCCAGGAAAATAATCATTCACATACTAAAAGAGACTAATCACACATGGATTAGTCTCTTTCTTTATCCTTATGCTCTTGCAGCCCACTCTTCTCGTAAAACTCCATACTTCACACTATCATAATACTGCCCTTGATAGTAACGGACTTTACGAATTTGCCCTTCTTTTAGGAATCCTAATTTCTCAGCAACGGCCATCATCGCACCATTTCCACTCCAAGTCGTCATGCCAATATGTTCAAGCGCATCAGTTTCGTGGAAAATGGCATCCACCCACTTCGTTAGCGCGGTAGTCGCAACCCCTCGGCTCCATAACTGGTCGTCATAAATCACAATCCCGATTTCTAGCCATCGTGTTGCTTCGTCCACCCATGATTTTGAAACCATCCCAACAGGCTGACCGTCAACTACAATACATCTGCAATCTTCGCTCATTAAAAAGTCCGCAATCGGGCTTGCTTCAAAACTTTCCGCATCATCAAACTTGCGATAGTCATTAAAATACGGCGCGTTAAACTTCGTCCACGCTGGATGGTCTGTTGAAAAACCACTCTTCCAAATCGTTTCAAGGAAGCTTTTGTTAAAAGGAACTAGTTGCACCTCGGTCGTTTGCTTTAAGCTTTCCACTGATTCATTCCTCCTTCAACGTTTACCACATCAAACCCTTTTGTCTCCAAGAACTGGCAGGCCCGTTCAGAACGCATGCCACCTTGGCAAATCACATAATAGCGTTTCGATGAATCCAGTTGCTCATATTCTTTATCCAACGTGCTTAGCGGCGCATTCAATGCACCCTCGATATGCCCTGCTTGGAATTCATCCACTTCACGAACATCTAAAATCGTGATGTCCTCTTTTTGATGCAACGCTTGAAATGCTACTGGTTCAATTCTTTCCATTTTCTTACTCCCTTTCTCCTGCTTCATTTTCTCTCACTTCCTACTGTATCG
>CAURMP010000017.1:0-16580 GCA_963526005.1 uncultured Streptococcus sp. | reverse complement strand
TACAGAACTAAATCCTTTACTTAAATTAATTGTCTAACTTTTTGGGGTCAGTACACATGGCCAAATATGGTGTTTTTCGATTCTACAGGAGAGATAAAAGTAGTCGGTGTAAGAAATGCAATGAAGCTTAATAGAGAAAAACGTGTGTAGTTTATAAATAGTGAAACCGAAGAATCCATACACAATCAATCAAACCAAAAATGTTTTTCGATTTTAATCAAATTAAGCATTCACTGTATCTAGTTCTTCGCCGATAGCTTCTAAGCGAGCTACGACTTCTTCAAGTGATAAGTTGTGCTCTTTCACGTAGCGGTTGCGTGGGTGAACACGACATTCATGGCTGCAACCACGTAAGTATTTGTCTTCGTTCTCTTCTGAAGCTAAGATACGACGGTTACATTCTGGGTTTCCACAGTTTACGTAACGTTCGCAAGGTGTACCATCGAACCAGTCTTTCCCAATTACTACTGGGTCTACGTGGTTGATGTCAACAGCGATACGTTCGTCAAATACGTACATTTTTCCATCCCATAATTCGCCTTGAACTTCTGGGTCTTTTCCGTAAGTTGCGATACCACCGTGTAATTGACCGACATCTTTGTAGCCTTCACGAACCATCCAGCCAGAGAATTTCTCACAGCGAACGCCACCGGTACAGTAAACAACGACACGTTTGTCCATGAATTTCTCTTTATTATCGCGAACCCATTGTGGTAATTCACGGAAGTTGCGAATGTCAGGACGGATGGCACCGCGGAAGTGACCTAAGTCGTACTCGTAGTCGTTACGAGTGTCTAGTACAACAGTGTTTTCGTCAAGTAAGGCTTCTTTAAACTCTTGTGGAGAAAGGTAAGCCCCTGTTGTTTCAAGTGGGTTAATATCGTTATCGAAGTCGTTATCTTCTAAACCAAGGTGTACGATTTCTTTTTTGTAACGAACGAACATCTTCTTGAAGGCTTGCTCGTTTTCTTCGTCGATTTTAAACCATAAGTCTTCCATCCCTGGAAGAGAGTGAACATAGTCCATATATTTTTGAGTTGTTTCGTAATCACCAGATACCGTTCCGTTAATTCCTTCGTCAGCGACAAGGATACGTCCTTTTAATCCGATTGATTTGCAGAATGCTAAATGATCTGCAGCGAATTGTTCCGCATTTTCGATTGGAACATATTTATAGTAAAGTAAAACACGAATGTCTTTTGCCATATTGTAAATCTTTCATCCTTTTCTAATTTGTAATGATTCTATTGTAACTGTATTGAGAATGATTATCAATGAATTCGATTGTGAAAAAGTTCGAAAGGTATTGACATGACGGTATTTTACGGTATAATTCAGATATAACGTTAAATTTATCAGATTGGAGGAGAAATCAATGAACAACTTAAACGTAAAACAAGTACAAGATTTGAGAAACCTTCCAATTTTGGTGAATGAAGTATAGCGCATTTTTATAGATAAGTTTAAGTGAGCCGTTACTTTTTCCATGCGTGGGGAAGGTGACGGCTTTTTTGATGGAGGAAAACGATGAACGATTTATTAAAAGTCATTATTAATTTTATAAAGAAACATCCGATGCGCTACCTTGTTAGTTTTATTTTGATGATCGGAAGTAGTATTGCGGCGGTGTACCCAGCGCGTATTATCGGACAGGTAGTCGATAAAATTGTGGCAAGTGAACTGAATGCCGAGTGGCTTGGGACACAGCTTGTGGTTTTAGTCGGGATTATTCTTGTGGCCTATATTACGGAGAGTATTTGGACGTACTATATCTTTATTGGACATTATGAAATTCAAAAAGAACTGCGCGTGAAGTTACTGCGGAATAACTTAAGAAAGAAAATTCCGTTTTATGCGCATTTTAGAACGGGCGATATTATTACGCGCAGCAGTGAAGATGTAATGACCATTGGCGATATGATGGGGTTCGGAATGTTTGCGTTGATGAACTCTACATTGTTGGGGAGTGTATCGATTTATATGATGGTCACAACGATTTCGTTGCCACTGACCATTGCGGCGATTTTACCATTGCCAATTCTTTCGTATCTTGTGTATAAATGGGGATTTGATCTTGAAGAAGAGTACAATAAGGCGCAAAATGCAGTCTCTCAACTGAATAATGAAGTGTTGGAGATGATTGACGGTACTTATGTCATTCGTGCGTATGGGCAAGAAGATGCGATGATGGATGAGTTTCGTGCGAAAACGGAAAAAGCCATGAAACAAAATATTATCGTGTCGGAAATTGAATCGCGCTTTATGCCATTGGCGCAATTATTTATGATGATTAGCTTTACTATCGCGCTTCTTTACGGTGGATACTTAGTATCGACTGGAACCATTCTAGTGGGGGATGTGATTGCCTTCCAAGTTTATATGGGGGCGATTATGTGGCCGATGTTTATGATTGGTGACATTATTACGAACTATAAACGCGGGAAAGTGGCAACGGAACGTATCAATGAAGTGTTGCAGCATGATGATGAAATTGAACGTGCTGGAATAAAAGTGCTTGAGACGATTGAATCGATTCAGTTTATCGACTTTAACTTTACGTATCCAAGGGAAACGACTCCATTATTAAAAGAGATTAATCTTACGCTAAATAAAGGCGAGACACTTGGAATCGTTGGAAAAACAGGCTCTGGGAAGACGACGCTATTGATGCAACTACTACATCAATTTCCATACAAAGGCGAGAAGCTTCTCATTAACGGAGAGCCACTAATTGATTACGAACCTCAATCGGTAGCAGGGCATCTAGCCTATGTGCCACAAGAACACACGCTCTTTTCACGCACGATTCGCGAGAATATGTTATTCGGGAAAGAGGATGCAACCGATGAGGAAATCTGGGAAGCATTGACGTTGGCGTCCTTTGATGGAGACGTGAAACGCATGCCGCAGCAGCTCGATACGATGGTCGGGGAAAAAGGAGTATCGCTTAGTGGTGGGCAAAAACAACGGCTATCGATTGCGCGTGCCTTCTTACGTAACCGTGAATGTTTGATTTTAGATGATGCGTTATCTGCAGTGGATGCAAAAACAGAACGCGAAATTATTGCGCACTTGCAAGAAGAGCGTGGCGGTTGTATGAATATTATTTCTGCCCATCGACTCTCTGCGATTCGTCATGCCGATGAGATTATCGTGATGAATGAAGGGCGTATTAGTGAGCGCGGCACCCACGAGGAGTTACTCGCACAACGTGGTTGGTACTATGAACAGTACCTGATTCAAGAGATAGAGGAGGAAATCGAATGAAAACGATGAAGCGATTACTAAGCTACCTCCGCTATGAGAAAAAAGGAGTTCTGATTGGACTCGTCTGCCTGTTGATTTCAACCATTGCGACTTTAACAGGACCTCTTGTGGCAAAATATATGATTGATAATGTGATTACGCCGATGGGGCAATCTCATGTCTTCGATGCTGGAAGTGTGCTCCTTTGGGTAGGTATTTACGTGGTAGTGAACTTAATAGGAGCCGCTGGTGGATATTTAAACCGTTTATATATGAAGACTCTCTCAAACCGCGTGGCTAAACGTATTCGTGACGAAGTGTTCGAACATGTACAAACCTTGCCAGTATCGTATTTCGACCATTTACCTGCCGGAAAAGTCGTATCCAGAATTACGAGTGATACGGAATCGGTGCGTGCAAACTTTTATGTCAATGGAATTTCGACACTGCTTAGTACCGTCGTGATGCTCATTGGGGTATACACAACGATTTTCTTATTAAATGCGACGCTTGGATTCGTGTTATTATTCCTAGTTCCGGTGATGATGCTATGGCAGCGAACCGTTGCCGTAATGCAGAAAAAATGCTATACCGAGAGTCGTGAACTGTACAGCCAGTTGAGCGGACAGTTAAATGAAAGCATTCAAGGGGCTGGTATCGTTCAAGCCTTCCAACAAGAAGAGAAGATTGTCGCGGAATATGATGCGACGGCTACGTCTTGGGTAGAGATTGGTCGCAAGGAATTAATTCTCGATTCTTACTTCTCGTGGAGTTTAGTGAGCTTACTTCGTAACTTTACGCTATTTGGAATCGTGTATTTCTTCGGAATGCAATTTATCGGAGGAACACTTGGGATTTCAGCAGGTCTCCTGTATGCATTTATTGATTATATCAACCGCGTTTATGAGCCGATTCAAACCTTTATGAATGTCGTGTCTGGTTTCCAACAATCGATGGCTGCCGGTGACCGTGTGTTTGAATTGATGGATACGCCAAGCGAGGAAAGTGGCGAAGAGCTCTTCACGTTTGATGAAGGACGGATTGAGTTCAAAGATGTGAGCTTTGAGTATACACCAGGCGTTCCGGTGTTAAAGCATTTGAATTTCACGGTAGAACCAGGGCAGACGGTGGCCTTTGTCGGTCATACCGGTTCAGGAAAATCTTCTATTATGAACTTGCTCTTTCGATTCTATGACCCAACGAGTGGAGCTATCTTGATTGATGGCAAAAATACGCGTGACTTTAACAGACGTAGTGTTCGAAGCGAGATGGGAATTGTGCTTCAAGA
Source organism: uncultured Streptococcus sp. (assembly GCA_963526005.1). Taxonomy (GTDB): domain Bacteria; phylum Bacillota; class Bacilli; order Lactobacillales; family Aerococcaceae; genus Granulicatella. Next base: position 12,046 of record CAURMP010000017.1, on the reverse strand, counting down.
TCCGTACCTATTCACAGGAACGATTGCTTCTAATGTTGGGCTCAATAATGAATCAATCCAGCCTGAGACGATAAAAGATGCGCTCATTAAAGTGGGCGGGGGTCATCTACTCACGAAGAGTGACAAGGGCTTGGACTACGAGGTGAAAGAAAAAGGGATGGACTTCTCTTCAGGGGAACGCCAACTCATTTCATTTGCTCGTGCGATTGTCTTTGACCCGAAAATCTTGATTTTAGATGAAGCGACTTCGCATATTGATACCGAGACGGAAGAGATTATTCAAAACGCGATTAATGTCGTAAAAGAAGGACGAACAACCTTTATGATTGCGCACCGACTGTCAACGATTGCTCATGCCAACCAAATTTTTGTGTTGGATAAAGGAGAAATTGTGGAACACGGAACGCATGATGAATTACTTCAACTACAAGGGCAATATGCCGAAATGGTGGCTCTTCAAAAAGGCTAATCCCATAGACTCTGTTTCCTTTTGAAACAGGGTCTTTTTTGATGCTTTTGATAAATCGAATTTTTATTGTTTTTCAAGGGAGTTCATGGTGCATAAAGTCGCCTAGTTTGTTACAATGTGTAGGAAACAGTATGAGGAGAGACAGTTATGATTACAAAAGAAATTATTGAAAAAGCTACGGCACATCGCCGTCATTTACATATGTATCCAGAAGTATCCGGAACGGAAGTCGAAACGACTCGCTATATCCGCGAAGCTCTAGAAGCAATGGGACTCACATGCTGGAATTTAACGTCTAAAACTGGAGTTGTCGCAGAAATCGGAAACGACAATGGGCCAACATTAGCCTTACGTGCCGATATCGATGCCTTGCCGATTGTGGAACAAACAGGATTAGACTACGCTTCAAAAAATGAAGGAGCAATGCATGCTTGTGGACATGATTTCCATACAGCAAGCCTTCTAGGTGCCGCGCAAGTGTTGAAGGCACAAGAAGCGACTTTACAAGGGAAAGTTCGTTTTATTTTCCAACCGGCTGAAGAAAGTAACCAAGGAGCACGCGCATTGATTGCAGAAGGCGTGCTTGACGGAGTGGACGCGATTATTGGATTCCATAATAAACCAGAGCTTCCAGTGGGAACGATTGGTGTGAAGGAAGGGCCACTGATGGCAGCAGTCGGCCAATTTAAAGCAGAAATTACAGGGGTAGGAACACATGCGGCAGCACCGCACAACGGGAACGACCCAATTGTGACGGCATGCCAAGTGATTGCTAATGCTCAAGCCATCGTTGCTCGTCATACTTCTCCGCTCGAACCAGTGGTATTAAGCGTATCGCATATCGAAGCAGGGAATACGTGGAATGTGATTCCAGAAAAAGTATTTTTTGAAGGAACGATTCGTACCTTTAATAAAGAAGTGGAACGCAAAATGACCGAGCAATTCGAGAAGATGATTGTCCAAACCGCAGATGTATACGGACAAAAAGGAAGTATCGAATGGATTTTAACGCCACCTGTCGTGCATAATGATGCAGCAGTCACAAAAGTTGTTAAAAGTGTGACGGAGAAATTTGCGACAGTGGTAACACCGGAAGTAACTTTAGGAGCAGAAGATTTCGCCAATTATATGGAACATGTTCCAGGATGTTTCGTCTTTATCGGAACAGGTTGCCCACGCGAATGGCATCACCCAGCATTCTTAGTGGATGATGCGGCATTACCATTTGCGATTCAGTATTTTGTCGATAACACGAACGCTCTTCTAGAAGTACTTTCACAGAAAGGAAACGCGTAATATGAAAACAATGGTGGTGATTAGCCATCCAACGGTTCATTCGTCGTCAGTTCAACAGTTTTTCCTCGCAACCGTAAAAGGGGAAGAAACTGTAACAGTTCGTCACTTGGACGAAGTGTGGAGTGAGAAAAAGCCTCATTTTATAAGAGCCACAGAAGAAAAAGCGTTGGTAGACTCCGAGGCCGAACGCCTTATTCTTCAATTCCCGATGTATTGGTACCAGGCACCTTCAGTCATGAAGGAATGGATCGATACGGTGATGAGTAAGAGTGCACTTTTTGCAAAACAAATTAAGGAACTCGGAATCGTTGTGACACTCGGGGTGAAAGAAGAAGCCTTCCGTGCAGGAGGAAAAGAGCAATTCACGATTTCGGAACTCTTGCGCCCGTTCCAAGCGTTGGCCAATGCGATGGGGTGGACCTATTTGCCAATTTTCGAAGTGCATCAGTTTGATTATAAGACTGAAGAGGCAAAACAAGCGTTACTCGTTGAGTATTTGCAATACGTGACGAAAGAGAATTACGGAACATTAAAAGAAACCGAAGAGTGGTTTATCCAGCGTGCGCAAGCGATGGAGGGTGTACACTGGGAACAGATCGCGGAGTGGATCAAGGAGAACCAGGATGAAAGATTGGAACTCGAGATGCATCTAAGTAATTGGGAGGAGAGTCAATATGGAGATTATTGAGAAAATCTGTCTTCTTGATGCGTGGATTCTAGAAGAAAAAGACTATAAAGAACGCGCATTGCTTGTGGCTGCAAAAACTCTTCTATTAGAGCAAGCAAAACGAATTGAACAAGCACATGGTGAATTGGATGGACGGATGTGGAGTCCTGAAAACTGGGGCAAATAAGGAGAATGAGATTGAAAACAGATTATTTAAAACTTCGATTAATATTACTGATCATCGCCTGTTTCTTGATTGGACTTGGCGCGAAGATGGCGGGATCTAGTACATTAGGAGCGGACGTTGTCGTTCTTGTGTGGGAAGGGTTAAATCGCACATTTGGTGTAGATATGGGAACAAGTAATATTATCGTTTCCCTTGTATTTCTTGCCATTACGCTAAGTATCAACTGGAGATATATTGGATTTGGAACAGTTGTAGGGATGTTCTTACAAAGCTTCTTTATTGAACTGTTCGATTTTAGAGCTCTTGCCGAAATGGATATAACCGTAAAAGTAGTGGCCATGGTTGTAGGGATTGCCTTAATTGCTATGGGGTGTGCAGTGTATGCTTTAGCAGAACTTGGAGTTGGGCCGTATATTGCCGCAACGTTAGCTTTACATGAAAAATTCAAAACATCCATCCCTAAAAATAAGTTTTTCATCGATGCAAGCTGTGTCATCACCGCTGCCATTTTGGGACAATGGCCAACGATTGGTCCGGTTGTCTCTTTAATCATCAGTGGAGTCATTATGGATCAAACAATGGTGATTTTGAAGAAATTTTTACCAATTAAATAAAATAAACAAAATGAAACCTATCTACACGAGAAATCCTTTTGTAGATAGGTTTTTTAGCGCTTTATTAAAATGATGAAAGATGATACCGTTTCCAAAGAGAGCAAAATAGTACAAGTCAAAAGCAAAATAGTTATTGTGAAAGCGGTTTTTTCGTTGTAAACTAAAAGTGTCTTAAAAAGTAATAGAACTAGGGGGAGACAACATGAAAAAGAAAGTATTACTATCAAGCGCAGCATTATTAGCAGCTGTATCTTTAGCAGCTTGCGGAAATAATAGCAACAGCACTAGTAAGACAGATTCAACTACTCAACAAGGAGCTTCTAAAGAGAAAGTTACTCTTAAATTAGCTGCCTTAGAAAGTGGTTACGGCGCAGAAATGTGGCCAGCAATCATCAAAGCTTATGAAGAGGCAAATCCAAACGTTAAAGTGGAATTGACTCAAGATAAGGAAATCGAAGATAAAATTACGCCTCAAATGAAAGCTGGCGATTACCCAGATATCGTAATGTTAGCTTTAGGACGTAAAAAAGCTTTACCAGAAACATTAATTAAAGAAAAAGCTTTAGCTGACTTAACTGGATTATTCGATATGAAAGTTTACGGCGAAGACAAAAAAGTATCTGAAAAATTATTAAACAACGTATTAGGAACAACAGTAACTGACCCTTACGGAGACGGAAAACACTACTTAGCACCAATGTTCTACGCTCCAACAGGATTATTCTACAACGAAGCGTTATTCAAATCTAAAGGTTGGGAAGTTCCAAAAGATATGCCTGGTATGAAAGAATTAGCTGAAAAAGCTAAGAAAGATGGCATTTCATTATTCACTTATCCAGTATCTGGATACTTAGATAGCTTCTTCCCAGCATTATTAGCAAACGCTGGTGGTGTTGATTTATTCAACAAAGCAATGAAATATGACACAGGAGCATTCACTTCTGAAGGCGCAACTAAAGCTTTTGAAGCATTAGGAACATTCTTACAAAACGTTGAACCTTCAACAGTAGCAAACGCAAACCCACAAAGCTTCACTAAGAACCAACAATTAATCTTAGACAACAAAGCTTTATTCATGCCAAACGGTACTTGGGTAGTTGGGGAAATGGCTAAAGCACCTCGTGCAGAAGGATTCAAATGGTCTATGACAGCTGCACCAGCAATCGAAAAAGGTGGCAAACGTTATGTTTACTCATTCTTCGAACACATCTGGGTTCCAAAAGAATCTAAGAACCAAGAAGCAGCTAAAGAATTCTTATCATTCTTATACTCTGACAAAGCAGCAGAAATCTTTGCTAAATACAACGCAGCTCAACCAATTAAAGGTGTAACAGCTAAGTTACCTGATGAATTGAAATCATTATACAAAGTTGTAGATGAAGTTGATGGCGTAATCAATGGTAACTTCGTAGCTACTAAACCTGTTGAAGGCGTAAGCATGAAAGACACATTATATGGTCAAATCGACTCTGTAGCATCTGGTCAAAAAACAGTTGCTGAATGGCAAAAATCTGTAGAAGAAGTTAGCCAAAAACTAAAAGCAGCAGTTGAATAATTCAAATAGAATGAATTAAATAAGAGTGGGATGCGAAGCGATTTTCGAGGATGAAAATTCCTTCCACCCACTCTCATTTTATCTAAAAATGGTCGAAAGAGGGCAGAACGATGAAAAATCGTAGAAAAAGAGAGAGAAATTTATTTATTCTCGTGTGTCTATTACCTGCACTAATTTTATTCTTTACGTTTTTAATTTACCCAACTATTGAAGTATTCCGCATGTCCATGTTCAAATGGGGCGGATTCTCAAACAATCAACAATTTGTTGGATTAGATAACTTTAAAATCTTATGGCAAGATGAAAATTTCTTTAGAACGATTCAGAACACAATCTTACTAATCGTAGTGGTAACACTCTTTACAGTAGTATTGGCAGTTCTTTTCGCGGCAATCCTTTCAACAGAAAAGATTCGCGGAAACAACTTCTTCAGAATTATTTTCTACATCCCTAATATTTTATCAATCGTAGTTATTGCAGGTATTTTCTCAGCAATTTATGATCCAAAAGCTGGACTTTTAAATGCTGTATTACCAGAAGCGTGGAATAAATTATGGCTAGGTGATCAAAGCATTGTTATTTACTCACTCGCATTCGCGTTAATTTGGCAAGCGATTGGGTACTACATGGTAATGTATATGGCGGGGATGGCCAACATTCCAGCCAGCTTATACGAAGCAGCAGACCTTGATGGGGCTGGTAAAATCGGTAAGTTCTTCAACGTTACATTACCATTGATTTGGAATAGTATTCGTACAACATTAACATTCTTCATTATCAGTACGATTAACTTAAGTTTCTTACTTGTACAAATCTTGACAGACGGTGGACCAGACGGATCAACTGAAGTGTTCTTAAGCTACATGTTCAAACAAGCTTATACAAACTCTTCATACGGATACGGTATGGCAATCGGTGTAGTTATCTTTATATTCTCATTCGGATTATCAGGTATCGTAAGTCATATTACGAAACGCGATATTCTTGAATACTAGGAGGGGAGATCATGAAAGGAAATACTCGTTCATTCGAAAAGCTGTATAAAGCTTTTATATACGTAGCGCTGATTACATTAGCGATTAGTATTATTGTACCAGTGGGCTGGGTCTTCTTAGCTTCTGTTAAAGAGAATAGAGAGTTCTACGGATCTCCATGGACAATGCCGGAAGGATTCTACATCCAAAACTTTGTGGATGCTTGGAATAAAGCAAAAATGGGTGACTACATGTTGAACTCAGTGATTGTTACAGCACTAGCGTTAACAATCTTAGTAGTTGTAGCCATTCCTTCTTCATACGTATTAGCACGTTACAAATTCCCAGGAAGTCGTTTCATTAACTCTTTACTAAAAGGTGGATTATTCATTAACGTAAACTATATCGTTGTACCAATCTTCTTAATGTTACTGGACTGGGATAAAGGACTAAAAGGATTCGGCATTAACGGATTCTTCCTTAACAACATTTTCGTCTTAGCAGTTGTGTATGCAGCGACGTCATTACCATTTACGATTTATCTATTATCAAACTTCTTCAAGACATTACCAACAACGTTCGAAGAAGCAGCATCTATCGACGGTGCAGGATATTTCACAACAATGGTTCGCGTTATGACACCAATGGCAAGACCAAGTATTATCACAGTAATCTTATTCAACTTCCTCTCATTCTGGAATGAATATATCATCGCTCTTACATTAATGCCAGGTAAAAATCAAACTTTACCAGTAGGGTTGAAAAACTTAATTCAAGCGCAACGTGGGGCAGCTGAATACGGACAATTATACGCAGGGATGGTATTAGTAATGTTACCAACATTAATTTTATACATTCTTGTTCAAAATAAACTAACACAAGGGATGACACTAGGCGGCTCTAAAGAGTAATCGTCATCGCAGGAGGAAAGAAAATGGGTAAAACAAAAGGGCGTTTAACCCTACCAAGTGAATCGAATTTTCTTGAACAGACTAAAGAATTGCTCGACCGTTGGGGTGCAGATGCAATTCGTGATAGCGATGGAACGAAACTCGATGAAGCAACCAAACAATTAGATGCAAAAATCTATACAACATACTTTGTAGCACGTAACCATAATGATTTCATCAAAGATCATATGGAAGAGTGCCAACAAATCTTCGTCATGTCAAAATTCTGGTTAGCAACCGAAGATACGCTAACGATTCCATTTATGGAAGGCTACTTCGAAGACCAAGTGCAACCAGACTATGTACATGATCCAAAACGATATTGGGAAGTCATCGACCGTACTACTGGAGAAGTAGTTCCGGTTGAAAAATGGACTGTCCATGAAGAAAACAACACGATTACGATTGAAGGCACTCGTCCTTTCCATGAGTATACAGTGTCGTTTCTAGTGTATGCGATTTGGGATCCAACTCAAATGTACAACCACATTACGAATAACTGGGGCGATGTTCCTCACGATATTCCATTTGATGTACGTGGACCTCATTCAAATCAATTCATGCACTCTTATTTAAAACAATGGTTAAAAGACAATCCGGATACTGATGTGGTTCGTTTTACAACGTTCTTCTACCACTTCACATTAATTTTCAACAATTTAGGAAAAGAAAAATTTGTGGACTGGTTCGGATATGGTGCTAGCGTTTCAGTCGCAGCACTTGAAGCTTTTGCTAAGGAAAAAGGCTATCGCTTAAGAGCAGAAGACATTGTGGATGAAGGGTACTATAACTCAACATTCCGCACACCAAGTAAAGCGTACTTAGACTATATCGACTTCATTCAAGCATTCGTTGCTAGAGAAGCCAAAAAACTAGTCGACGAAGTACACGATGCTGGTAAAGAAGCCATGATGTTCTTAGGAGATAACTGGATTGGTACAGAACCATACGGACCATACTTCGAACAAATTGGATTAGATGCAGTGGTAGGTTCTGTCGGCGGCGGAGCAACACTTCGTATGATTTCAGATATTCCACACGTAAAATATACAGAAGGAAGATTCTTACCATACTTCTTCCCAGATGTATTCCGTGAAGGAAATGATCCTACGATTGAAGCCAATAAAAACTGGTTATCTGCAAGACGTGCCATCATGCGTAACCCTGTAGACCGTATCGGATACGGCGGTTATTTAAGTCTTGCATATAAATTCCCTAAATTTGTCGACTACATTGAACATGTAACAGATGAATTTAGAGAAATCTACGATATCGTTAAACATACAAAACCATATACTGGTTTGAAAGTAGCAATCTTAAATGCATGGGGACGTTTAAGAACTTGGCAAGCACACATGGTTGCCCATGAACTTCCATACAAACAAATCTATTCTTACCTTGGAATTATGGAAGCCTTAAGTGGTGCGAGTGTGGACGTAAGCTTTATCAGCTTTGACGATATCATTAACGATGGAGTTCCAGAAGGTGTGGATGTCATCATCAATGCGGGAGATGCCGGTACTTCATTTAGCGGTGGAGAGGTTTGGAAGAATGAAACTCTCATTACACGTATTCGTGAATTCGTGTATAACGGCGGTGGATTTGTCGGAGTTGGGGAACCAACAGCCGTTCATCATCAAGGAAGATTCTTCCAACTTGGAGATATTTTGGGTGTTGAAAGAGAAATGGGATATAGCCTTTCAACAGATAAATACTTTACAAAAGAATTGAAAGAACACTTTATTATCGAAGATATTGAAGATGTTCATAAGATTGACTTTGGGGAAAATATTAAAAACGTGTATGGCTTAACGAGTGCCACAGAAGTACTTGAATTTAGCAATCCGAAAGTAAGCGCAGGTGGCGTCGAAGAAGGAATCGTTCTTCCAGCCAATGCCGAAGGAAAAGAATTCGGGGAAATCCATCTTGCGGCTAACCCATACGGAAAAGGTCGTGGGGTTTACATTGCAGGACTTCCATACACACCAGAAAATACAAGATTATTAATGCGTGCGTTATTCTACGCAGCGAATAAAGAAAGTGAATTAACAAAATGGTATGCAAGCAATCCATTAGTGGAAGTACATGCTTATCCTGAAAAAGGAGTGTATGCAATCGTGAATAATACGAACGAATTGCAATCAACACTCGTTTATGATGGAGCAGGTGTATCAAGAACTGTGGAACTTGAGCCAAGCGAAATTAGATGGGAGAAGATATCATGAATCCTAAAGTGAAAATTTGGATCCGCGTCGTATTGATGTTGGTATTCTTATATGTAGTTATTTTGGGGCATCAGATGATTGGCAAAGAAGGCGTTGCAACAATGCTTGTTGGCTTAGCTGGATTACTTCTCTTGCTATGGGATTACAATCGTCCGTACTCTAAATCGATGAAGCGTTAATAAAACTTAACTAGGAACAGGGGCTTGTTTGTCAACAAGCCCCTGTTCCTGTTTGCATAGACACAATATTAAAAAAATAAAACAAACCATAGGTTTGTGATTACGAAGATGACTTGCGGATTCTTTAATAGTAGCTGTAAAAGGGGACCGGTTCGAGCCTGTAGTCTCTCACCTTCAAAGTTCAAAATAGGAGTAAGGGATAAATCCCTAACTCCTATTAATTCACCTTTGATCATTTTCCCATTACTGCTACTATTTGAATCCAGCAAGTCTTTTCGTAATCACAGTGCTTTTTTAATATTGTGTTATGCAAAGGAAAAGGGAGGGTAGGAGGGGATAGAGGGATTTGGTGCAGACGAGTCTTTTCGTATCACAGAGCATCTTTAAATGTTGTGTTCTGCGAGGAAAGAGAGTGAGGAGAAATTGGTGAAATTTCTTATAGGAATTTGGTTTATTAAAAGATGAAAATATCGTATAATAGAAAAGAAATTGAAAGGAATGGGGGATAATATGAAAGGATTGTTTATCACGATGGAAGGTCCTGATGGCGCTGGGAAAACAACTGTCATCAACCAACTGATTCCTTTGTTACAAAAACACGCGCTCGTGGATATTGTTTCAACAAGAGAACCTGGTGGAAGTCGCATTGCTGAAGATATTCGTAAAGTCATTCTGGATGTGAACAACACCGAAATGGATGAACGGACAGAAGCGATTTTATATGCAGCGGGTCGTCGCCAGCATTTAAAAGATCGTATCTTACCAAACTTAGAAAAAGGAAATATTGTTTTTTGTGATCGTTTTGTCGATAGCTCTTTGGTATATCAAGGAGTGGCTCGTGGGATTGGTGTAGAAGAAGTTGCACAGTTAAATCATTTTGCAACGGATGGCCTAGAACCAAGCACGACGCTTTACTTAGATGTGCCGGCTGAAGTTGGATTGGAACGTATTCATAAAGCAAGAGGGAACCGTCAATTTGACCGCTTAGATCAAGAAGGATTAAGCTTCCATACGATGGTTCGCAATGGATATTTAGAGTTAGTAGAAAAATATCCAGAAAGAATTGTATCGATTGATGCGACAAAATCCATTGAAGAAGTCGTGGAAGAGTGCTTCCGCGTTTTAGTGGAACGTTACCCAAAATATTTTACAAAATAGGAGAATGAAATCATGAAATTATTAATTGCGATTGTACAAGATAAAGATGCACATTTATTAGGAGATGAGTTTGCACAAGCAAATATTCGCGCAACTCGTTTATCAACAACAGGTGGATTTTTACGCGCAGGAAACACTACTTTCATCATCGGGATTGAAGAAGAACGTGTACAAGAAGCGTTAGATATCATTAAAGAAAACTGCCAATCACGCGAACAAATGACTGTGCCACCAGTGCATATCGACAGCATGCTTGATAGCGCGCTAACAACTCCAGTTCCAGTTCGTGTAGGTGGAGCTACAGTATTCGTATTACCTGTAGACTCATTCTTCCGTTTCTAAGATGGAAAAGATGCAAGAAGCGTTTATTCGTGCCATCGATAATGGTCATCTGAGCCATGCCTATTTGTTTGAAGGAGCAAAGGGAATTGGGAAAGCGGAGATGGCCAAGGAAATCGCAAAGATGCTTAACTGCACGAAGCGAAAAAAAGGCGAGCCTGCATGCGGAGAGTGTGAACACTGCACAAGAATTGAGCATGGGAACTTCCCGGATTATATTGTGGTAGAACCTGAAGGTACAACGGTGAAGGTGGACCAAATTCGTACGTTGAAATCGCAGTTGACAAAAACAGCGATGGAGTCGAGTGCGATTGTTTGTGTAATTCACGCAGTCGATACGTTGACACAAGGCGCTGCGAATAGCTTATTGAAGTTTTTAGAAGAACCAACGGGAAATATCCATTTCATTCTTCTAACAGAGCAACTCAGCAAGGTTCTGATTACGATTCAATCACGTTGTCAGATTATTCGTTTCCAATCGAATGCAGGAGAAAATATTGTTGCAACGCTGAAAGAACGCGGCGTACTGAATGCGACAGCGCAGCTACTTTCTCAATTGACGAGTAATATTGACCAGGCAGTAGAGATGCTCGAGAGTGAAAGTTTTGGACAGATTCGTCAAGAAAGCTGGAATTGGTTTGTCCGCGTATTTACGAATCGTGCGATGGCCTTTGTGACGATTCAGTCCCAAGTGATGCCACTCTTAGCGACAAAAGCTGATAGTGAGCTGTTTTTAACGCTATTACAAATTTATATCCGTGATGCTTTGCTGGTTGCACGAGGAGTCGAAGGAGCCATTATTCAAAGCGATAAACTTGCAACGATGAAGAGTTTTGCAAATCATCTCACCGTGAGTGAATGGATTAAAGAACATGAAAAAATGACCAACGCCATTGCCAAAGTAGGAGCCAACGTTGGAGTGCAAGCAGTATTAGAACAATGGGTATTAAAAATCCCAAAATAAGATAGGAGGTGCGTGAATGCCAAACAGACAATTGTATGATCGAATCGAACGGTTAACAAAACAAACTTTGTTGCAATTACATGAGCTCGAACAGATTTCTGAAGAGTTGCAAAAAGTAATCGAAGAGAATCATAATTTAACGATGGAAAATCGTCACTTGAAAGATCGTTTAGACGAGTTAGAGCCAAACACGCACACGAAGAAAGTGGCTAAAAAGAAAAAAAGAAGCCAATCCATCATCAACTTAGAAAATATCTACGACCAAGGATTCCATATTTGCAACCTGTACTATGGAAAACGTAGAGAAAACGATGAAAGTTGTATGTTTTGTACGGAAATCTTGTATAGCGAAGATTAATGCGTGAAAAGAGCAAGATTGTCATATAAAAAGCCAATAAAGTACTAAAAAGAGCCTGGGGACTGACCCCAAAAAGTGAGAATTTAATAAAAACACCCTAGGGCTACCGTC
>CAURMP010000016.1:0-17074 GCA_963526005.1 uncultured Streptococcus sp. | reverse complement strand
TGATATGTACCCAGAATCCTGGACACATTTTTAAATTAAGCTGAACACATGGATGCTTCCCTGTATTGAACAGGTGGCATCCATTTTGTTTTTTCTTGAATTCTTTTGTTATTGTAATAATCTATATATTCTTCCACAGCTGTTTGAAATTCCTTAAAAGTAGAATATTCCTTTTCAAAACCGTAGAACATTTCGTTCTTCATTCTGGCGAAAAATGTTTCTATAATGCAATTATCATAACAATTTCCTTTTCGGGACATTGATTGAATAATCCCTCGTTCTTCTAATGACCTTTGATAAAATGCGTGTTGATATTGCCAACCTTGATCAGAATGAAGAATCAATCCATTAACATCAGGGAATTTTTTGAAAGCTATATTTAGCATCCTTTGAACCTGTTCTAAGTTGGGATTTAGAGAAAGATCATAGGAGATTATTTCATTAGTAGACATATCTAAAATTGGAGAAAAGAAACATTTTCCCCAAGAAAAAGTGAATTGAGATACATCTGTACTCCATTTTTGAAGTGGCCTATCGGCCGTAAAATCTCTGTTAATAATATTAGCAGCAACTTTCCCAACATTGCCTTGATAAGAATGGTATTTTTCTTTAGGGCGTTTTCCAAACAATCCATTTACATGCATAAGACGTTGAACTCTTTTATGATTAACAACGAAGCCTCTACGACAAAGTTCTTGATAAATTCTTCTAACGCCATATATACCTTTATTTTCATGAAAGATTTTTTTGATTTCTGATAATAAATCACAATTCTTCTCAGCTACAGCATCAACTCTATTCAATTCAAAATAGTAAGTAGATTTAGCCATTTTCATCGCTTTAAGAAGATGTTTTAGTTGGTATCCTACTTCTCGTAATTCCTTGATGATCGCTGCTTTCTCGCCTTGAGAAGCGCAGCTTCCTGTTCTTTTCTCAAGGCCCTCAGTTTTTTTATAACAGCAATTTCAGCTTCTAAATATGCATTGCGTTCACGTAATCGAACTAATTCTTCTCGTTCAGATTCTGAAAGGTTATCAGGCACAGCTTTTTTATTCATAATAGGCTCCTTAGATAATGGTCGTCCTCTTTTCTTATTCTCTAAACCATTATATCCATAAGTTAGATACTTGTGAACCCAACAACTTAATAATCCATCACTTATTCCCGCTGAAAAAGCAACCTCTGTTAGAGCTTTCCCATTTAAAATCTGTAAAACAAATGTCAATTTTTCTTCTACCGTCCAATTTCTTTGTTTTTTAACGCGCTCCAATCCTTTAGGGCCGTGAATTTTTTCAATTTTATCCCAATTCAGTATTTTTCTTCTAAAACTCTGTTGCTTAACTTTTTCAGGCGTTTCTACCCATATTCCTTGTCGATACAATTCTACACATTTCATTTTGAATTCAAATGAGTAACGCATAATAAATACCCCCTTTACTGGTTTGTCCAGTAAAGGGGGTACATATCAAAACACCTAGACTTTTCTTCATTGCATTAAGCATTCATTTCTTTTTTCTTTGTCAAAACGACGAGCCCTGCAACTGTACTCATCAACGCTACGACGAATGCTACAACTCCACTTTCTGTACCTGTATTTGGTAACCCCGGTTGTTTTGGTGTTGGAGGTACCTCTGTTGTGACAGGCGGTTCTTCAGTTGTTGTAACAGGTGGTTCTTCAGTTGTTGTCGTTGGCGGTTCTTCAGTTGTTGTCGTTGGCGGTTCTTCAGTTGTTGTCGTTGGCGGTGTATACGTATTATTGAAGGCTTTCTCTTCAGGATACGCTACAGATGCCACATAAGCATTTCCGTCTTGAGCGACCGTAATCGTAACTTCTTTTTCGGTTGAATCGTATTGAATTGTTTCATCGGTTCCTGCGACTTCCACGACTTTATACTTGTACGTTCCAGCTTTTTCAAATGTTACATCTTTAAATGTAATCGTTCCATTTGCTTGTGCTGTTGTTGTCGCTAGAACTTCTCCATCTCCATTCAACAAGTTGAAAGTGAATTCTCCATCGACGATTGAACGTCCTTCTAATTTCTTCGTGAAAATAAGGTCTACTTTCACTGGATCCACTAGATGGTTCGTAATTGTCGTTTTACCATCTTCCGTCTTCACTTCATTGTAATATCCAGCAGGCACTGAAATTTCATCCACTGTATATTCATACGCTTTCCCATTGAGTGATTTTGGTAGTCCTGTAAAGGTATATTTCCAACCATTGGCTGCATTCAATGTCACTGGAGTACCATAAGCCACTCCATTTTGTTTCAATTGAACCGTAATTGGAGCACGAAGACCTAATTTATCTTCGTTATCATTCCAAGCTTTTTCTACAGTATGCTGCGTTTCCGCACGTTTATTCAAGACATAGAATCCTTGAGTCGATTTTTCTTGAGAGCCTTCGTAGTCATCACCGTAGTTTTCTGGTAATTTCTCACGAACTTTCCAATCCTTAATATTTGGATCGATGATGGTATCTTTGCTCGTCTTCTTCAACGTACCTTTCCAGCCGTTTTCTTCGTTTAACTCGATAGTGGCAACGACTTTATCTGGTTCAGACTCACGATACAATTCCATCGTAATACTTGTGACTTCTGAACTGCGATTTTTCCAGTCTTTTTTAACAAGGAAGTACTGAGGTAATTGGTTTTGAACCGTATTCGATACCCCAAAGTTTGTTAAATCTGCCGCGTCACGGTTGACGTAATACGTGTTAGAAGAAATCTTTCCGTTCAACTCTCCACTCTCTTCATAAGCTGGCGATTTCATCGGAACATCGAAGTTGATATCTTCTCCTGGTTCGATAACTTCTGGATTAACCATCACGATTTTCAGCGCGGTTACTTTGCTATAGTCGTCCACGTTTTCTACCCAGCCGTCTGCATTCACACCTTCTGCTGGATTGTCTGGTAAATCGGAACCAGTATTGTAATAGACTTTAAATCCGCTTGGTGCAACGACCGGTCCAGTCACGATATTGGCAAAGCCATGAACATCACCCTTCACTGGCAATTTGTCATAAAGCACAAAGTGACGGAAGGTCTCGTTCGTGTTATTCACCGTACGGAGACGGTACTTGAAGTTTTCTTCATAGTCCATCAATTGAAGCGTCTTGTTCCAAACCGTATCTGTATCTTTTTTGATTAATTTTTCAGAACGAATTTGAGTTGGTACTGTCACAATGGTGTTGGAACGAGCTCCTACAAGACGTTCTGTCTTATCTCCGTTGCCATTGACATCGTACTCATCCACTTCGCCCTTGCCATTTAACTGAATAAAGGTTTTATCATCAATGCTTTCCTTATCGGTTACAAAGTAGACACGGTTTTCATTTTTCTTGAATGTATCTACTGACGAAGGAGTTGCTTCTGACGTGATACGCGCCTTGAACGTAATTTTTGGATAAGCGAGTTTTGTTGGCTCCACTTTTTCTTTTAATTTGAAAATAACAGCCTGACGATTCGAGTCATTGTAGTTGTCAATCACTTCAACGTCTACTGGAATATTTGAGTTTTTCAACTCTTCAAACTTAATTCCTTCTGGTAATAAGTCGATAAAACGAGGATTCTCAAACTCAACAACTGAAGGAAGTGAGAAGAAGTCCGCTGAAATATTGTATTCAACCACTTCATCAACGGCTCCTGTATCGTTGTTTGTCGTTGTTTTTGCTAGTCCAATCTTGATCGCAAGCTCTTCCGCTTGAATCTTACCGATATGTTCTGAATTAAATGGAATCTCTTTACCTTCTGTAGTCAAAAGCTTCCCTGTAAATTTCGCTGTATTTGGGAAGTCTTTATTTAATAAAGAAGCATTGTCATAAAGGACTCCTGTAGAAACATGCATACGGAAAGTAAAGCCTTCGTTTGGATCAATTTGTTTCCCATCTTTTAGACGGATGATAATTTTCTTAATCGTTTGTTGTGTTTGTGGGGCTTGTTCTTTCGTGATTTCTCCAGATTGTACTTTGGCTGCCGTATCTTTATTTTGTTGAACAGCTGCCTTATCCACCACTTCTTCAGGTGCAATTTCTGTTTCGTTACCATCTTTATCCACTGCAAAGAATTGCACTTTTTCAGCTGGGCCATATAACGCCTTAATGCTGTAGAAGAACAATTGTGGATCAAGATCTTTATCTTCAATCGTTAATTCCGTAATTGGGTATGGTGTTTGGTTGTTCATTTCAATCAAATACGTACCCATACTATTTTTCGTCATGTCGTGGTTTGAACCTTCGCGAATCTTCAACTTGTTCTCTCCACGTTTCACCGTGAAATTCCCTGGAAGAAGATTTGGACGCAAGCGAATCGTTACATCATCTTCTGCTGATTTTTGGTCCGCTGGCGTTTCATTAAATGGATGCCAATCTACTTTCACATGGTTCAAGTAATAGTCCTTATCGCCGGTTTTAGCTCCTGGGAATTTTAAATACAATTCTAGTTTTGCTAATTGATTCAGCGCATTGGCTTCTTGCATATTGTCTGCTGTGATGGTATACGAAACCGTACCATCCCCATTATCTGTCCAACCTGGATTTTTAGATGCATCAAATTGTGCCGTTCTCGTATTTCCTTGTTCATCCGTATAAGTTGGAAGTGTATCCTTCACGACAATCTTTTCCATGAGTCGATTTCTTTGATGCCAAGTTCCTTCATGGTTAAAGTCTGCACGGAATTTGAAAAGAACATATTCCGGATTATCGATATAGCCATTTGCATTCGATGTTCCGCCGTATTGTCTAGTGCCATCATAGGAATAGTAATCATTTCCTGGAAGCTTCAATACATTCATATCCAATGTTTTCACACGGAAAGTTGCGTCGCCTGTTGCTTCTTTAATCACTGTCCCGTCTTCTTGTTTCCAAGAAACATTCGCACTGACTTCATACCCTTTAGGCGTCAATCCTTTTTTGAAGTTCATTGTATAAGAGAACGTTACAGAAGTAGTTGAATCGAGCTCTTTCAAATGCACACGAGCAATTCTGTCATTTCCTTCTGTTAAATATTCGACATCTTTAATAAAGCTAGCATTCCCAACTTTAAAAGTATCGATATATTTCCCTTCATAACGAATATCAATGTATGAATCTGTGAGAGTTCCTGTTAATCCTTGCGCATCTAATGAAACTTCTCCCACACGCATCGATAGTGGCCAGTCTTCTGCTCCCGTTGAAGTGGAGATTTTAACGGAGTTTTTTCCTACTGCTGAAGTATCCCGTTTGCCACGGATACGAGCGACTTCCGTTGTATTCGCCGTACCTTCTGGCGCTACCGCCGTTTCAGATACCTGTTCTGTTGATTGCGACGTTTCAGTAGTAGCTTCCGTACTTGCAGTTGTTGTCTCTTGAGAGGTAGTCGATTCTAGCTGTTCTACCGCGACTACACTTGCCGGTAGAGCACTCGCAAGGAATAAGTTCATTAACATCACTAAATGAACAATTCTTGTATATGTTTTTTTCATATTTTTCTCCTTTAAATTTCGCATTTTAACTCGATTCTATTATAACAATAAAGTTAACATTTGTTAATTTATTTTAAGAATTCTTGTATCCACAAGGTTTGAAGCGACACATCTCATTTTCCCAAATTTCGTTTTCAATCTCCAACAACAAAAAAGAGAGCTTTTTCAAAGCTCTCTTTCCTTATCGTTTATTCTAAAATTAGTCAATTCCAACTTCTTTGCGAACAACATCCGCGATACGTGTAACGTAGTCGTGAACCAGTTCATCTGTTGGGGCTTCTACCATGACACGAACAAGCGGCTCTGTACCACTTGGACGTACAAGAACGCGGCCGTTTCCTGCCATTTCTGCTTCAACAGCATCGATGACTTCTTTAATCGCTGGAACTTCCATCACGCCATTTTTATCGCTCACACGGATGTTCACTAATTCTTGTGGGTATGTTGGCACTTCACTTGCTAATTCGCTTAATGATTTGCCAGTTTGTTTCATCACATTCATTAATTGAATTCCTGAAAGTAAGCCATCCCCTGTTGTGTTTAAATCAAGGATAACGATATGTCCTGATTGTTCTCCACCGAAGTTGTAGTTGTTTTTACGCATTTCTTCAACAACGTAACGGTCACCTACAGCTGTTTGAAGGGCAACCATGCCTTCTGCTTCCACCGCTTTATGGAATCCTAAGTTACTCATCACCGTTGATACGATTGTATCTTTGCTTAGCGTTCCTTGATTCTTGAAGTGTTTACCAAGGATGAACATGATTTTATCGCCATCAACGATTTCGCCATTTTCATCCACTGCGATACAGCGGTCGCCGTCTCCATCGAAGCTTAATCCAAGGTCTGCTCCTGTTTCTTTCACGAATGCCACTAACGCTTCTGGATGTGTTGATCCAACGCCATCGTTAATGTTCACGCCGTTTGGTTTGTCACCCATTGTGTGGAAGTCTGTGTCTAAATCAGCGAATAAGCGTGTTAACATTGAAGCCGTTGCTCCGTTCGCTCCGTCTAGTGCTACTTTAATTCCAGATAAAGACTCTACCGTATTTTGTAAGAATTGGCTGTATTTCAATGTTCCTTCTAAATACTCATCCACTGTTCCTAATGCATCTGTTGAAGGGCGTGGTAATGTATCTTCTTTAGCATCTAATAATGCTTCGATTTGTGCTTCAGTTTCGTCGGTTAATTTGAAACCGTCTGAACCAAAGAATTTAATGCCGTTATCTTGTGCTGGATTGTGTGACGCTGAAATCATAACCCCAGCTACAGCCCCTTGCATACGTGTTAAGTACGCAACACCTGGAGTTGGAATGACTCCAAGTTGCATTACTTCAATCCCTACAGAAAGTAATCCTGCGATTAAAGCATGCTCTAATAATTGGCCTGAAATACGAGTGTCACGCCCCACTAATACGCGTGGATGTGCGTTTCCTTCCGCTTGTTGCAATAAAACGTAACCGCCGTAACGACCTAGTTTAAATGCTAATTCAGGTGTTAATTCTGCATTCGCTACTCCGCGAACGCCATCTGTTCCAAAATATTTCCCCATTGTGTTGTTCTCCTTCACCCATTATCGGGCTTGTGTTGTTTGTTCTTGTGTGGTTTCTGACGGTTCTTCTGTTGTCACAGTTTGTGTGGTCGACGCCTCTGTCGACGTTAGACTATTCCTTGTCACCGTAATTGTAACCTCGATGGTTTCAGGTGAAATGCTATGCACCCCTGAAGGCAGCGTCAACGTAATTGTTTTAGTTGTCGACTGCGTAATATTGCTCACGTCCACCAATACAGGTATTGCCTTGATTTGGTCTAAGCTCGACTGAGCTCCTAAAATTGTAACTTGCTTAGTAGTAGAATTCAATAAATATGAATAGTTCGATGAAGATCCTGTTGTCGTTAAGACTAATGGAACGGTCTTTTGACTCGATGAAATTGACACGCGAACTTGTACGCGTTCTGGATCAATTTTCACCGCTACCGGTTTTCCTGTTGCATCTAATGCTTGTAATTGAGCCGTAGTCGTATAGTCTGTTTTTGTTCCTTCAGGAATCGCAACATTTGCGACGACTTTATCGACTTGGTTCACGATAGATGTTGCTGCTTTCACCGTTACAGTTGCTGGTGAAGCGACTCCTTCGCCGACTTGATAACCATTTCCAATACTTGAAGCATCGGCCTTCACGACAACTGGAACTTCCTTCGTCGTAATCTTTTCGATGTTAATTTCTACTGTTTCTGGAGACACGATTCCATGAACTCCTGTCGGTAATCCTGTCACTTCCAACGTAATCGTATGTTTTCCTTCTCCTAATTCTGTTAAGTTAGGAGTTTTCACACGATAAGTTCCATTTCCTGTTGTGCTTAAAATTAAGCTATTTGGGCCTTCCAGACGTAGCGCAACAGAATCTGGTAGTCCTGTGACCGCATATTCATCACTGTTGATATCCACGTAAATCGGTACATTCGTAATTGTATTCGAACTTGATTGTGGATTTAATGATGATGAACGCAAGCCTCCATTCGCGTCGGTTGCTAACGCGAATAGGAAGATGGTTAAAATAAACGACATCACTAGTAAGAATGATTTACGATTCATCCATTCAGCCATTTGAACGACCTCCTTTGAAGAAGTCACGTACCCAACGAACAATCGTTGGCTCTGCATCTCCTTGGTCTTCAACCACTAGTTGTTCAGATAGAACCTCTACTAATTCGCTTGAACTTAACTCACGGTGTAATTTTTCACGAATCGCAACGCTGACTTTCCCTGTTTCTTCAGAAATGATAATTGTAATCGCATCGCTCACTTCACTCAGTCCGATAGCGGCACGGTGACGCGTTCCTAATTCTTTCGGAATCATCTTATTTTCAGAAAGTGGCAAGTAGCACGCTGCTGCGGCGATCTTATAGTCACGAATAATCACAGCCCCATCGTGAAGCGGTGTGTTTGGAATGAAAATATTCGTGATCAACTGATTCGAGATATCTGAATGAATCGGAATCCCTGTATTGATAAACTCTTCCAATGAGTTTCCTTGTTCAATCGAAATCAACGCTCCGATACGACGTTTCGCCATATATTGAATCGCTGTATTCAATTCGGAAATCATGACTTCTGCTTCGTTCGCACTTTCGTATTTACGAGAGAAGAAGTTTGAACGACCGATGTGCTCTAACCCACGACGAATTTCCGGTTGGAAAACAATCAGCGCCGCCACAACTCCCCATTGAATCACGAAGTTCATAATCCAGTCCAAGGTGTTCAACCCAAGGAAGAAACTGAGGAACTTAATTGCTGCGATTACCGCAATTCCCTTCATTAGGTTAATCGCACGAGTTCCTTTAATAATGACTAAAATATTATAGAGTATATACCACACAATCAGAATATCAATCAGATTGCGAAAACTCCCCCATGAAAATAAACTGTCCCAATTTATTTGCATAAAGTTAACCTCTCTTCCACCAATATGTACCTTTCTATTATAGCACAGATAGCCCCTAAACTAAAAAGTGCACGATTATTAATATAACAATAAAAATCAAGTGTGTTAAAACGCAAATGTTCTTACAGAATTCGGAAAATAATCATTTACAAAAACGCTTACATATGTTAGTCTAAGCTTGAAATAGCACTACAAAATAACATCCATTCAAAAGGAGGAACTATCATGAAAGACGATCGTAAGGGATATTTTATTGCTGGAGTTTTAGGTTTACTCACTTATTTTGTAGGAAGCACCATTTACTATTTATTAACTCATTAATAATTTTGTACAACGGATATTTACAACAAGCGCGAGGTTCTAGAAACTTTTTAACCGAAATGGAACTAGCATTGGTCCCTATGATATGTATGGAAATTACCTAAGACCGTAACAGGAGGTCAACTATGTCAGTTTTTACTCTAGGAAATTATACAGTGCATCTAGGCACAGATTTACTTGGGTTTCAGTTACCT
Source organism: uncultured Streptococcus sp. (assembly GCA_963526005.1). Taxonomy (GTDB): domain Bacteria; phylum Bacillota; class Bacilli; order Lactobacillales; family Aerococcaceae; genus Granulicatella. The sequence continues at coordinate 7,653 of CAURMP010000016.1, read as the reverse complement.
GAAGGGTTAAAGATTTTATCTTCTCGCACTCTTCAAACTTACTTATTTATCCTATATAACTCTGACACAGACAGCTGTGATATTATCAATGGTGGTAACTCATCTTACATGATTCAACACCATCAAATTTTCGTCGAAATAGCGTTTCCTGATGAATTTCAATACATACTTCACCCTGATTTTGAAGGACACAGTCATCATTTAGGGGGGATAGAATGACATTCCAAAATTTTTTCATTGGAGATTATACAGTTCAAATTCCGCTTTCTTTTGAAGTGATTCATCAAGAAAACGAAGAGCTAATAGTATTAACTCCACCTACTTATCACAGTACTGCACGTATATATATCTGCCCAGAAACTAAACAATTACACTTCACGAATCTCGGGTTGATGAAAGTAAGAATTGCGGAAGAAAACATTCAAATAATTCCGTTAAAAAAAGAAGAGTATTCTTTTCTGAATCTGAATCGTGATGCTATTGATTTAATGGAGGAGTAAAAATGGAGACAATAAAATTAGGAACTTATTCTATTCATATCTCACCTAACATCGACACAGTAATGGATATAAGTAATAAAAAATTATTGCTTTGTCATAAGAGTGCGTTAAATACGATTGGATTGCTCACTTATAACGAGCAAACTGATACTATAAAATTTAACTGTCGATGGGCTATCGACTTTGAAATGCATGAAAAAGACATTACAGTCGTGCTGCCAGAAGGACTAGTCTAGAATAAAATAAAAAAATAAGCTTTCATCTTTTTGAAGATGAAAGCTTATTTTCTTTTATGCTGCTTCAATATTTGCAATGTAGTAAGAATAACCACCCGTCACTGCGATTAAAATAATCATAATCATCGTTGCGACAAGAATTGCAACATTATTTCCCATGAAGATTCCTGTAAGCATCATGAGGACACCTGCCACTACAGAGGCAATTCCGAAGAATCGTTGTGTTTTACGGAAGGCTGCGTCATTGTTTTTAAGCCATGAAGCGCGGAACCCAAAGTGTTTTGAATTCTCTTTAATTTTTGGCGCTAGATTTCCGATAAGGATAAAGAATACCCCTAGAATAAATGTGATGAATCGGCTCATTTGCGCACCTGCTGTCATTCCACCTAGGTATAACCAGAATTGGAAGTAAGCAATGACATTCAATAACAATAAGAGAATCCAGCTAATTGAGCGAGCCGTTCTTACATTGCCCCCTGTTAGTTTTGGAGATGAGCTTGCAACACGAATCGCAAACCCAAGAATCGCTACAAGAATTGGGAAGAGAAAGATTGAGAATCTACTTGCCGTTGCCGTCACATTCCCCGCCAAGTCCATACGCGATACAATCGTTTCAGGTAAGAACCATACCACAAAGAGTGATACAACGAGTGGTGCGAACATCAATGCGAGATAGGCATATTTTTTAAATTGTTTTACTTGTTCCATGTTATTTTCCCCCAATAATTTGATTGATCCATACAATCGCTTCGTCCAGTACGGTCAAATTCAATTCATAATAAATAAAGTTTTTATAGCGTGTTTCGTAGATTAAATCAGCACTTTTTAGCTTTCTAAGGTGATAGGATAAAGCTTGCGGCGTCATCCCAATCATCGTGGCGAGGTCACCGGTGTTGGTCTTCCCTTTTCGCAGGATTTCCAAAATCTGGCGACGCGTTTCATCAGAAAGAGCGGCCATTACTTCGTTCACTGCCATGATCTCATCTTCTTTCTATTTAAATTTATCTTTAATTAGAGTATACTCCCGCGATTCGTAAAAAGCAATAGTTATTTAAAAATATTTTTTAATAACTTTGCGTGTAAAAGATAATACCTAAGGTTCCTTACGGATTGCTCCCTTACTAAAATAACACTTTTTTTATATATTTTTCAAAAAATAAAAATAATATATTTTATAGATGAATCTTTTTAGCATTTTTCTTTAAGAAAGCCTTTACATCGTTTAGTTTAGTACGTATAATCAAAAACAAGGGGGAGATATAAATGAAAATTTTTAAAAATAAATACTTTTGGATAGGTTTAGTACTCTTTTTTATAATCTATGGACAGATTAATAAACCAAGCGCTACTAAACAAAACACTGTAGAGTCTACACAACAAACTAGCACTAGCTCTACAACAGACACTAAAAAGCAAGTTGCAGCCTCTTCGGAGAAACCTACAACTCAGCAGCAACCAACCACTGTAACATCTACAACTGAGCAACCTACTACCCAAGCAAAGGTGCCTAAAGAATTTAAAAACGCTCTAGCCAAGGCGAAATCATATGCACAACTTATGTCAATGTCAAAACAAGGAATTTATGATCAACTAACTTCTGAACACGGAGAAAAGTTTCCAGCAGAAGCTGCTCAATACGCTATCGATAATCTTCAATGGGATTATAAAGAAAATGCACTAAAAAAAGCAAAACAATATCAAGATATGATGAATATGTCTACTGATGCCATTAGAGATCAACTCGTTTCAGAACATGGAGAAAAGTTTACTGCCGAGGAAGCAGAATATGCTATTGAACATCTAGAATAACTCAATATAATCACTTTATTTTATCCAATTTCAAATAACAAATAACCCTGAAACATAATATATGCTTCAGGGCTATTTTATTTTAAATATACACTAAAAGTTATTACTCAATTTTGCAAACTCTTCAATCGTCAGTGTTTCTGCACGTCTAGATGGGTCAATACCTGCAGCTTCTAGCGCAGCGGCTAAGCTTTCTTTTGTATGGCTATTTCCAACGTAGGCTTTGGCTAAATTATTCCATAACGTTTTACGACGTTGTACGAAGCTGTTTTTCACGAGCGCGAAGAATTTCGCTTCGTCTTTCACTTCCACTAGTGGTTTTTCGCGACGTTTTAACACCAAAATCGCAGAATCCACATTCGGAGCTGGATTGAAGACCGTCTTTGGCACGATAAATCCAATGCTCGCCTCGCAAAAATATTGAATCGCAATCGTGAGCGAGCCATAAGCCTTCGAATTTGGCTCAGCGGTCATTCGTTGTGCCACTTCTTTTTGCATCATCATCGCAAACCCATCGATTGGCAATTTCGATTCCAATAAGTTCATAATGATTGGCGTTGTAATATAGTACGGCAAGTTGGCAACGACTAATAACGGCTCGTTGATGTCGAAATGCTCTCCGATGACTTGCTCTAAGTCGACGTCCAAAATGTCGCTATGAACGACCGTTACATTATCGTATGGAGCCAATGTTTCATCGAGCACCGGCAATAAACGGCCATCGATTTCAAACGCCAGCACTTGTTTGGCTTCTCTTGCTAGACGTTCGGTCAACGCACCAATCCCTGGTCCGATTTCAATGACGTTTGTTGTTTTATCGACTCCTGCCACTTCTAGCATACGCGTTAAAATATTCGGTTCAATCAGGAAGTTTTGCCCTAGACTCTTCTTTACCGTTAGCCCATGACGTTCCATAATCTCGCGCGTTCTTTTCGGCGTCGCGATATCCTTTATTTCATTCATGTTTGTCCTCATTTTCTAAGACAGCCTCAAGTGCCGCCCTTAATTGTTCTTCTGTAATACCAAATAATTGTAATCTTTTCGCGAACTGTTTTCCATTCGTATGGCCAATTTTTAGAAAATCCGCCACCTTTTGACGTCTTGTTGCTGAATCCGGTCGTCCGATAAACCCAAGCGCCATCAGTGTTGCCTGCGAAATCACTGGTTCTCCTGCTTCTGTTGAAATCTCATGCACCGATTCGAGCGCTCGCTGGATAGATGCGGTACTCGCGTGTTCTACTCCAAGGCTCTTATGATTGTCTTTTCTGACGGCTTCTTCGCGTTCGATAAAGGCATGCTTGACGCCAGGTACGCGCTCTTGGATAATATTTCGAATACGAGTTCCTGGATAATCAGGGTCCGTAAACACAATCACTTCACGCGTTTGCAGCGCCTTTTGAATGAGTGCAATCGTTTCTTCGTCAATTGCCGATCCGTTCGTTTCAATCGTTTCGATATCCGGATAGATTTCTCTCAAGCGTCTTGTATCGTCTCGCCCTTCTACGACAATGACTGGATTCATAGCAAGCCTCTTTCTTCCATGCGGAATAGCTTGATGGCATTTTGTGTCGTTTGATGCGCTACTTCTTCCCAAGTGAGGCCACGCTCTTTGGCAATTGTCTCAACGACATAGCGCGTATAGCCGGGTTCGTTTCTCTTTCCACGGTAAGGAACGGGCGCTAAATACGGCGCATCGGTTTCCACTAACATACGGTCGAATGGAACTAATTTTGCACATTCACGGACTTGCGGCGCATTTTTAAACGTCGTCACCCCGCTAAAGGAAATATGCATGCCTAAGTCTAAGAAACGTTTCATAAATTCCACATCGCCATTATAACTATGCATGATACCCCCGATATCTTGAATACCTTCTTCTTTTAGAATCTTGTAGCAATCTTCTGTCGCATCGCGATTATGAATCACAATCGGCAGTTTCATTTCTTTGGCAATCGCGATTTGGCGACGGAACACCTTATCTTGTTCTTCTGGCGTTGAATCTTTCCAATAATAATCCAGGCCCATTTCTCCCATCGCAACCACTTGCGGATGCGTCAGACGTTCCTGTAGCCATTCTTCGATTTCTTTATGATAGCGGTAAGCTTCAGTTGGATGCCATCCGATAATGGAAACCACTTCTTTGAACTCTTCGCTAAGCTCCAGACTACGCGTAATCGTGTCCGTATCGAATCCCACCACCGCAAAGCGCGTCACTGCTAGCTCCTTTGCACGCGCGATGACCTCTTTTTCTTCGCCTTCAAACGCAGATACATTTAAATGCGTATGCGTATCAAAAATCATAATTTCGCCTCTTATCTTGTTGCGCCATTTAAGAATGGGTTTGTCGCAATTTCATCTTTTAGCGTTGTTGGTTCCCCGTGTCCTGGGAAAATCACTGTTTCAGCAGGTAATGGCAATAAATATTTATAGATGCCTTCCATTAACTCTTTATGGCTTCCGTATGGGAAATCACTACGACCAACGCTGCCTTTAAACATCACGTCTCCACCGATGACGAATCCATTTTCTCTAAAAATAAAGATCGTTCCACCAGGTGAGTGTCCTGGAATATGGGCTAATTCTGGTTCAAAGCTTCCGATTTTCCATTTACCCATTTCTTTAGGGAAATAACCGTCCGCTGGCTTCACTGTAATATTTTCGCCAGAGTAGTATGAACGGTTCAATTCAGGATCGTTTAAAAATACTTTCTCCAACTCGTTCATATACATTGGAATATGGTACTCTTCACGAAGCGCGTCAATGGCTCCGATGTGGTCTCCGTGCGCATGTGTTAATACAATCGCAACAGGCTTTAATCCTTCCTCTTTAATCAATTCTTTGATGTCCTCGGCTTGTGCACCTGGGTCAAAAATCACTGTTTCTTTATTCTCATCAATTAAAAAGTAGACATTTTCTTCCAAACGTCCTACTGGAATGCTTAATAACTCCATTTGTATTCCTCCTTTAGGTCTCCTCTTAACTCTACATAAAATAGTGAGTTCTTGCAATCAAAAAACGCCCAAGCACATGCTCGGACGTCTGTTGATTAATCATTGATTAATTTTTTCAAATCGATGGCTTTGTTTAATGCCGTCATCAACGGAATACCCGCTAATAATACGACGATTTCACCAAAGAATGTTTCACCATAGCTTAACCAGAATGGTAATTCTAGCGCTAAGTTCAATTCAATCGCTACTAAGAAAATCATCACACTGAAGACACCTGCTAAAACAAACATACGTGTTTTAACATCTTTCACTGATTTGAAGATGAGTGCGCTGATAGCGAATGAAACAATAGAATGTCCTAATCCGAATACTAAGTCATACCAACCTAGACCAGATGCTGACATAAATACTGAGTTGACAAGTAATACACCGGCAACCACACCGATTCCGTATTTTTTGTCAAAAGCGAATAAGTGGTTTAGCATTTCTGCGATACGGAATTGAATATTTCCAAATGACATAAATGCTGTTAAAGATGTTACGACCACATAAAGCGCTGCGATGATTGCGTTAATAACAATCAATTTTGTTTTTTTATTTTGCATGTTACTGCCTCCTAGTTTTTTATTGAGGGATGGTTTCGAACCTCATCGGCCAAAAAATCGCCACGAGCTATTGTACTACAAACCGTTTCAGATTGGTAGTCATAGCTTTAAAAAAATAACCAGCAAAATAAATCCGTCTACTTTTAGCGTCACCCTTCTCCAATATAGTCTTTGAATTTCTTCTTGCACCGCTTGTGAGCTCCCTTGATGGACGTGACCGATTTATCAAAATGGTCCGCCATCTCCTCAAACGTCGCCCCGTCCAACACTCCTAAAAACACATCCCTTTCAAAGCGGGAAAGGTGGTGAAAATATTCCTCCGCCTCTTCATGCAAAAGCACTTGCCGCTCGCACGAATCCACCGATGCCGAGAGTAATGCGAGTTCCGCCTTTTCTCCGCGAACGACTAACTCGTGTGGAATGAGCCGCTGCCTGTGTTCCCTGCGCAGGCACTCCACCGCTAGATTTTTCAAGCAGCGCTGGTAATATCCAGCAAATGAGACGGCATGATTCTCATCGTACTTATGCACCGCCCGAAGCATCATGATACGGGCTTCCTGCGCAAAATCGTCTTGATCCATTTCATGAAAAAAATAATGGTGATGAATGCTCATAATCAATGGGTCAAAACGCCGCAATAATTCGGTGATTGCTTCCTCTTCATCCTCCTTTGCTAAATGGACAACCTCCGCTAACCCTTTTCCTTCCATAATTTATCCTCCTAATTTAGTGTCAGCTCTAGTATATCCGCGTAAATACACAAAAAACCTTGTCTTTCTCATAGAAAAACAAGGTTAAAGATGAATTGTTCGAATCGTTTGTTTTAAAAAGCCAACGTCGGATAAATTCCTGCCTCCTGTACAAAGAGCAATAGTCCCTATTCCTTTTCTCCGACCTTCTTGAAATAATGAACGCCATACATTTGGAAGAAATCGACTTTCAATTGTACAAATCGTTTCAAATCGCGTAATAACTGATATAACTGCGCACGTTTTTCGAAATCACAACGCGTTTGTGGCAGTGGTCGTTCGCGAAAATGTTCCAACAAGTCTTCAATGTCATCGATTAATTGACTCGCCGTATTTTGTTCCGCCAACTGCTGTGCGGTCTGTTTAAACATCCCCGACAGAATCGCCATCTCTTCTCCGTCCCAGCAGAACTCGTTTAAGTTAGCAGCCATGATTTCCAAGAGCTTGCTTTGATCGCGGCGCATTTCGAAATATTGATAATCGTAAGTCACTTCTTTGGTTAAATGATTTTCCTCTTCGAGTCGTACATATTCGCGTGCCTCGCTCAACTTTTCCTTCAACAACTGAAGCACTTCGCCATCATTTCTTCCATTTCCAATCGTCAGGAATCCTGACATCTTCAAGAGAACTTCACGCATTTTATCTTCAATTTCCTCTCGGACACGTTCGATTTCTTGGCGATACGATGGCATATACCAGTTCAGTAAAATCGCGACACCTGCCCCAATGGTGACAAGCAAGAGTTCGTTGACGAAGAGGCTAAAAGTGAGTTGTTGCTGCGTCCAAAGGTGAATCACAAGGAC
>CAURMP010000015.1:0-17398 GCA_963526005.1 uncultured Streptococcus sp. | reverse complement strand
TTTATTATGTTCATAAGGCGCATAACAGAAGGATTTTTTGATGAAAATTCAAGATAACTTGGGGAGCGATAAAAAAATTCTCAAAAACGTTAGAATTTCTTAACTTTTCAGTTGATTTTTTCTGAGAAAAGCGCTATTATACAAATAATCTTTTGCTCTGTAATTGATTTTGCACGGCAATTGATGTTCGACTAACGTTAACTTTCGCAGTGTTTACACCGAAGGCTAGCGTTTTTTTTTACTCAAAATTTAGACACTTTGTGATAAAAGAGAAGTATAGTACAATAGATAGGAAGAAAGAGAGGAGGTTTTTGATGGATACAGCAGTCTTAAAACAGAAAATTATCGCTAAAAGTAAAGAGCTTGGCATCGATAAGATTGGTTTTGCTTCTGCCGAGCCGTTTACGCACTTAGAAGAGAGTATGCGCCGTTCCAAAGAACTCGGCCATACGACAGGATTTGAGCATCCAGTGCTAGAAGAGCGTATTTATCCTGAGAAAATCTTCGATACTCCAAAAACCATTATTTCCATCGCGCTGGCATATCCGACACTTCCAAAGAATAAGCCGGAACGTGTGAAAGGAGAGCGTCGCGGGGCCTTTGCGCGGGCTTCGTGGGGGGAGGATTATCACTTTATTCTCTCAAGACGCATGGAAGCACTGATTAACTATATCAAGGAAGAAGTTCAAGACGAAGACTCTAGGTTTAAGCCGATGGTCGACACGGGTGAATTAATCGATGTGCGCGTGGCTGAGCGTGCAGGAATTGGCTTTGTCGGAAAAAATGGACTTCTCATTTCGTAGGAATTTGGCTCGTACGTTTACTTTGGGGAGCTGATTTCGAATATCGAGTTTCCAACCGACGAGATGGTGGACTACGGGTGCGGCGATTGTACGCGCTGTGTGGATTTCTGTCCAACGGGTGCACTACTAGGTGACGGACGTATGAATGCCATGAAATGCTTGTCGTATCAGACGCAGACGAAGGGCTTTATGCCGCAAGAGTTTCGTAAAAAAATCGGGCATGTAATTTACGGCTGTGATATTTGTCAACAAGTGTGTCCGTATAATAAGGGAAAAGATTTCCACTTGCATCCAGAAATGGAGCCGTCCGTTGAAGAGACGCATCCGCTATTGAAGCCGCTCGTGACGATTTCGAACAAGGAATTCAAGGAGCGCTTTGGCAAAATGGCTGGATCGTGGCGTGGAAAGAAGCCGTTGCAACGAAATGCGATTATTGCGCTGGCCAACTACCGCGATAAAACGGCAGTTCCACTGCTGCTTCGTGTCATGAAAGAAGATATGCGTCCCGTGATGAAGGGAACCGCTGCATGGGCTGTTGCAGAAATCGTGAATGAGTCGAATGAAGAGATGATTCATTATTTTAAAGAGCAAAAGGCAGCAGCAACGAAGAAACTCGAATCGCTCGAAAATCCGTCGAAGGAAGACATCGAGTTAATTGAAGAATTAGACAAAGCAATTGTAGTCTTACAAGAAAAATATAGAGAAGAGGCAACCAAATGACGGTGAATCATATCGTATTATTTGAACCACAAATCCCAGCCAATACTGGGAATATCGCAAGAACCTGTGCGGCGACGAATTCGCCACTGCACCTGATTGAACCGCTTGGATTCTCGACAGATGACAAGCACTTAAAACGCGCGGGGCTTGATTATTGGCACGATGTCGATATTACGTATCACAAATCCCTCGAAGCGTTCCTGGAGTATTTAGGAGAACGTCCATTATATTTAATTACAAAATTCGCCAACCATACGTATGATGAGATGGATTTAGCCCGCGACGAGGAGCAATTCTTCATGTTCGGGAAAGAAACAACCGGCCTTCCTGAAGAGTTTATGCGTGAAAACGAAGAGAAGTGCTTGCGTCTTCCGATGAACGATACGCATGTAAGGTCATTGAATTTATCGAATACGGCAGCGATTGTCGTGTACGAAGCGCTTCGCCAACAACGTTTTGCAGGGCTTGAACTCGTGCACACGTATGACCATGATAAATTGAAGTAGGTGACAGGGATGAATCAAAACTTATATCAATGTATTGTGTACGCCATTTGTGCGATTGCCTTTGTGATTTTAGCGTTCGTTTCGAAGCCCCTCTACGGAATTGTGGCAGTATTATTTGCCCTGTCGTCAATCGTCAATGGGATTCGTTATTTCAAAGAGAAGTAAAATTGCAAAATGAGGCTAGTTATGATACAGTGGATGACAGTTAAATAGCAAAATTGATGAAAAAGAGAGTAGTTTTTAACCGAATGTATTAGCGAGTTGGAAGGGTGAAAGCCAACCATTCATTAAAAATGAACCGCACTTTTGAAATGATTATTTGAAATGTAGGATAATCCGGATTCGCCGTTACCGAGTAAAGTGGCTCAATTTGAGCAAGCAGAGTGGTACCACGGGAATTCTCGTCTCTATATGACTGTCGTCGTATAGAGATTTTTTTGTGCAAATGGATATCCGAGTATAAAAACCAAAGAAAAGGAGAACAAAGATGAATTACAAGAAAATTGTTGCAGAACAAATCGCAAAAACAGTCGGCGAGCATTTAAGCGTTGATGAAATCGTATCAATGATTGAAGTGCCTAAATACGCAAACCAAGGGGACCTCGCTTTCCCTGCTTTTACACTTGCAAAAGTCTTACGTAAAGCACCACAAGCTATCGCGACAGAAATCGTGGAAGCTGTAAGCGATAAGCACATCGAACGCGCAGAGGCAATGGGACCATACGCGAACTTCTTTTTAGAACGTAGCGCTTTTGCCGATGAAGTCTTAAAAGAAGTCTTAGAACTTGGAGAACATTACGGTGACTGGGATTACGGTCAAGGACGTAAAGTCGTGATCGATATGTCTTCACCAAATATTGCAAAACCAATGTCAATGGGACATTTACGTTCAACAGTAATCGGGAACGCGATTGCGAACCTTGAGAAAAAAGTGGGCTACGAGCCAATTCGAATCAACCACTTAGGAGACTGGGGAACACAATTCGGGAAACTCATCGAAGCGTACAAATTATGGGGAAGCGAAGAGCTTGTAAAAGCAGATCCAATTGCAGAACTGATTAAATTATACGTTCGTTTCCACGAAGAAGCAGAACTAGACCCAACATTAGATGACAAAGGTCGTGCATGGTTCAAGAAACTAGAAGATGGAGACCCAGAAGCGGTTCGTCTATGGGAATGGTTCAGAAGCGAATCCTTAAAAGAATTCAACCGCGTGTATGACTTACTCGGTGTGACTTTTGATTCATACAATGGTGAAGCGTTCTATAATGATAAGATGGACGTTGTGGTCGATATGCTTGAAGACGCAAACTTACTAAAAGTGGATAATGGTGCTACCATCGTAGACCTTGAAAAATATGATTTACCACCAGCGTTAATTAAAAAATCAGACGGCGCAACATTATACATGACACGTGACTTAGCAGCCGCAAACTACCGTAAGAATACTTACGATTTTGCAAAATGTATTTACGTGGTAGGGATGGAACAATCAAACCACTTCAAACAATTAAAAGCAGTCTTAAAAGAATTAAACTTACCTTGGTCTGAAAATATCGTTCATATTCCATTCGGACTAATCACATTGAACGGTAAGAAATTATCGACACGTAAAGGAAAAATCATCCTTCTTGAAGGCGTGTTAAAAGAAGCGACAGAACTTGCTTTGAAACAAATCGAAGCAAAAAATCCATCGCTTAAAAATAAAGAAGCTGTAGCACACGCTGTTGGGGTGGGTGCGGTAATTTTCCACGATTTGAAGAACGACCGTACAAACAACTTCGACTTCGCACTGGAAGAAGTCGTGCAATTCGAAGGAGAAACAGGGCCATACGTACAATATACACATGCGCGTGCGATGAGTATTTTACGTAAAGCCAACCATACTGTCGATACAAAAGAGGCGTTCTCATTAACAGACGATGATGCGTGGGAAGTATTGAAACTCATCGAAAACTATCCAAACGTAGTCCGCTTTGCTGAAGAAAAATGCGAACCATCTGCAATTGCAAAATTCGTTATCAACTTAGCACAAGCGTTCAACAAATATTACGCACATACAAAAGTACTCGTTGAAGATGAAGCCTTCAACAGCCGTATCGCTTTAGTACAAACAACAGCAAGCATCCTAAAACAAGGATTAGCGCTTCTTGGCGTAGCTGCTCCAGATGAAATGTAGTCATTGACATCAAGTAGGATAAGCCGTATACTAAATGCACATATAGAAGCAATGAACAAGCGCAGTAGTGGTTGTCCACGGGAGAAAGAAGAGAATTGTCGGTTGGTGCAAGACAATCCCCCACATCCGCGAAGTACACTTGGGAGCGATCCGTCAGGACGTCTCATCCGCGATAAGGATGCTCGAGTGGATGATGCCTGGCATCGTCAACAAGGGTGGTAACACGGTGAAAATCGTCCCTAATAGTCTTTTTGGCTATTAGGGATTTTTTATTTACAAGAAAGAAGGGAAGAAACAAGATGAACATTATCGATGATTTAGAATGGCGCGGCGCCATCAACCAAATGACAGATGAAGAAGGCTTACGTGCCTTAACAAGCGAAAAGGCTGTATCGCTCTACTGTGGCGTAGACCCAACTGGAGACAGCATGCACATTGGACACTTAATTCCATTTATGATTCTTCGTCGTTTCCAATTAGCAGGACATAAACCAGTCATCTTAATTGGTGGAGCGACAGGTTCTATCGGAGATCCAAGTGGTCGTACGAGCGAACGTGTGCTTCAATCAATGGAACAAGTTCAACACAATGTTGAAAAACTAACAGCGCAAATGAAGAAATTATTCTTTACAACAGATGAAGACCAAGCAACATTACGCCTTGTAAACAATTACGATTGGACAAAAGATTTATCATTATTAGACTTCTTACGTGACTACGGGAAGCATTTCAACTTGAATACAATGCTAGCAAAAGATGTAGTCGCAAGCCGTTTAGAAGTGGGAATTTCATTTACAGAATTCTCATACCAAATCCTACAATCAATGGACTTCTTACATTTATTCAAGACAGAAGACGTGCAAGTCCAAATCGGTGGTGCAGACCAATGGGGGAACATCACTTCAGGGCTTGAGTTAATCCGTAAAGTAGAAGGCGCAGAGTCTCGTGCATACGGTTTAACAATTCCGTTGATGTTAAAATCAGACGGTACAAAATTCGGAAAATCAGCTGGTGGTGCTGTATGGCTTGATCCTGAAAAGACAACTCCATACGAATTCTACCAATTCTGGTTAAACCAAGACGACCGCGACGTGATTAAATACATCAAGTACTTCACATTCCTTGAACGCGAAGAAATCGAAGCGCTCGAAGAAAAAGTGGCGACAGAACCACATAAACGTGAAGCTCAAATCCGCCTTGCAGAAGAAGTGACACGCTTCGTTCACGGCGAAAAAGCCTTAGAAGACGCGAAGAAAATTACAAACGCGCTCTTCACAGGAAACGTACAACAATTAACAGCCGACGAAATCGAACAAGGCTTCAAAAACATGCCAACCTTCGAAAGTTCAAAAGAAAGTCAAAACCTAGCAACTTGGCTTGTGGACCTTGGCATTGAACCATCAAGAAGACAATCACGCGAAGACATTCAAAACGGCGCGATTTCTATCAACGGTGAAAAAGTAACGGACCTCGAATTCGAGTGGACGAAAGAACACTCCTTCGAAGAACGCTTCGTCATCGTTCGCCGCGGCAAGAAAAAATACTTCTTAGTGGTGTTGAAATAAAAGACTTATGGATGATTCTTTTGAATCCTTGCGGATTTAATGATCATCACTGTAACGTTGCACCGGCGCAAGCCTTGGTCTTGCGCCTTAAAAGCCTCAAAGAGGGAGTAAGACCAAAGACAAAACAGGACTCACAGTGTGAGTCCTGTTTCTTTTAGTGGTTTCAAATCCTTCGCACTGTGAAGGATTTCCGCAAGGATGATTAGGATTAAGCGAATCACGAGTGATGAAGCTTAATTCAATCAGCTACTGCGTCTAACTTTATAAAGTACTTTAAGTACGGATTAACAATCCTACGCCCTCTTAGCACAGTGGTTGAATGGAATGAGTCTAGCTGTAAACAGCTATCTCATTCCTATTCAACTTTGTGGGGGAAAGAAAACGAAATGCCATAGATACAAATGTATCCATGACATTTCTGTCTTTCTCCCTCGTTTTTATGCTCTACCACGTTACTGTGATGATAAAATCCGCAGTATTCTCTAGAATCATCCTGTGCCTGTTATATATAAAGTCACTTAGAAAATTATTCTTAACTAACCTGACGATAACGAGCAGTTCACAAAGTTTGAACTAAAAAAATGTTTTAAATAGATTTTTAAACATGCTATAAATGCCTACACAATCATATTTCAAAAGCAAATGTAAAAAACACAATATGACATATACGTTATATTGTAAAATAACTTTTTGGTCAAAAGCCCGAATTTATTGGCTCCCAAACTCAAGTTTTAGTGAGCGCATTTCGAATGCTAAAGCCAGAAATTTCCCATTTAAACCAGCATTCGCTCAAACCATAGAAGCTCTGGCTGTGTTAACGCAGAATGTGCAGAGTTATTTTCAAGCGGAGAAAAAATAAGATTCCAAAGAGTAGGCGGATTTTATAATAACCGTAATGAGGGATAGGATTAAATGCGAAATAGCGGCCGTCAGAAATTTTTCTGTACGGCCGCTTTGAGGCTTTAAAGGTGAGAGACTTCGGCTCGAACCGGTCCCCCATTACAGTTATTATAAATAAATCCGCAAGGATTCTTTGGAATCAATTTATACTTTTTTCACGCTAAAAATCTTCAAAAATTCACATTTTACCCTGTAATATTTCACAAAAAATAACCATTTATGTATCAAAAAGGTCAGTCATTCGAGTTATGTTACAGCTTTATTACAAGGTATTATCAATTCGAAGAAAATCAACATCAGCCTAAAGTCCTATGGTATTATAGTACCAAGTTAAGTTTTATTAAAAGCCGTGACCGGCTACTTCGAATATATATTAGTGAGAAACATTGGAGGGAATCACTTGAAGAAACGTTTATTAACAGTATTAGTAACAGGAACAGTATTATCATTAGGAGCTTTAGCGCCATCAGTTAACGCGCAAGATTTCGATTCAAAAATCGAAACAGTTAACTCATCAATCGCTAACATCAATGAGAAAAAATCAGCAGTTAATTCTACAATCGATACATTAGCGAAAGAATTATCTGATGTACAAACTAAAATTGATACAACTCAAGCTAAAAAAGCTGAAGTTCAAGAAGCAATTGAAACATTAAAAACTGAAATTGCTAAATTAGAAAAAGTAATCGCAGAACGTAACACACGTTTAGAAGAACAAGCTCGTTCAGTACAAACAAATGGTGCTCGTTCATACTTAGATTTCTTATTAAACGCTGAAAGCTTATCAGATGCGGTTAGCCGTATCGGTGTTGTAATGGACTTAATGGGTGCAAACCGCGAGTTAATGCAACAACAAGCTGAGGACAAAAAACAAGTAGAATCTAAAGAAGAAGCTCAACAAGAAAAATTAGCTGAACAAGAAGCAGCTGAAAAAGAATTAGCTTCTCTACAAACAGAATTAAACGATACTTTCTCTAAAAACAAAGTATTATTAGCGAACCTTTCACAAGAAGAGTTAGCTGAAATCGCAAAACGTGATGGATTAGTTGCTGAAAAAGAAGCTTTCCAAAAACGTTTAGCTGAAGAGAAAGCAAAAGCAGAAGCAGAAGCAGCTCGTATTGCTGAAGCATCTCGTCAAGCATTAGCAGCACAAGCTTCACAATCACAAACAACTGCTACACAAACTTCATACGAAGCTCCTGCAGCGGCAGCTAGCACAGCTTCAACAAGTACAGCTTCAACTTCAAGCTCTACTTCAACAGCAGCAGCTTCAACACAAACATCAAGCTACACTTACACAACTGGCGGAGGTTTCCCAGCAGTTGACCCAAGTTTCCGTGCTTCACTTAACGGTGGATACTTCGGACAATGTACTTACTACGTATTTAACCGTATGGCACAAGTTGGTACACCAATCGGTCACAGCATGATGGGTAACGCGGCTGAATGGCCATCATACGCTCGTAGCTATGGATACTCAGTATCTAACTCACCATCAGCTGGTTCAGCAATCGTATTCCAACAAGGTTTAGCAGGTGCTGACCCAACTTACGGACACGTAGCTTTCGTAGAAGCAGTTAACGCAGATGGTTCATTATACATCTCTGAAATGAACGTACGTGGATTAAACGTAATCTCTTACCGTACAATCTCAGCAAGCGTTGCAGCTCAAGCAACATACATCCGTTTCTAATATGAAATGAAATGACCGTCTCCTGAAAGGGAGGCGGTTTTTGTTTGCACTTTTTAGGGAAGTGCCGCTTTAACTGGAATAGGTTGACACATCCCCTCGCATTCCTTATGATAAAGAAAAAACGTAAGGGAGTACTCTAATGAAGAAAATTTTGAAATTAACAATGGTGTTGTTAGGAGCATTATTTGTTTTAGTCGGATGTAGCTCAGAAGCTAAAAGTGAATTTGATCTTGATTTAAGCGATATAAAACAAAAAGTAACCTATGTATACGATAAAGAAAAAGATTCAGTTTCATCTGTAACATTTAATCTCATCTACGACATTTCAAAAAGTAAAGAAATCGAAGAAAGAGCGCGTAGTACCCAAAAACTAATAGTTGACGACGCGAGCGGCGTTGAAGGGGTTAAAGTCACTCAATCTGATAGCGCAAAAGAACTAAAGATAACGATTGAAGTGGATCTTAAGAAGTTTAACTATGAGGATGGAAAGGCAGGTGCTAAAGCGCCAGCTCTATATAGTAGCGTTCATACAGCGGTAATAAAGAAAGATGGTATTTACAGCTTTGAAGAATCTAAAAAGAGTATTTTAAAAGAAGGATTTCAAGAAGTGAAATAGTCGAATAGAAACTTGGATTTCAGTGAATGGAATCCAAGTTTTTTTATATTAATGACGAGTGTGGACTTCAACAGAATTTGACAAACGATAGTTCATTTTCTATGATAAAAACAAGTCAGATTAAAGGAGTATTTTAATGAAGAAAATCTTGAAACTATCTATTCTATTATTGGGGACGTTATTTGTTTTACTGGGATGCAGTTCAGAAACAAAAAGTGAATTTGTTTTACAGGAGATTGCTAATAAGACGAAATTAACCTATGTATATGATAAAGAGAAAGATTCAGTTTCTAAACTAACGATGGAAATCGTTTACGACATCACCAAAGACGAACGATATACAGAAGCCGCTCGTAGTCAACGAGACGAGGTTGTAGCGGAGATGGAAGGAATTGAAGGTGTTACATACACTAAGAAGGACGATAATAACTACATTACGCTAACGATTGAAGTCGACGTTAATAAATTTAAGTTCGATGATGCGGCAAGTCGCAAGAAGGCGCCAACACTCTATAACACCGTTAATGCAGCTTTGAAAAGAAAAGATAATATTGTTAGCTACCAATTATCTAAAGATGCTATTCTAGAATACGAGTTTAAAGAAGTGAAATAAAGGGGAGTTTTCTAATGAAGAAAATCTTGAAGTTATCGATTGTATTATTAGGAGCGTTATTTGTATTGCTAGGATGTCGTTCGGAAAGTAAATCAGTCTTTGTCTTACAAACAGAACATTCGAAGGTCACTTATACCTATGTATATGACAAAGGAAATGACACAGTTTTATCTCTAACAACCGATGTAGTAGTACGTTTATCAGGGATTCAGGAATTTGCAACAGAAACACGTCAAAAAAGAGATGAACTCGTGAATCAAATGAAAGATATTGAGGGCGTAAAAGTCACTTCGTCAGATGGTGAAAATGCAATAGGTTTCACTATTGAAATAGATGTGAAAAAGTTCAAATTGGATGACGCAGAAAGTCGTGAAAAAGCGCCAAGTTTGTATCAAACAATGGATACCGCACTGATTAAGAAAGATGATAAAGTCAGCTTTTCAGCGTCTAAAGAAAGCATTGAACGACTTGGACTTGAAGAGCAAAAAGAAGAGAAATAAATATAGAAGAACTTGGATGATGATAAACGTCATCCAAGTTTTTTAGTGGAGAAACAGCATAAAATCACCTTTTTGAGGCAGAGAGATTGCCTAACGGACAGTGAGGTGCTACAATACAAACATAAATAACATTTTCGGGGCAAGGTGAAATTCCTGACCGGTGGTATAGTCCACGAGCCGATTGGCATGATCTGGTGCAATTCCAGAACCGATAGTATAGTCTAGATGTGAGAAAATGGCACTATTTCAACAAGTCTATTTGACGAGCAGTATTGAAAGGTCCATTTCAATGCTGCTTTTTTCTTTGAAACTGAGAAACAGTGCAATTTCCTTCGCCCTATGAAGGAGGACGTACCATGAGTACAAATGTAAGAAAGTCGAACAGAACATCGGCTAAAAAAATTGTTCTAGTAGGAGTATTTGGTGCGATTAGTACAGTGTTAATGCTGTTGTCATTCAACGTACCGTTTATTCCAACATTCGTGAAGCTCGACTTCTCGGATTTACCAGTATTGCTGGGTGGATATCTTCTAGGACCATTGCACGGAAGCTTGATTGCGCTCATCAAAGTGTTGCTCAACTTCTTCTATAATGGGTCAATGACCTTTGGAATCGGAGAGGCAGTGAACTTAATCGGTAGCTTAAGCTTTATGTTACCAGCAGTTCTTTACTATCAACGCCGCCGTAATTTTAAATCAGCAGTGATTAGCTTAGTCATCGGTACGATTTCAGCGACAGCGGTGTTACTGCTAGCGAACTATTTCGTGATGTTCCCACTTTACGCAACAGCGATGAACTTCCCAATGGAAAAAATCGTGGCTGCAGCACATGCATTAAACCCATTTGTAACAGACTTAGGGTCATTAATGGCATTTGCATTGCTTCCATTTAATATCGTGAAGTTTGGCCTAAATAGCGTACTTGCGATGTTAATGTACAAACGTTTAGCACAAACCTTAAAATTAGAACATTAATCTAGAGTCGGGCTTCGTGTCCGGCTTTTTGTTTAGAGGAAAATTTCTTCTATATAATAGTAGAAAACTGCTCAAAAATTTCCAGAAACTCTTTATTTCCAATAGCAATCTATGAAAAAATGAGGTAGGATAGATAAGAATGAGGTGAACCAATGAAAGGAAAAACATGGACTAAGTTGCAACAGTTCATCGTTGCACTGAGCGCCGTTCTCATGGGAATGAGCGGTTATTTAACCATTACACAAGGAACATTCTTTGGACTAGCGGCACCGACCGTTTCCATTCTATCCATCTTCTTTAGCAGCCTTCTACTTTGGCTCTTTGTCGCAACAGACTGGCCAAGCGTTCTCTGCTACGTGATGCTAGGAATCGGGATGCTTCCTGGAGTGAATTACTCACAGATTTTCAGTCTGTCGTTTGGGAACACAACCTTTGTCTTCCTATTATTTACATTCTTAATGACTTACGCTTTGGAACAAACGCCCGCACTGAGACGATTCGTTGCCCGTGCACTCGGTAGCTCCTTTGCTGGGAAGTCCTCATGGCATTTTATCGGGACTTTTTATGTCAGCGTTCTTGCCATAAGTCTCTTTATTTCGCCGACGATTCTCTTTATGATTGTCTTCCCGATTTACGAGGGAATCATGGCCGTTCTTGGGTTGAAAAAAGGGGATAGAGAAGCTTCAGTACTCCTGATTGCACTTTTTGCCACGGTGGCAATTGGTACTGCGATGACGCCAATCAACCACGTCTTCTCTGTGACCGCCATGGCGCTTTATAAGAGTGCAACAGGAATCGCGATTTCCAACGCGCAATATATGATGATTGGAATTCCAGCCGGGCTCGTGCTCTTTATCGCGATGGGAGTTGTTCTTAGAACGATTTGGAGAGTGGATTTGTCAACTGTAGAAATGAAACCACTCGAATCCCTCGAAGCACTTCCTGCCAAATCCAAACGCGAAACTGCAACAGTGCTGATTTTCATGGGAGTCGTTTTATTATGGGTACTTCCGGAACTCGTAGGAGGATTCTTACCGGACGTTGCGGCCTTCCTAAAAACAGCAGGGATGGCATTTCCACCGATGATTGGGGTTATCCTGATGGCGATTCTGTCATTTGATGGAAAACCACTCTTATCGATTCAAGAAGGGCTACAAAAGGGCGTGTACTGGCCAAGTATGTTCTTGGTAGGAGCGACTCTAAGCATGGGAACTCTTGTCACAAAACCGGAATTAGGAGTCATCGGACTTCTTGAAAGTTCACTCGTACCCGTGTTTGCGACACTAGCTCCAATTCTTGTCGTGATTATCTTCGTCCTTTGGGCAGGATTACAAACAAATGTCTCTTCAAACTTAGTAACCGTATCGGTCGTCACAACCGTATTAACGACTGTCTATGCGACAGGCTCTGTGGATGTACAAGCTGGAACCATTGCCTGCCTGATTGGGTTCATGGCGAGTCTAGCATTCATGACACCACCAAGCATGCCGTATGTGGCGATTTCAGTCGGTTCTGGTTGGACGAATGCAAAAGATGCCTTTGTATACGGAGGAGGCCTATTCTTACTCAGTGCCGCTAGTGCGATTATTGTAGGCTACCCATTAGGCGTCTTCTTTGGAATTTAAATGAGGAGGAAATCTCTTGTTAGAAAAACAACGTGCAGAAATTGATGCCATCGACCGCGAGATTGTAGCGCTCTTTGAACGCCGCATGCAAGTCGTTGTCGATGTCGCTCGTATTAAAAAAGAAAATGGCATTGCGATTTTAGATGCGAATCGCGAAAAAGAAGTGATTGCCAAGGTGCAGTCATACTTGAAAGATGCCACATTGAAAGAAGAGTTGGCAGAAGCGTACGAGACTTTGATGAAAGTCTCAAAGGACTATCAGAAAAAAAGAATTAATCATTAATAGAACAAATCTCTTAGATATCTCTGGATTACTGTAAATCCTTGCGAGAAGGTAATCCGATCTAAGAGATTTTTTGTATTGTGATTATATTAAAAGGCAATCCTGTTCTTTCAAGAAAAAGGTGTAATTGAAAAGAGAAGAGTGCTAGAATAACATTAGTTGAATGTATTGATGTAAAGGAGTGGAGGGAAATGGAGAATTCTTTAGAAATCATTTTACAAAGGACCAAATGGTTTAGACAAGCTCGATTTGGGATGTTTATTCATTTTGGTCTTTATGCGATTCCTGGAAGGGGAGAATGGATTCGCAGTAATGAAAAAATGACAATTGAAGACTATCAACCTTATTTTGACGCATTTAATCCAAGTGAATTCGATGCCAAAGTATGGGCAAAGGCTGCTAAAGAAGCGGGAATGAAGTATGTCGTATTGACGGCTAAACATCACGACGGATTTTGTTTATTTGATTCCGAGTATACAGATTATAAAATTACCAATACACCCTTCGGAAGGGATTTTGTTCGGGAATTTGTAGAGGCAGTAAGGGCTGAAGGGCTTCGAGTCGGACTATATTTTAGTCTGCTGGACTGGTATCATCCAGATTATCCGAAGTACTCAGATCGACATCATCCTATGAGAGGAAATATCGCTTATAAGGATGAACAAATCGATTTTGACCGCTATTTGGAATTTATGCATCACCAAGTAGAGGAAATTGTAACAAAGTATGGGAAACTCGATATTCTTTGGTTTGATTTTTCATATGCAGAGATGTTTGGTGAGAAATGGAAGGCAAGCGATTTAATAGAACTTGTAAGAAAATATCAACCAGACGTTGTCGTTGACAACCGCTTAGAGACTTCCGGGGAAGGGTTTGGAAGTATTGCAACAGAAGAGATTCATTCTTATTCTGGAGACTTTGTTAGTCCAGAACAAATCGTGCCACATGAAGGGATTCGAAATTATAAGGGAGAGTTATTACCTTGGGAATTGTGTCTTACGATGAATAATCACTGGGCGTATAATCCTTCTGACAAACAGTTTAAAAGTTCTAAAGTTCTTATTCGAAAATTGGTCGAATGTGTCAGTAAGGGCGGAAATATGATTTTAAATGTGGGACCAAATGCAAAGGGAAGCTTTCCTCAAGAGAGTATCGATATTTTGCGTGAAATAGGATGCTGGATGAAGAGCAATGGAGAATCTATCTACGAAGGAGAATTAGTGAACCTGCCAAAACCGGAATGGGGTTATTATACAAAGAATGGAAAAATTTTGTATGCTCATGTGTTTGAACAACCTATTGGTCCGATTGCGTTAACAGGGATCGATAAAGAGCAGATTGAACGGTTGAGTTTTGTCCATGATGGTAGCGAAGTAAGAATTTCTAACAGTTGGACTACTTTAGCTTTTCAAGACATTTGTTTTGCACAATATGGAGAAATTGGGGCTTACACCTATCCATTGCCAGATGAGGTGGACAGTGTTATCAAAATCGAATTAAAAGAAGAAATCTGATGGTATAATGAATGAGCAAAGGAGGGGTTACATGTTCGAACACTTATCTTTTAAAGGAGAGTGGCGACAGTACCAAAAGCGCATTTTAGAAAAGAGCGATGCGATTATGGCGGATGGCCATATTCATCTTGTGGCGGCTCCAGGTTCTGGGAAAACAACGCTAGGAATTGAATTTATCCGTCGTAATAGTAAGCCGGCCCTTATTTTAGTGCCGACTGTAACCATTCGTCAGCAGTGGGTGGACCGTATTCGTGAGGCATTTTTGGATGATGCGAGTCTAGCCGATGAAATGATTTCGCAAAATCTGAAACAGCCAAAGACAATCACCGTTGCGACGTATCAAGCGTTGCACAGTGCCATCAATCGTCTAGAAGGCGACGCGGAAGTCGAGGATACGGACGATGTCGTCGAAAACGAGCACTTTGATTTTAAAGACGTGGATATCATTGCACTCTTCAAGAATGCGTCTCTTGGAACATTATGCCTCGATGAGTGTCATCACTTGCGAAATGAATGGTGGAAGAGTCTAGAAACCTTCCGTAAATCCTTTGCGGATATAAATGTGATTTCGCTAACGGCAACACCGCCATATGAAGGAGAACCTGCACTGTGGGAACGTTATGTGGCCATGTGTGGGGAAATTGATGAAGAAATTACCGTCCCAGAACTCGTTAAAGAGGGCAGTTTGTGTCCGCACCAGGACTATGTGTATTTCTCTTTCCCAACGAAGGAAGAAGAGAAACAACTCGATCAGTTTTCTACGCAGAAGAGAGCATTCTTGAAAAATCTATCCTCTGATTCGATGTTTTGTGAGGCGGTGAGAACTAGCCGCGCGCTTGATGGCACCATCTCGGAAGATGAACTCTTAGATGAGCCGAAGTATCTCTCGGCAACACTGATTTTCCTACGACATAAAGGAATCGAGTTCCCGAAACATTTCCAACAATTACTGGGGGCGAGCCTCCTTCCGACGTTTGATTTGGCGTGGTTTGAAATCCTCTTACAAGGAATGTTATTCGACGTGCCGCATTGGTATGATTTATCTGAAGAAGACAGTAAAGAATTGAAGCATGAGTTGAAATCGCTCGGATTAATTGACCGTAAACAAGTGCAGCTGCTTCGCAATAAACAACTCGACCAGCTATTGAATCAATCTCTTGGAAAATTAAACGCCGTCCGAGAAATCTTTAAGGCTGAATATGAAACCTTAGGCAACGACTTGAGACAACTGATTCTAACCGACTTCATCCGAAAAGACTTTGAGGTACACTTAGGGAATCCAGAAGTTCAATATAGCCAACTGGGCGTATTGCCTTACTTTGAAGTTCTACGTAGAGAGCTTGTGGAGCACCAATTAGACGTTCCTGTGGCCGTTTTAACGGGAAGTCTCGTGATTATCCCGACAGGTGTCAAATCGCGTTTAGAGGCTATTTTTGGCCCCGATAAGATTACATTCCAACCAGTCGGACAACTAGACGAGAAGGATTATGTGAAGGTCCGGTTAGTAGGGTCGCAACATGACTTAGTCAGCGCCGTGACGCAGCTTTTCCAAGAAGGGCAAATTCATGTCGTGATTGGGACAAAATCACTCCTAGGAGAGGGATGGGATGCGCCATGCGTGAACTCATTGATTCTCGCTAGCTTTGTCGGTAGCTTTATGCTCAGCAATCAGATGCGAGGTCGCGCGATTCGCATTTGGCCGGAAAATCCAGAGAAGACAAGTAGCGTTTGGCATCTTGTGTCCATTAATCTGGCGGAGAAAAAACTCTTCAAGAAGAAAGAAGACGAAGAGGTTGCTGTGGGAATCGATAGTCCGGATATGGAATTGTTGCAGCGCCGCATGAAGCAGTTCTTAGGACTACACTATAATGAAAATACAATTGAATCAGGCGTGGATCGACTAGACCTTGGAATAATCAAGTTTACGAAGAAGGATTTAACAAAACTGAACCAAGAAACCATCGAACGCTCGCGTAACCGCGAAGAGTTAAGGGAACGCTGGAATGAATCCCTTCCGCTTCTAGAAGACATGGAAGTTTCCAATGAAGTAGGAGTGGACAAGACGTTCTTGCCAACCGTTCTGCTAACAGATGCACGGAAAATTTTAACCTATGCGCAAGCAATCGCACTGACGGAACTAATCATCTATATCATCCTCGATTTAGCGAACGGACCGTCCCAACTCTTATATCCAGTGGGAATTCTATCGATGATCGTATTAAATATCGTCTGGTTAAGATATTTCCTATACAAGAGTCCGTATAAACGCCTCGAACTCTTTGCCGAAGCCGTACGAAAAGCCTTACTAGCGTCCGGACACTTGCAGACCCAAAACTGCAAGGCTAGAGTCGTACGCGGTGATAAGAATTCGATTCACACAGCCGCTTATCTAAAGGGGGGAACCTTGCGCGAAAAAGAAATTTTTGCACAGGCGCTATCGGAATTCTTTGCTCCAATCGAGAACCAGCGCTATATTCTAAGAGCTACGACTTGGGTCAATGACCAAACGAAATATTTTGCCGTTCCAAGTATGTTCGATAAACGCAAAGAAGACGTCATCGCCTTTGTCGCCAACATTGAAAAATATATCGGCTCATATGAAATCATCTACACTCGTAACGTAGAAGGCCGTCATATTCTCTTGGATGCACGACTGAACGCATTAGGAAATAAACAAGAGCGCACCTTCTCGAAGAAGAAAGTGACATCTAAATTAAAATAACTCATAAAGAATCTAGCCAAAAGTGGACTAGATTCTTTATGTTTTTGCGGTAAAATCCTTGCATTCTATTTCAAACTATTGTAAGATATCTGAGTACGAAATTTTAATATTTGCTGGAGGGGTAGCGAAGTGGCTAAACGCGGCGGACTGTAAATCCGCTCCTTCGGGTTCGGGGGTTCGAATCC
>CAURMP010000014.1:0-17603 GCA_963526005.1 uncultured Streptococcus sp. | reverse complement strand
GTTCATTATTATTCTCAAGTCATGACCACGAGTTTATTCAAACAACAGCGAACCGCATTATCGAAATCGGACCAAAAGGCATTGTGGACCGTCTTGGTTCTACTTATGATGAGTTCCTTGAAGATGAAGCTGTTCAAGCACGTGTAGATGCTTTATACAATTAATAAATGTTTAGACCAGAAGAGAAAAGTCTTCTGGTCTTTTTTGGGTATTTAGTGTAGGATAAGATTATTAGAGGAGGTATTCAAATGACAAAAATTTATTTTGCAAGTCCATTATTCTCAGAAATGGAATTAGCCTTTAACAAAGTACTCGTAGAAAAAATTCGCAACCAGTTCCCAGGGGTAGAGGTGTACTTACCGCAAGAACAAATGGCGATTAATGATAAGAGCTCATACGCGGACTCAACGATGATCGCCCAATATGACACAGATGCCTTATTAGAATCAGATTTGATGATTGCTGTTTTAGATGGCGCAGTGATTGACGTCGGTGTTGCCAGTGAAATTGGAGTAGCGTACCATGCGGATATGCCAATTCTTGGACTATATACAGATAGCCGTCAACAAGGAGCAGATAATCCTCAAAAATTAGAGGCTTTACAAGAAGTAGCAGAGTCCCAATTTAGCTACGTAAACCTTTATACTGCGGGTCTTGTGAAGCTTCGCGGGGAGATTGTTTCTAGCAGTGATGAGCTCCTTGAAGCGCTAAAAGCCTATCTAAAGGAATCATAAAATTGTAAAGTTTTGTTACAATTATGTAATATAACTGATACTTTCTCAATATGTTTCTCATGTAAAATGTGAGGTAAGTTGGAGAAAGTGTGGTGAAAATCACTTTTGAAAAAGATGAAACAGATTGTTCTGACGTTAATGGCTTTTATCTTAGTCTCTGGACCGTTAGCACCTTCAGCATTTGCGGAAGAATCGGATATCCAGAAGCTTGAAGCGCAACTAACTTCAGAATTACAAAAAGTGAATACGAAATATCAAGAAATTGAAAGTTTAAACCAACAAATCGATTCTCTTAATAAAGAGAAAGAAACACTTGCTGAAAAGATTACGACTCAAGAAGCAAAAGTGGAAGAACGTAAACAAGTGGCAGCCAAACGATTGCAACAAATTCAAGTTTCTGACTTTGTTTCTTATAGTATTTTACATTTATTAAATTCAGAAAGTATTTCAGATTTCTTAAATCGATTATTTGTATTTCAACAATTATTCCAATCGGATGAAGAAGTGTTGAAGAACTTATCAGAGCAAGTAGCTGAATTATCTCGCCTGAAAACAGCAGCAGAACAAGCGTCAACTGACTTAGTAGCTAAAAAAGAACAACTTACTGCTGAGAGTCAAGCGTTCGAAGGTTCAGTCAATGATTTGAAAAAATTAATTGCTGATAACAAAGAAGCTCTTGCAAAAGTACAAGAACAAAAGAAAGAATCATCTGCAGTGGTGTCATCAGCTATTACAGCAGTAGCGCAATTAACTTCAGACAAACCAGCTGTAGCCTCATCTACGCAGCAAACACCAACTACTCAAGCTGCAACAGCTGAACCAGCTACAACGGTTGCTCAAACACAAGCACCTGCAACATCAGAAACACCAACAACGCAAGCAGCTGCATCAAGCAATCAATCTGGTGGAAGAACATTAAACGTTCAAGCGACTGGATATTCTTATAACGAACCAGGATTAAGCCCTTATACAGCGACTGGTATCGACTTACGTAAGAATCCAACAGTCATTGCGGTTGACCCAAGCGTGATTCCTTTAGGAAGCTTAGTTGAAGTTCCTGGATACGGAATTGCGATTGCAGGAGATACTGGTGGAGCAATCAAGGGAAATATCATTGACCTTCACTTCACAACGGTAGATCAAGCAAACCAATGGGGAAGACGAAACGTTACGATTCGAATTTTAAACTAAACGAAAAAACACTCTCGGAAAGAGAGTGTTTTTTTGTTGAATGAAAATTATTAATCATTTATTTTTGTATTTCGTCTTTATGTTCACGAATCCATTCTTTTATTTGATAAATAAGAGGAAGAAGACTCTGCCCTAAAGGTGTTAATCCATAAAAGGTTTTATGACCAGTACTGGACTCACCGCGTTTGTAAAGGATATTTATTTCTATTAATTCATTTAAAGATTGTGTGAGTACTTTTCGAGAAATGGAGCCAAGCGTTCTTTCAAGTTGTGCAAAATACATTTCTTCTTTTTCTAGTGTTAATAAGATAAATATACTCCATTTTCCTAATAACGGAAGAGCTAGTTTTCGTAGACAAGTTTCATTTTTCATATGTAGGCACCTCAAAGTAACTTCTATTAATCATTTTTATATTCTTTATAATTATACATATTAAAATGTTTTTTAACTATTAAGGAGGATAAAAATGTTTTTTAGAACGTTTGAATTTGATTTTGAGACAAGACGATTAATGTGGTACTGTCCATATGGAGGTAGTGATTTTGCTGAAGTTTCAACAACTATAGAAAAGATTAGAGAAAGAGACTATGAATCTTGGTATCGTGAATGGAAGAACGTAGGAGATATACTAACAAGTAGAAATTACCTTAGCGAAACATCTAAAGGTAAGGCGTTTTTAAGAGCTAGTCGATATTATCAGGCTGCCGAATTCTTCTTACACCCAACAGACACAAGGAAGTTAGAAGTCTATGAAAAATCCGTAGATTACTTTTATCAAGCGCTCAGTCTATTAAATATCTCTTATCAAACAAAAGATATACAATTTGAGGATGTAACTCTGCGCTCTGTGTCTTTTAGAACATCGAAAATGTGCAAAGGAACTTTGTTAATCTGTAGCGGTTTTGATGGATTGTTGGAAGAACTTTATTTTACTAATGTGAAAGCTGCTTTAGACGAAGGATATAATTGTATCCTTTTCGAGGGCCCAGGGCAATCGCATGTTATTCGTTATCAACATAAGGCTTTTATTCCTAATTGGGATGAGGTTGTATCTCATGTAGTGGATGCCTATGGGGATGATATTGTATCTCCCAAAATAGGTATTGGATTATCTTTAGGGGGCTTACTTATGGCCCGTACTTCTAATTTAAATCCTCAGGTATTAGACAAGGTGGTATTGTTTAATTATTTCCCATCCTTACTTGATTCCTTTAAAACGAATATTCCCAAGTTCCTTCATCGTTATCTGAAAACAGGATTTCCAAGAATGATTGAGAAGATTATTTCTTTCTATATCCAGAAAGTTCCGTTCTTAAATTGGCAAATTGAAAACGCAAAATGGGTCTTTGGCAAGAGCGCTTTAAATGATCTTATTCGTTATTGTAGTAAATTTGAAGAACTAGTAGTGAATAATCCAGTACTGGTTTGTGTTGCTAAAAACGATAACTATTATGATTCGTCACTAGGCATTGAATACTTTAAATCACTCAGTGTAAAAGAAAAAAGATTAGTTGTATTTGAAAAAAACAACTATTTTAGTGAGATACACTGTCAAAATGGAGCTTCCTTTGACACAAACGATATTATTTTTGAATGGTTAAATAATTGTTAATTTGGTAGAATGGTTATTAGCGACTTAGAACTAGGAGGATTTCTATGATTAAGCTAGTAGCTATCGACATGGATGGTACCTTATTAAACAGTAAAAAAGAATTATTAGAAGAGACAAAACAATATTTTAGAGATTTCCATAAAAAAGGAACTGAAACTTTATTAGTGCTTTGTACAGGACGTCCTGAAAGTGGAATTCGTCCGTATTTAAAAGACTTAGGATATTTAGAAGAAAACCATTATATTATTAGTCAAAATGGCGCTAATATTTATGAGAGTCAAACTGGGAAACGTGTGATGGATGCATTCGTTGATTCTAAAGCAATTCAAAAATGGATTGAATTAGGGAAGACTCACGGTATTAGCGTGATGGGAGCTGGAGTGGGTTACTATTATTCATTCGATGAAGATCCAACAGAATGGATGGAGTTTGACGTTAAAATCGTTAGTGGAAAGTTAAAACGAATTACAATTGAGGACTCTCTATCCACTAACTTTTATAAACTTCTGTTACTTGGTGATGAAGAACAACTCAATGAGTTTGAAACATTTATTCCCCAGGAGTGGAGAGACGAATTTTATGTGGTACGTAGCCAAAAATATTTAGTTGAAGTACTAACAAAAGGTGTAAATAAAGCTTTTGGATTAGAACAATTAGCCAAAGAACTAAATATTCAACCAAGTGAAATCGCGGCAATTGGAGACGCGGCAAATGACATCGAAATGTTAGAATACGCAGGCCTTGCCATTGCTATGGGAAATGCAAGCGAAGAAGTAAAAGCTGTTTCTGATATCGTCACAGATACGAATGAAAACAATGGTGTTATTAAAGCCATTGACCAGTTAATTCAGTAAGAGTTTAAAAAAGCAAAATATAACTTATATGTTACATTTTGCTTTTTAGTTTTAGTAGATTATGAGATTAAAAAATAATTAGATTTTCTTGACAAATACGCATTCCTCTAGTATTCTTTATAGCAACAATATAAATCCTTAGACAGAGACATAAAACGTACACTAAAGAGATAGAAGCCTTGGCTGAAAGCTTCTAACCGTACAAGGAAAGACACTCTTGAGGAGAATAATTCAAAGTTATTCCGGTAATTCCGTTATCATTAAGAGGGAAAGAGCTCTTTCCGAACTAAGGTGGCACCACGAAAATTTCGTCCTGACTTCTATTGAAGTTGGGATTTTTTTATTTTTATCGAAAGAAAGGATGATTCATATGATTCAAAAACCAAAAGGAACAGCCGATTTATTACCTGAAGAACTTAAAATTTGGCACTATATCGAAGAAACAGCACGCATCATTTTAGGCGATTATCAATTTGAAGAAATGCGTACACCAATGTTCGAAAGCTACGATTTATTTAGCCGTGGTGTTGGGGATACGAGTGATATCGTTTCAAAAGAAATGTATGATTTCTACGATAAAGGAGATCGTCACATTACACTTCGTCCAGAAGGAACTGCAGCAATCGTTCGTGCCTATGTAGAAAATAAATTATTTGGACCAGAACATAAGAAACCTTATAAAGTGTATTATATGGCTCCAATGTTCCGTTATGAGCGTCCACAATCAGGCCGTCTTCGTCAATTCCACCAATTAGGAGTTGAGGTATTTGGTTCAACAAATCCTGCCACAGACGTTGAAACTATTGCAATGGCTTGGGATTTATTAAAAGAACTCGGATTATCAAATATGCGCTTAGTGATTAACTCACTAGGTAAAACAGCTGACCGTATTAAGTACCGTGAAGCGTTAATTAGTTACTTAGAACCATTTGCAGACGAACTTAGTGAAGATTCTAAAAATCGTCTACACAAAAATCCGTTACGTGTGTTAGATAGTAAAGACAAACGTGATATCGAAATCGTGAAAAATGCGCCACGCATCTTAGAATTCTTATCAGACGAAGCGCGTACTCACTTTGAAAAAGTAAAACAATACTTAAACGCATTAGAAATTCCATTTGAAATCGATGAAACAATGGTACGTGGACTCGATTACTATCAAGATACAATTTTTGAAATCATGACCGATTCTAAATCATTTGGTGCTAAAACTACGATTTGTGGTGGTGGACGATATGATGGTCTTGTACAAGAACTTGATGGGCCTGAAACTCCAGGATTTGGATTTGGTCTTGGAATCGAACGTCTTGTCTTATTAATGAAGGATGAAGAAGTAGAAGTTCCTGAATTACAAGAACTAGATGTATATGTAGTTGGACTTGGGGAAGCAACTGAAGAGGAAGTATTAAAACTTTCAATTTCACTTCGTCAACAAGGCTACTCAGTGGATCGTGATTTCTTTGGACGTAAAGCAAAACCACAATTCAAGAATGCTCAAAAATATGGCGCTAAAGTGGTCATCACACTTGGTGAAGAAGAATTAGAAACAAAACAAGTACCAGTGAAAGTAATGAAAACTGGTAAAGAAGTAAAAATTAATTTACAAGAACTTTATGATGATTTCGATAGTATTTATCGTCAAATCACAATGGATACAACAGCCATTGATGAGTACTTTGGTAAATAGAAAGAGGGATGGATATGAAAAGAAGAACAGAATATTGTGGATTAATCAGTGAAAAATTAGTAGGACAAACAGTAACGCTAGATGGTTGGGTGGCCAAACGTCGTGACCACGGCGGAGTTATCTTCATCGATTTACGTGACCGCGAAGGTATTATGCAAGTTGTCTTTAATCCAGCACGTAACCAAGAAGCGT
Source organism: uncultured Streptococcus sp. (assembly GCA_963526005.1). GTDB lineage: Bacteria > Bacillota > Bacilli > Lactobacillales > Aerococcaceae > Granulicatella. The sequence continues at coordinate 11,332 of CAURMP010000014.1, read as the reverse complement.
TTGAAACAGCTGAAAAATTACGTTCTGAATATGTGATTCAAGTAACGGGGGAAGTGGCGTTTCGTGGCGAAGGCTTAGAAAACCCAAATCTTAAAACGGGTAAATTTGAATTATTAGTCGATGAAGTAGAAGTGTTCTCTCAAGCTAAAACTTCTCCAATCTATATCGATGACGAACAAAAAGCATCAGAAGAATTACGTTTGAAATATCGTTATTTAGATATTCGCCGTCGCCCAGTATTAGAAAATTTACGCTTACGTCACAAAGCGACACGTTCCATTCGTGAGTATTTAGATACTGAAGGTTTCATCGATGTTGAAACTCCAATTTTGGCTAAATCTACACCAGAAGGAGCACGTGACTACTTAGTACCATCACGTGTTCACGAAGGAAGCTTCTACGCTTTACCTCAATCACCACAAACATTTAAACAATTGTTGATGGGTGCTGGATTAGACCGTTACTACCAAATCGTTCGTTGCTTCCGTGACGAAGATTTACGTGGAGACCGTCAACCTGAATTTACACAAGTCGATATTGAAACAAGCTTCTTATCAGCTGAAGAAATTCAAGAAATGATGGAAGGCTTATTGAAGAAAGTGATGAAAGACACATTGGATGTGGATGTTCAAACGCCATTCCCACGTATTTCATTTGAAGAAGCAATGGCTCGTTACGGAAACGACAAACCGGATACTCGTTTCGATTTAGAGTTAATCGACGTGAGTGACATCATGAAAGATTCAGACCTTAAAGTGTTCAGTTCATGTGTCGAAAACGGCGGAGAAGTAAAAGTCCTTAACTTAAAAGGGCTCGCTTCAGAGTATTCTCGTAAAGATGCAGATAGCTTAGCGGACTTTGTTGCGAAATTTGGGGCTAAAGGGTTAGCTTGGATTAAAGTCGAAGAAGACGGCTTAAAAGGACCAATCGCGAAATTCCTCGTGAACCAAGAAGCAGCTTTTCGTGAACGTATTAATGCTGAAGTAGGAGACATCGTATTCTTCTGTGCGGACAAACCAGAAGTGGTAGCTCAATCATTATCTGAATTACGTTTACACTTCGGTAAAAAACATAACTTAATCGATTCATCTAAATATAACTTCTTATGGGTTGTTGATTGGCCTTTATTAGAACATGACGCTGAAGAAGACCGTTATGTAGCAATGCACCACCCATTCACTCGTCCAGTGAATGAAGACTTCCAAGCGTTAATCGATGATCCGGCCTCTGCGAAAGCACAAGCCTACGATATCGTATTAAACGGTTATGAATTAGGTGGAGGTTCATTACGTATTTACCGTCGTGACATGCAAGAAGCGATGTTCAAAGTTTTAGGATTTACAAAAGAATCTGCTGAAAGTCAATTTGGATTCTTATTAGACGCATTAGACTACGGATTCCCACCACATGGAGGAATTGCTCTTGGTTTAGACCGTTTAGTCATGTTATTAGCTGGTGAAGATAACATCCGTGAAGTTATTGCGTTTCCTAAGAACAGCTCAGCAGTGGATCCAATGACACAAGCTCCAAGTGAAGTATCAGCAAAACAATTAGATGAGCTTTCATTAAAAATTAAATAAAACATGAATGGAATTTTAAAAGGAGGAAGAAACTTTGAAGAGTAGTAAAGGTGTTGTGTTTAAACGACAACAACGTATCCTTCATCTTTTACAAGAGAACACTGAGATGTCTGTAGAAGACTTATCGAAAGAGTTAGAAGTTTCTGAAATCACCATTCGAAGAGATTTACAACAATTTGAAGATCAAGGAGTTATCGAGCGCTTCTATGGAGGCGCGCGGTATCTTGCTGGAAAAATTAAACATGAAAACGTGGAACAAATCCAATATAATTCCATGAAAAAAAACATCGCAAGAAGAGCCGCGGGATTAGTACGAGATCATAATATGGTCTTTATTAACTCAGGCTCTACTGCCTTTTTATTATTAAATTTTCTAGCGGATGCAAATGTAACGATTTTAACGAATAATGGTCGTTCTATCTTCAAAAAACCATCTACGAAAGCATCCGTTGTGATTAGTGGTGGGGAAATTTTCGAACAGAAAAAATCTCTTGTTGGGGATTTTGCGATTAACTCATTTTCAAAAGCTCGTGCAGACATTTGTTTCTTAGGCGTTGGAGGAATTAGTAAGAATGGTATTTCAACATACGCACTTCCAGAAACAGCTGTGAATCGTGTGATTTTAGAACGTACTACAGGACACCGCATTATCGTTACTGAAGGGTTTAAGGTTGGTCGTGATTCGAATTTTCATACTGCTGACTGTAATATGATTACTCATTTAATTACAGACCACACAGCAGATCCTGAAACCATAGCTTATTTAAAGAGTATTGGTGTGAAAGTGTTATTTATTTCGTAGTGAAAAGAATGTAGAGGTATAAAATGATTGAATTAGGAGAACGATTAACTCGTGTCGCTAGTTTTGTTCCGAATGGTTCTAAGGTATGCGATGTTGGTAGTGACCATGCGTATTTACCAGTGTACTTAATCCAAAACGACCAAATCAGTTGCGCAATCGCAGGAGAAGTCGTGGAAGGACCGTTCTTATCTGCTAAACAAACGGTTCGTGATTATCGAATGGAAGACCGTATTGAAGTTCGCCTTGGTGACGGCCTACAGATTCTTTCAAAAGAAGATGAAATTACGGCAGTCACGATTTGTGGAATGGGTGGAGAACTCATTTCTAGGATTCTTGAAGCTGGATACAGTGGTAGTCATCTAAACGGTCGTGAAAGACTCATTCTTCAACCGAACGTCGCAGAGCATTTTGTGCGTGAATGGTTAATGAAGCATTCATACCGCATTACTTATGAGACGGTAGTTGAAGATAATCATCGTTTATATGAAATTATTGTTGCCGAACCAGTGGGGGAACGAGTAGAGTATACAGAACTCGAATTAAAATACGGTCCAGTTTTACTAGAAGAGCCAACAGAATTATCTGTTGCAAAGTGGAATCGTATGAACCGTAAAAACAAAGAGATTTTGGAACAATTACAAAAGAGTAAGACTCCTCAACATGAAAAAGTTGAGCAGTTTGAAAAAGCATTTAATGAATTGCAAGGAGTGATTGATCGTGCCAACAGTTAGAGATGTGGTAAGTCGTTTTGAAAAACGCGTGCCCAAGAGTCTTTCGGTTCCAAAAGATCCAATTGGACTTCATTTTGGAGATTGGAATCAAGAAGTGAAAGTAATCATGACAACGCTGGATATTCGTCCAAGTGTTATCGAAGAAGCCATTGCTAAAAGCGTTGATTTAATTATCGCGCATCATCCACCAATCTTTAGACCGGTCGCGTTATTTGATTTAACGGTTCCGCAAAACAAAATGTTTCAACAAATTTTGAAACATGATATTGCGGTGTATGCTGCACACACAAACCTTGATGTCGTTGAAGGCGGTGTAAATGATTGGTTGGCAGATGAATTGCTATTATCTGATGTAACAGTGATGTCTCCAACAACTACAATTCCATCTGTCAAGGTGATTACTTTTGTCCCTAAAAATGATGCAGATAAAGTTTTAGAAGCGATGTTTGAAGCGGGAGCTGGAACTATCGGTGACAACTCTAAAGACTGTGCGTTTCAAAGTACAGGCCAAGGACAATATACACCCGTCGAAGGGGCCAATCCTGCAATCGGATCGTTAAATAAACCAGAATTTGTAGAAGAAGTCAAACTAGAAGTTGTATGCTCTGAAGAGGTGTTAAGTGATGTTTTACGTGCCTTAAGAGAAGCACATCCTTATGAAGAACCAGCAATTGACGTTTTCTCATTGAAGAATGCTGGAAAGACTTTAGGATTTGGCCGCGTTGGAAATCTTCCAAAAGCAATGACAGGGGATGAATTTATCTCTTTTGTTACTGAGCGATTTAATCTCAAAGGACTCCGCTATGTTCCTTCTCGCGTGAATCCAGGAGGCCTCATTTCTAGAGTCGCTGTAATGGGCGGTTCTGGTGGAAATTACTACATGGATGCTCTTAGAAACGGAGCAGATGCCTTTGTAACAGGTGATATTTTCTACCATACAGCGCATGATATAGAAGAGACTTCATTATTCCTAGTGGATGCAGGTCATCATATCGAAGTTGTATGTCGAAAACAATTAGCCAAATGGGCTCATGAATGGAAAGAAGAAAATAATTGGGATGTAACAGTCATCGAAAGTGAAACTTTTACAGATCCATTTGAATTTTATAAAGCAGGTGAAGAAAATGCATAAAGAATTAACAGAACGTTTTATCCGTTACGTAAAGAAAGAAACAAGATCTGACGAAACAAGTCAAACAGTCCCAACAACGCCTTCTCAAACAGCGTTTTTAAAAGATTTAGAACAAGAATTAAATGAATTAGGATTCCAAGAAGTGTATTTAAATCCTAAAAACAGCTTCCTAACAGCAACAATTCCATCAAATGTTGACCATGCAGTGCCAACCATTGGATTCATTGCTCACGTGGATACAGCTGATTTTGAAGCTAGAAATATTCAACCGCAAATTCACGAAAATTATAATGGTGAAGCAATTGTTCTTGACGAAGAAGGAAAATTCGTATTAGATCCTAAAGACTTCCCTAACTTAAAGAATTATGTTGGACAAACATTAATCACAACAAATGGTAAAACATTACTAGGTGCTGACGACAAATCTGGAGTTACAGAAATAGTTACAGCAGGTGCTTATTTATTACAACATCCTGAAGTCAAACACGGAAAAATTCGTGTAGCGTTTGGTCCAGACGAAGAAATCGGTCGTGGAGCTGATTTATTCGACGTAGAACAATTTGCATGTGATTTTGCTTATACAATGGATGGTGGACCTGTTGGTGAATTAGAATATGAAAGCTTCAACGCTTGTCGTGCAACTGTTCGTATTCAAGGAAAGAACGTTCACCCAGGAACAGCTAAAGATACAATGGTTAGCGCACTTGAATTAGCTCGTAAGTTCCAAAACGCACTTCCAGAGTTCGAAGTTCCTGAACATACAACAGGACGCGAAGGCTTCTACCACTTAGTAGCTGCAGAAGGTGTTGTGGAAGAAGCTAAATTAGTGTACATCTTACGCGACCACAGCCGTGAATTATTCAATGCGAAAAAAGACATGATGTTACGTATCGCTTCTCGTATGAACAAAGAATTAGATACAGACCGTATTACTGTTGACTTACACGACGAGTACTACAACATGGCTGAAATCATCGAAAAAGATTTCCGTTGTGTAGATGTGGCAAAACAAGCGTTAGAAAACTTAGATATCGTACCAATTATTAAACCAATTCGTGGTGGTACAGATGGTTCTAAGATTTCATTCATGGGATTACCAACTCCAAATATTTTTGCTGGTGGCGAAAACATGCATGGACGCTATGAATATGTTGCTGTGGAATCAATGGAAAAGGCAACACAAGTAATTATCGAAATCGCTCGTTTAGCAGCATTATAATTTTTAACAAGAAAAAGAAAGGAGTGAGTTCATGACGTTTGATGGTATTTTCACCAAATGGATGATGGACGAAGTGGCGCCTCAATTAATTGGAGGACGGATTACAAAGATTCATCAGCCGTTACCATACGATGTACAATTCACCATTCGTGCCAACCGTAAGAACTACTTGCTTGTTTGTTCGGCACACCCAATGATGGCTCGTGTACAATTTATTTCTGAGAAACCAGAGAATCCAGAAGTTGCTCCTAACTTTTGTATGATTCTTCGTAAGTATTTAGAAGGATCTATTATCCAATCATTCACTCAAGTAGAAAATGACCGTATTCTACAGTTGGACGTTTCAACGCGTGATGAACTTGGGGATAAGGCTGGATATCGTTTCACAATCGAGATGATGGGTCGTCATAGTAATCTATTTTTAGTGAATCAAGAAGACAACACGATTATCGATTGTGTGAAACGTGTTTCTCTTGGTCAAAACAGTTATCGTACCTTACAACCTGGTGCAAGCTATGTGATGCCACCTCAAACGCAGAAGAAGAATCCTTTTGACTATTCGCTCTTTGAACTAGATAGTTTACTGCATCCATTTATCAGAGAACCAGGTGAGAGAACATTAATGAATGTCTTTCAAGGGATTAGTAAGCAATCCGCTCATGAAATTGTGGAACGTAGTGAAAGAGAGGGGCAAAGCTTAGCAGAAGCCTTACATCACTATCTCGAAGAAGGAAATTCGGCAATTCAGCCTACACTTACAAAGGCAGAGGATGGGAAGACGTACTTCTTACCATTTCCATATTTAAGTAAGACGGGTGACTCCCAAAGCTTTGAGACCCTATCTGAATTACTAAGTGCTTACTATATACAGAAAATTCAAGAAGAAAAGATTCAACAATTAGCAGGGCACTTATTACAAATGTTGAAATCAGAACTTCGTAAGAACCGCGAGAAGATGGTAAAACTTGATGAAGATTTAGCCAGAACGGAAGATGCAGATCATTATCGTGTTTACGGTGATTTAATTAATACGTATCAACACCAAATTGAAAAAGGTGCAACGGTTCAAAACTTCTACGAGGACTATGAAGAAGTGACGATTCCATTAAATCCATTATTAACGGCTTCTCAAAATGCGCAGGCGTATTTTAAAAAATATCAAAAACTAAGAAATGCGGTAACACATATTCATGAGCAACAAGAAGCAACGAAGAATGAAATGGACTACCTCGAAAGTGTTATTTACCAAATCGAAGAAGCGGATGTATTTAACTTAGAAGCCATTCGTGAAGAACTTGTTGAGAGTGGCTACTTAAAACGTTCTGCGATGAAAAAAGGTATTAAGAAACAAGGAGGCGCGAAACCACATGTGTTTTATGCAACAGACGGCACGCGAATCTTGGTTGGACGAAATAACTTACAAAACGACCAATTAACACTTCGACAAGCGAAGAAGGAATACTTATGGCTTCATGCACAAAATATTCCAGGATCTCACGTGATTATTGAATCTAGTAATCCAGCTGAAGAAACGATTGGTGAAGGTGCGATGCTTGCTGCATACTACTCGAAATATCGTCTTTCTGGAACAGTTCCAGTGGATTATGTTCAAGTTTCAAAAATTCGTAAACCAAACGGTGCCAAACCAGGTTTTGTGGTCTACGAAGGTCAGCAAAATACTTATATCACGCCTGATCCATTAAAGGTAGAAGCGTTAAGAAATAATAAACCGAAATAGAGGGATATTATGAAAATTATTGTGACAGGATTTGACCCTTTCGGAGGGGAAAAGATTAATCCATCGATTGAATGTGTGAAGGCTCTCCCGGATATTGAAGGAGTAGAACTCATTCGTTTAGAATTACCGACTGTATTTAAGGAATCTGCAAAGCGTTTAAATGAAGTCATTAATGATGTGAAACCAGACGCAGTATTGAGCGTTGGTCAAGCAGGAGGACGAGCAGGTATTACAATGGAACGTATTGCGATTAATGTCGATGATGCGAGAATTCCAGACAATATTAGTCAACAACCGATTGATGAAGCTATTCAACTTGATGGTGAAGCTGCGTACTTTACAACTTTACCAATCAAACGAATTGTAAAAGCAATCCGTGAAGCAGGAATTTCGGCAGAAGTTTCCAATTCCGCTGGGACATTTGTATGTAATCACATCATGTATCAAGCGTTATTTGCTGCAACAAAGGCTGATAAGCCTTTTAAAGCAGGCTTTATGCATATTCCGTTTATTCCAGAGCAAACGACGGATAAACCGTCTCTACCGCTTGAAGAAAGCACAAAAGCGGTACAAATTGCGATTGAGACAATCCGTGATTATATAAATGATGAAGATATTAAGGTTCAAGAAGGAGCCATTTTTTAGAAAGGAGGGAGATGAATAATGTCTACAAAAGCAGCATATATTCATATCCCTTTTTGTTCGCATATTTGTTATTACTGTGATTTCAATAAAGTCTTTATTGAAGGACAACCAGTCGATGAGTATATTGAATTACTTATCAAGGAAATGGAATTGACTGGGCAAAAATATAAAATTTCACCACTTGAAACATTATATGTTGGTGGCGGAACACCGTCTTCATTAACTCCGCAACAAATGGAGCGATTATTGGATGGAATCCATCAACATTTACCGCTTCAAAAAGGAGCAGAGTTTACAATGGAGTTAAATCCCGATGATGGCACTCCTGAACTACTCTCTGTAATGAAGGAAGGTGGCGTGAATCGTCTCAGCATGGGAGTCCAAACTTTCAATAACGATTTACTGAAAGCGATAGGTCGTAAGCATACAAAAGAAACGGCAATTCGTACTATCGAGAATGCAAGACAAGTCGGATTTGAGAATATGAGTATCGACTTGATTTTTAGACTTCCAAAACAGACTATTGCTGATTTCGAAGAGAGTTTAAAAATGGCGATGGCACTAGATTTACCTCACTATTCCATTTACTCGCTTATTTTGGAACAGAAGACGGTTTTCTATAATTTGATGAGACAAGGGAAACTTCCTTTGCCGAGTCAGGATGAAGAGGCTGATATGTTTGAACTGGCGATGAAGACGATGGAGGATTTCGGTCGTCATCATTATGAGATTAGTAATTATGCACTTCCTGGATATGAATCAAGACATAATCTCCATTACTGGAAGGCGGATGAGTACTTTGCGTTTGGTGCGGGTGCTCATGGGTATTTGAATGGAGTTCGTTATCAAAATAATGGACCTATTCAACATTATCTGACTCCATTAAGAGATGAAAAATTGCCTATTTTTTCAGAGACTTTGTTAACAAAAAAACAACTGATTGAGGAATTTATGTTTTTAGGGTTAAGAAAGTTTTCAGGTGTTTCAAAGAAGGAATTTATGGAAAGATTTGGAAATTCTATGGATGAAATCTACGGAGAAGTTATTCAAGAACTAATTGAAGAGGGATTGCTCACAACTACTTCTGATGGGTACGTTCTAACTCACCAAGGGAAGTTTCTTGGAAATAACGTTTTCCAATCGTTTTTAATTGATGAAAATCGAAATGAAACTTTTTGAAAATAGGGGATATTGTTAAACAATTCTTAAAGAATGTGGTATCATATCTTATGGCATTTTAAATGCACAAAATAAATTTAAAGAAAAGGGGATATCTATCCAATGGAAAATATCGTTAAGATCTTAACAGCACCAACATTTGTGTCTGCTATCTTCTCAACAATTTCAATTATCTTAGTGGGTTACATCATCCGTAAGAAAAATATTGTTGATGCAAACAGTGGTAAAGTCTTATCTAACGTTTTACTTTCAGTTGCGATTCCTGCGTTAGCGTTCAAAGCCTTCATGGTTGACATTAACGACAAAACATTCACAACTGGTTTAAACGTATTTATTTTTGGTTTTATCGCTTATGTCATTTTAATTCTTTTAGGAGAATTATTCTTTATTAAGGAGAAAGGTGACCGTAAAACTACTTTATCAGTATTAACAACTTTCGGTTCTACAACTTTCTTCGGTATTCCAATTATTAACGGATTGTTAGGAGCGACTGGTACTTTATACGCGAACATCTTTAACCTAGCTTACCGTGTATTCTTATACTCTTACGGTTTAATTCGTATGAGCGGATTAAAATTCGAGAAGAAAAACTTAAAAATGATTTTCGGTAACATCATCGTTATCGCAACATTTGCAGGATTATTAATCTGGATTTTCCAAGCTTCATTACCACAAGTTGCTGTACAAGTAAAAGTTGGTGAAGAAACTAAAGAAGTTATGTACGCTTTCTTACGTATCGATAAAACAGCTCCATGGTTATTCAAAGCTATTACTTACTTAGCTGACTTAAGCTCACCACTTGCATGGTTAGCAATCGGTATCACTTTAGGAAACATTTCTTTAGGTGAAGCCGTTAAAGATAAGATGGTTTGGTACTACAGCGTTGTTAAATTAATCTTAGTTCCTGCAGTATTCGTTGCAGTGATCTTCGCAGTTAGCCCATTCTTACCAATGGCTCCTGAAGCTTCAAAAGGTATTCTTATTATGTTAGCTACACCACCAGCAACAGTTGCAGTGGCTTACGCTATCAAATACGATAAAGAAGCAGCACTTGCAAGTAACGCATCATTACTAGGAACTGTATTAGCAGTATTCGCAATCGTCTTCTGGATTGTTGTTGGATCTGTTATTTTCCCTGGAGTAGGTTAAACCCAAAAAAAGTAGATCGAATTTCGGTCTACTTTTCAATTTATATAAAATGGAGGATTTAAAATGAAAGTTTTAGCATATGGTGTTCGTGAAGTTGAATTACCAATTTTCGAACAAGTAAACGAAAAATTTGGATACGAATTAACTTGTATTCCAGAATACTTAAATTCTGAAGAAACTGCTCGTAAAGCAGAAGGTTTCAAAGCTGTTATCTTACGTGGTAACTGCTGGGCAAACAAAGAAACTTTAGATATCTATAAACAATTAGGAGTAGAGTACGTATTAACTCGTACTGTTGGTGTAAACCACATCGATGCTGAATACGCAAAATCATTAGGAATGAAATTAGGTTACGTTCCTTTCTATTCTCCAAACGCAATTAGTGAATTAGCTGTAACACTAGCAATGACATTATTACGTAACGTAGCGTACACTGCAGCAAAGACAAGCCAACAAGATTTCACTGTAGACACTCAAATGTTTGCTAAAGAAATCCGTAACTGTACTGTTGGGGTTGTTGGTATCGGACGTATCGGATTAACAACTGCAACTTTATTCAAAGGTTTAGGCGCAAATGTATTAGCTTATGACGCTTTCCCTAAAGAAGGCGTTGACCACATCTGTACTCAAGTACCTTTAGATGAGTTATTAGCTAAATCAGACGTGATTTCAATTCACGCTCCATACATTCCAGCAAACGGAAAAGTAATCACTAAAGAATTCATCAGCAAAATGAAACCAGGTGCTATCTTAGTAAACACTGCTCGTGGTGAATTACAAGATATCGATGCTATTATCGAAGCTTTAGAATCTGGTCACTTACGTGGTGTTGGTTTAGACGTATTAGAAGGAGAAAGCGAAGTATTCTTCAAAGACTTACGTGGTCAAGAAATCGCAAATCCAGCTATTCGTAAATTAGTTGAATTATACCCACGTGTATTATTAACACCTCACATGGGTAGTTACACTGATGAAGCAGTATTAAACATGGTTGAAACAAGTTTTGAAAACTTAAAAGAATATGTTGAAACTGGTTCATGTAAAAATGACATTCAATGCTAATTGAAAGCAAAAGAAAAAAATCTCTTAGAGCAATCTAAGAGATTTTTTTGCGTTTAATTATAAATATTTGAATACAGCTAGAAACATAAAAATCG
>CAURMP010000013.1:0-19074 GCA_963526005.1 uncultured Streptococcus sp. | reverse complement strand
CTGTAGTAACAGAGGCACCAGTTGTAACGACATCAGCTCCTGTAGTAACAGAGGCTCCAGTAGTAACAACTTCTGCTCCAGTAGGAACAGAAGCACCAGTTGTAACGACATCAGCACCTGTAGTAACAGAAGCTCCAGTAGTAACAACTTCTGCTCCGGTAGCAACAGAGGCACCAGTAGTAACAACTTCTGCTCCAGTAGTAACAACTTCTGCTCCTGTAGTAACAGAGGCACCAGTTGTAACGACATCAGCTCCTGTAGTAACAGAGGCACCAGTAGTAACAACTTCTGCTCCTGTAGCAACAGAAGCGCCAGTAGTAACAACTTCTGCTCCTGTAGTAACAGACGCGCCTACAACAACTACTACGACGACTGAGGCTCCAACTACAACTACAGCAACAACAGTGACAGAGGACCCAACAACTACAACAACAACGACAACAGAAGCACCAAGAAGTCGTGTTCGTAGAAGAAGAGCACTTCTAGATACAACGGAACAACCAACACCAACTCCTGAGGCAGAGGTTCAATCTACAGTTGCAGAAGTTGTAGCAACAAGTGAAGTTCCTGCACCAGTAGCGGTTTTAACAAATGCTGTTGAAGCAAGTGAAGAGCCAGCACCAACTGAGGTTTTAACAAATGTCGTTGAAGACAAAGTTGTAACACCTGAAACAAATGCCGAAGCAACTGAGACACGTGTGTTAGCAACACCTCTTGCTGCTACATCAGAACAAGCAGCAGACAAAGATGCAAAAGAAGCTAAAGATCCATCTCCAGCGCCTGTTGCACAAGCAGCACCAGCAAAAGCGGGAGAAGACGAATTACCAAATACAGGTACTTCGATGGGAACTTTATATCTGATTCTATCAGCAGTGTTCTTAACAGGTGGCGCATTCGTATTTGCTAAAAGCAAAAAATAAAATAGTTCATTAAAACGAGAAGGAATTAGACAGTGAAGGCTGTTTAATTCCTTTTTTGCGTTATTTGATTCAGCCTAAAGTCCCATAGAAATCGGCCTTAAGTACCATGTTCCAAAATAGCCAAATGATACAATAAGTCTATAAGGAGGGAGTACCATGAAACAGTGGAATAGACTTCTCAAACTAGTATTGTTTGTATTCATAACGCGTTACTTTATGAGTCATATTTACGGTTCTTCCGTAAGGCTGTTATTTTCACTTCTCGTACTAGCAGGTATCTTTTTCTTCATGCTATTTCCAGAAGAAATGGAAGTGAAATCGGTCTTTGGCAAAACAAAGAAACCGTTAGATAAAACCTCTAGTAAGGTGCAAAAACGATATGAACAATCAGGATTATCCAAACAAGATATCGATTATTTTAGACAAAAAATGGCAGTGGTGAAGACACAAATTCAAGAGATTGATGAGACGATTCAAAGTTATACAAAGCTAAGAATTATTAGTAATCGCTATAACACTACAGTAACGATGAAAGATTATTTCAAAGAATTAGTGGCACACCCTGAGAAGCTTCCAGAAGCCAACTTGTTCGTTCATACATGCGTACCGTCATTAAACGAAATGACGAAAACTTACAAAGAATTGAGTGAACAACCAGTAAAAGGAAGCGAAACGTATCAAACACTACAAGAATTAGGAGAAAAAATCGATCTCGTCTGTGCAACGCTGGAAGAGGATTACTTACATTTCCAAGAAGATAAGATTAAAAAATCTGAAGCAGAGATGGATTACGTGAATCGTACGATAAAGGAGTAGAAAACAATGACTGAACAAAAATCAATGGTGGATACACTCATTCAAAACCCATTTGGAGAAAACGTAGTAAAAAATACGACATTGCAAGATGTGGCAAGTGATTTTCCACAAGAACAACTAGACGCGAAACGTGCACTGGTCGATACTTTGCCAGAGAAACAACAAGAACAAGCACGTGCTCTTGCAAAACAAATCGATGAAAAGAATATGCAGGCCATCATTAGTTATGGTGCTGGCGCGCAAAAGCAACTTGGTGAATTCTCTCATTCTATGCTGGCACATGTGCAAAATAAAGATACAGGAGAAATTGGCGATACGCTTAATGAGTTGATGATGCGACTCAACGAGACTAACCCGAACGACCTTGTGGCACAAGATTCGAACATCTTCCGTAAAATCTTTGGGCGCGTGAAGAAGTCGATTTACGAAATGCAATTGAAATACCAAGAAGTCGGTTCTCAAGTGGATAAGATTGCTGTGCGATTAGACCATGAAAAGAATGGATTATTAAACGACAACTTGTCACTGGAACAATTGTACCAACGTAATAAGGAATTCTTCGAGGCGTTAAGTATTTATATCGCTGCTGGGGAATTGAAGATTGAAGAGTTGCAACAAAAACTGATTCCTGAAGCGATGCAAAAGGCGCAAGAATCAGGAGACCAAATGGATGTGCAAGTGGTCAACGACTTACATCAATTCCTAGATCGTCTTGAAAAGAGAAATCATGACTTGAAATTGACGCGTCAAATGACCATCCAGCAAGCGCCACAAATTCGCTTGATTCAAAATACGAACCAAACATTGGCGGAAAAAATTCAATCCTCTATTACGACAACGATTCCTTTATGGAAGAACCAAATTGCCATTGCGATGACATTGCTTCGTCAAAAGGATGCCGTGACAGCGCAACGTCAAGTGTCTGAAACGACAAATCAATTGATTCAAAAGAACTCTGAAATGTTGAAGATTTCAACGATTGAAACAGCTCGTGAAAATGAACGCGGTATTATCGATCTTGAAACCCTTCAAAAGACACAACAAGACTTGATTGAAACATTAGAAGAAACGATTCTTATTCAACAAGAAGGCCGTCAAAAACGTAGAAAAGCCGAATACGAATTGACGCAAATGGAACAAGAACTCCGCGAAAACTTACTCGTTTTAAGCCAAAAAGAAAAACGTGTGAAGGAAGAATATTAGAAATTGAAGGTCACCTGAAAAGGGTGGCCTTTTTTGTGCAAAATAGTTCACGTAAATAGCAATATTGTTATTGTTAATTCTAGTTTTTTCCGTAAAAATTGTTTTAGTTAAAAATATTATTTTAGGAGGTTTTGTTATGGGTTATGAAAAAGGGAGAAAAAAGGGAAGACACTTAAAAATCTTCCCAAAAGATTATACGGTGGTAGATTTGGAAACGACTGGGTGGGATTGTACGCATGATTATATGATCGAAGTTGGTGCAATTAAAGTTCGTGACAACAAGGTTGTTGATACATTTTCTGAATTAGTAAAGACAAAAGTATACTATGTGTTGGATGATGTAAGAAAAGAAGACCGTGTTGTGGAATTCGATAGTGAGAAAATTGTTTATATTTCTAACTCTATTTCGGACCTAACTGGTATCACAAACGAAGATTTACATCATGCAAGAACAGAAAAAGAAGTGATGATAGATTTTCTTAAGTTTATTGGTGATGATATTTTAGTAGGACATAATATTGTTTCTTTTGATTCTAATTTTTTATACGATAGCATTCAATCTAATCTTGGGGAAATTCTAAATAATGATTTAGTAGATACACTTTATTTATCGCAGGATATAATAGATGATATAGAAAATCATAAATTAGATACGCTAATGAGCTACTTTGATATTACTAGTAATGTTCGGCATAGAGCATTAGCTGATTCAGAAGTTACATTAAAACTTCTTCAAAAGCTAAAAGAGAGAGTGCTTACTAGTAATATGACTCTTGAAGAATTTTTAAAGAATGAGGAAGTGAAGATTTCACCTTTTTTAAATTTACCAGTGTGTGAGTATTTCAAAAATATGAATGTATGTATTACTGGAAAACTCGAAATCGGGAAAAAAGAAATAGTGAAAGAATATATTAGAAATTGTGGTGGTGCACCTGAAGATGATATTACCAAAAAAACAGATATATTAATTCTTGGAGATTATAGCGGATGTCACAATTTACGTGAGGATAATTTAACAAGCAAGCATAGGAAGGCGTTAAAAAATATACGTGAAGGACAAAGTATCGAAATTTTGTCTGAAGAAGCTTTTTTACAACAAATAATTCCATAAATAACGTTGATAAAATATGATTTTGAACTATACCCTAACTAGTGTATGTAATATTTCAATTCGTTAACAAAATGATAAACTTCGCCTTGAACCTTGATATTTTGGCTAACATTATTTAAAATAGGATGAAAGGAAAAAAATAATATTTAATGAGGTGAAAAAATGCACGTATGGGTCGTAGTTCTCGCGTTATTAGCATTAGCAGTATTTTTCTTATTCATTTCACTATTCTTAAAGGATAACCACAATGAAGAAGAAATCGATGAATTAGCAGAAGGTTTATTAGAATTAAACCGTGAAGTATATTCATTAAAGAAAAAAATTCAAGAATTAGAAGGAACAACTGTATACAAAGGACCATCAGTTGAACCAACTTATGAAGAAGTTCGCGCTGCAAAAACAGCAGAAGTTCGTGTAGCTGAAAAACCAGAACCAGTAGCTGAAGAAACAGAAGCAGTGGAAGAAGCAACTGCTGAAGAATCTGGTCGTTTACACAATGTAACGAAACAACAAATCATTACATTATTCAGCCACGGTAATTCAGTAGAATCAATTTCTGAACAATTAAACGTACCTGTTTCAACAGTACAATTGGTAATCGATAATTATTTTGAAGCAGATGCAAATTAAGGAGGAAGAACATGAGTAAAACGAAATTTCGTTCTTTAGGAATGGGCTTCTTATTAGCAGCGTTAATTTTAGCATTGGTTACTGTGATTTGGCCTTTTGTACCACAATCATTAAAGAGCCAATTAGATGCAGTGAATTTGCCAATCGTTTCTGAAGGAGCAAATGAAGCAAGCTATAAAGCCGCTTACGAGTCTTTATTAGCTGAAAAAGAATCTGGTAGCCAAGCGTCTACATCAAGTGCTAAAGCTACTTCACAAGCTTCAACAACTGAAGCAGCAACTACACAATCTTCAAAACCTGTATCTATTACAGTTGAAGAAGGTGAATCATCAAATGATGTTGCCGACAAATTAGAAAAAGCAGGCTTAGTTAAGAGTGCTAAAGAGTTCGTAGATTACTTAACAACAAATAACATTGCTGATAAGATCTGGACGGGTACTTTCGAAATTAAACCAGGAAGCTCTAATGAAGAAATCGCTCGTGCAATCGGAGCGTTACAATAATAAACATGAATGAGTGTTACAGTCGAGAGGCTGTAACACTTTTTTTGATTATGATTAAAGTTTTCTGAAAATTAAATGAAAACTGTGGTACAATGGGAGTACGACTTTAGAAAGTGGAGTGAGAATATGATTGAAAGAAGTCAAGTAGATGTAAATCAAACATGGGACTTATCGCATTTGTTTAAAACAGAAGAAGTGTTTAACGAAGCGTTAGAAGACCTTAAAGGAAAAGTAGAGGCTTTCCAAAAAGAATACGAAGGGCAAATTACAACAGCACACCAAGTGAATGTTGGTTTAGCAACTTACCGTGCCTTATTAGAACAACGCGGTAAAATTTCTGCGTATTGCAACCTTGCTGTGAGCGCGAATACAAGAGATAAAGAAGCACAAACACGTGCTGCACAAACACGTACAGTGTTAGCAGGATTAGATGCCAAATTAAGTTTCTTTGAATCTGAATTAAGCCAATTGGATGATGCCGTGTTAGAAGAAGCACGCGCGAATAAAGAAGATGCTTTATATATCGAACATCTCTTAGAAGATAAAAAACATTTATTATCAAAAGACGTTGAAGCAACTCTAGCTGCTCTAGGAAATACATTAGATGCTGGTTACCAAGCGTACAACGATATTAAATTCAAAGATATGCATTTTGCAGACGTGGAAGCAGACGGACAAGTGATTCCGATGACATACAACAGCTTCGAAGGACGTATGCAATCAGAACCAAATACAGCAATCCGTCGTGAAGCGTTCAAAGTATTTAGCGGCACATTACGCAAATACCAACATAGCACTGCTTCAGCGTATAATACACAAATTCAAAAAGAAAAAACAATGGCAACATTGCGTGGGTTTGATTCAGTATTTGACTACTTACTAGACCGTCAAAAAGTTTCTCGTGAACTATATGACCGTCAAATCGATGTCATCATGGAAGAATTAGCGCCACATATGCGTAAATTCGCACGTCTCATCAAAGAAATCTATCAATTAGACGAAGTACGCTATGAAGACTTGAAACTGGAAGTCGATCCAACTTATGCAGCCAAAGTGACGTATGACGAAGCAAAACAATATATCTTAGAAGGATTAGCACCTCTAGGCGAAGGTTACCTCAAAATTATGAAGGAAGCCTTCGACAACCGTTGGATCGACTACGCTGAAACAATTGGTAAACGCACGGGTGCGTTCTGTTCATCACCTTATGGAGCAAACTCATTTATTTTAATGTTCTTTACAGAAGATATGAATGACTGCATGACGCTCGCGCATGAATTAGGACACGCAGGTCACTTCCAATTAGCGTACAAACACCAAAATATTATAGATGGTCGTCCAAGTATGTACTTTGTAGAAGCTCCATCAACTACAAACGAATTATTGGTTGAGTTCTACTTGAAGAACAAAGCGGGAGATGACTTACGTATGAAACGTTGGATTTCATCTCAAATGGTCGCTAAAACGTACTACCATAACTTTGTGACTCACTTATTAGAAGCGTACTTCCAACGCGAAGTATATCGCTTAGTGGACGCAGGTAAGAGCTTAGACGCGGATACATTGAATCATTTATTCAAAGAAACATTGGCGAAATTCTGGGGACCAGAAGTGGTTCTTACAGAAGGCGCAGAGTTAACGTGGATGCGTCAACCGCACTACTACATGGGATTATATTCATACACTTACTCAGCTGGTTTAACAATCGGTACACAAGTGGCGAAAATGATTCAAAAAGATTCAAGTGTCGCAAATACTTGGGTGGAAGTATTGAAGATGGGCGGAACGAAGAGCGCAGAAGAGCTTGCGAAAGCAGCAGGCGTCGATGTCTCTACAGATGCACCGCTGAAAGATACGATTGCTACAATCGGTGGATTAATCGACGAAATCGTAGAAATTACAAAACAATTGAATGCATAAAAATAAAGGTCAGCAAGGAGTTTTCCTTACTGACCTTTTTTCGCTTTTGGTTATTGGTTTGACTGTGACACAATCAGTTGAACAAATCCGTACATCGCAATTACAGGTGTTCCAGAAGTCAGAATAAAGGAATCTGCTTTTTGGATTGGATACTCGATTCCGTCGACTGTGAGTGTTCCTTTTCCGTCTAACACCGTCACAAGGTGATAAGTAGAAGAGAGGGCATCGCTGTAGTCGCCGTTGATATCGTATTTCCAAACCGTAAAGAATTTGTTCTCCACAAAAGTCGTTCTTGTTCCATTGTCAGTCGTCACCACGTGTTGGTTAGTTGTTGGGACACTGTGCGGAATGGTTGTGACATCTTTTGTTTGTTGGATATGCAGTGGACGAGGATTTCCAGCATCGTCGGTACGGTTGTAGTCATAGACGCGGTAAGTCGTGTCTGAATTTTGTTGCGTCTCAAGAATCACAATACCGCCACCAATGGCGTGAATCGTACCACTTGGAACATCGAAGAAGTCGCCAGCTTTAACAGGAACTTCGGTAAATAGCTCGCTCCAAGCTTCATTGTCGATTTTCTCTGCAAATTCTTCAGGAGTCATCGCCGTATGTCCATAGACAATTTTTGCGCCTGGCTCAGCTTGAACCACATACCAACATTCATTCTTTCCATATTCGCCTTCATGTTCTAGCGCATACTCGTCATCTGGATGCACTTGAATCGATAAGTCATCGGACGCATCGAGCAACTTAATGAGAAGAGGAAAGCTTGCTAACTGTTGCCCATTGAAGAGTTCAGGATGAGCTTTATAGAGTTCATCTAACCCTAGTCCTGCATATTTTGCAGGGCTTTTTATCGTTGAAATCCCATTGGGATGTGCGCTAATAATCCATGCTTCACCTGTCTTATCAGAAGGTAGAGTGAAGTTAAAGAGCGTATGCAATTTCGTTCCACCCCAGATTTTCTCTTGAAGTACGGCATTTAAAAAGATTGGTGTTGTCATCGTTGTGCCTCCTATGAAGAATGTCTTAGTGCAAATGAATTGAATTCAAATAGATCGTATCTGTGTCGGCTAATCGAGTACTCAAATGGAGTGCCATTATCTAAGTAGGCTACTTGTTCTACTTCGAAGACGGGTTCTGTCGGAAGTAACTGTAAGTATTTTTGTTCATCTTCAGAACTTGGCGCTGCACGCAAGATTTTTGTGGCACTCGCGATTCGTAAGCCTAGTTTGCCTTCGATATATTGATAAATAGAGTCTAATAGAACTTCTTCAGTAATTCCTGGAATGACGCTCGTACTCATATAGGTTTGCTCTAATACATACGGTTTACCGTCGATGATGCGAAGTCGGTGAATATTATAAACAGGACTTTGCACCGGTACTTGTAATTTTTCTGCAAGGAATTCAGAAGCAAATTCTAATTTAAAATGAATGATTTTTGATTCAACAGTAGAGTGTGTATCCTCAGAAATTTTCGTGAGTCCTTTAATATCGCGTTCTGGAACGATAAGTTTTCGCTTAGACGTGCCGCGAGAGAGGACAAAGGTACCTTGGCCGCGTTTTCTAAAGATAAGCCCTTCGGAAACGAGTAAGTCTAATGCTTTCTTGACCGTCATTCGACTGCTATTAAATTCTTTCGTTAATGTGATTTCATCGGGTAATTGTTGGTTAATGGCGTATTCGTTACTTAAAATCTTTTCACGAATCGCATGGTAAATCTGTAAATACTTTACGCTCATCGAATGTCATCCTTTCTCTAAACTAGCTATATTATAACAAATGTAGAATGAATAGGCAAAATGGACAATTTGAATACTATTTATAAATATTGTCTAGACAAATATTTAAATTGTGATATACTATACGTGAAAGAGCTTACAGAAAGGAGGTTAATTATGAAGAAACAATTGCGTTTCCCTCAAGGGTTCTGGTGGGGTGCTGCTTCAAGTGGACCGCAGACAGAAGGACAATTCGATAAGGCACATGAAAATGTGATGGATTACTGGTTTAGAACTGATCCAGAAGATTTCTTTAATGGCGTCGGTCCAGATGTGGCGAGTGATTTTTATCATACGTATCCTGAAGATTTTCGTTTGATGAAGGAGATTGGATTTAATTCATTCCGTACATCGATTCAATGGAGCCGTTTGATTAAAGACTTCGAAACGGGTGAAGCCGATCCAAAGGCTGTGGAATTTTACAACGCTGTTATTGAAGAAGCGAAGAAAAACGATATTGAATTGGTATTGAATTTACATCATTTCGATTTGCCAGTTGAATTGCTTCAACAATACGGCGGCTGGGAAAGTAAACATGTCGTGGACTTATTCGTGAAGTTTGCAAAGACTGCATTTGAATGTTTTGGTGATAAGATTCATTACTGGACAACTTTCAATGAGCCAATGGTCATTCCGGAAGCAGGATACTTATATGCATTCCATTATCCAAACCTAAAAGGGAAAGGGAAAGAAGCTGTTCAAGTGATTTATAATCTAAATCTTGCAAGTGCCAAAGTGATTCAACTGTATCACTCGTTAGGATTGGATGGCGAGATTGGGATTATTTTAAACTTAACGCCTGCTTACCCAAGAAGTGATTCTCCAGAAGATTTAGCAGCAAGTCAATTTACAGATGATTTCTTTAACAGAGTCTTCTTGAATCCAGCGGTGAAGGGAACATTCCCTGAAACTTTGGTGAAAAAATTAGAGGAGGACGGCGTGTTATGGAGTCATACCAAAGAGGAATTGCAGCTCATTCGAGAAAACACAGTCGATTTTCTTGGAGTGAATTACTACCATCCAAAACGCGTTCAAGCGCAACCAAATCCTGAGGAGTACAAAACACCTTGGATGCCAGACCAATACTTTAAAGAGTATGAATGGCCTGAACGTCGCATGAATCCATATCGTGGATGGGAAATCTTCCCGAAAGCCATTTATGATATCGCCATGATTGTGAAGGAAGAATATGGCAATATCCCATGGTTCATTAGTGAGAACGGTATGGGTGTGGAAAACGAAGGTCGCTTCATTGGAGAAAATGGAGTCATCGATGATGTGTATCGTATTGAATTTTACGAAGAACATCTCACTTGGCTACATAAAGCGATTGAAGAAGGTAGCAACTGTTTTGGATATCATACATGGACTGCTTTTGATTGCTGGTCTTGGAATAATGCGTATAAGAATCGTTATGGATTTATTTCTGTAGATTTAGAAACGCAAAAGAGAACTATCAAGAGTAGTGGAAGATGGTATCGTAACGTTAGTGACAATAACGGATTTGAAGTAGAAGTAGAGGAATAAAGAGAGGAGATATTCAGATGAAAAACTCAAAATTTATTGATAAATTTGCCGCGTTTGCAGGTAGACTGGGGAACCAAATTCATTTAAAAACCCTCAGAGATGCATTCGCAACAGTAATGCCATTATATATTTTGGCAGGGTTAATTGTTCTTTTGAACAACACAGTATTTAAGTGGATTTTCCAAGGGGATACATTAACAAAATTCCAATATTGGGGAATTACAATTGCAAACGGTACTTTAAGTATCTCAGGTATTATTATTGCCGTAATGGTTGGTTATTTCTTAGCGAAAAACAGAGATTTTGAAAACCCATTGGCAGCATCAATGCTATCATTAGTTTCTTTAATTGTTATGATGCCAAATACAGTTTCTGCAGTTCCTGATGGCGCAAAAGATGCGGTAAATATTTCAGGTGTTCTTTCATTTAACAACACAGGTACAGGCGCAATGTTCGCAGGGGTTATCGTAGCGATTATTGCGACAGAACTATTCATCAAATTATCGAACGTTAAAGCATTGCAAATTAACCTTGGAGACAACATTCCACCAGCAGTTGGTAAATCATTTAGCGTATTACTTCCAGTAATGACTGTTATTTCATTATTCGGTGTAGTTTCAGCGTTATTATTCAACATGTTTGGAACAAACTTAATCTCAATTATTACAGTCTTCATCCAAGAACCAATTCGTCATATTGGTACAAGCTTAATTGGGGTAATCATTATTTACTCTCTAGGAAATATGTTATGGCTATTTGGTATTCACCAAGCCGTTATTTACAGTGCAATCCTAGAACCATTACTATTAATTAACATTACTGAAAACATCGCCGCTGCAAATAATGGACAAGCGATTCCACACATCATCAACTTATCTCAAGTTCAAACATTCGCTTTAATGGGTGGTAGTGGATCTACATTATGTTTATTAGTGGCAACATTCTTAGTAAGCCGCAACGCTGCTTCTAAAAACGTGGCTAAATTATCATTTGGACCAGGACTCTTCAATATCAATGAACCTGTATTATTCGGTTACCCAATCGTTTATAATATTTCATTAGCGATTCCATTTATCGCTGTTCCAGCTCTTGGTATTTTAATCAGCTACTTAGCAACAGCTGCAGGCTTCATGAGCCCAGCATTTGTACAAGTTCCATGGACTACACCAGTATTCTTAAATGCATGGTTAGCAACAGCAGGGGACTTCAGAGCAATTCTCGTTCAATTAGTCATCTTTGCACTTGGAGTTCTTCTATACATTCCATTTATCAAAGTAAATGATAAAGTTGTTGAACAAGAAATGAAGGGATAAGATTATGAAACAAATTTTATTAGTATGTAACGCGGGAATGTCGACGAGTATGCTTGTTAAAAAGATGCAACAAAGTGCGACTGAACGTGGGATTGAAGTCTCAATTGAAGCAAAATCCATTACAGAAGCGAAAAAGAATATCCATGAAGCAGATGTTATTCTCATCGGGCCACAAATTCGTTATGAGTTACCTGCAGTAAAAGAAATCGCAGGGGATATTCCAGTAGATGCAATCGATATGCGTGACTACGGAATGATGAACGGCCCTAAAGTATTAGATCAAGCCTTAGCATTGATAGGAGAATAATATGACAGAAGAAATGGAACTTATCTGTTTCCAGCTGATTGCCAATAGTGGTGCAGCAAAATCCTCTTTTGTAGAAGCCATTCAATTGGCTAAAAAAGGATTGTTTGAAGATGCGAACGCAAAACTTGTGGAAGCAGAAGAAGCCTTTGTTGAGGCGCATAAAATTCACGCAGAGCTCATTCAAAAAGAAGCGAGCGGAGAAAAAACAGAATTTTCATTACTGTTTATGCATGCCGAAGACCAAATGGCTTCAACAGAAATCGTACAGTTATTAGCGCAAGAGCTAATCGAACTGTACCGCGATAAACACGCACAATAAGAAGTTTATAACCACAGATTGGGAATTCTCCTAATCTGTGGTTTTTATTTAGAATCCACCTTAGAAAGATAAGATTCCGTAGAAGCTTACGGATTCTATAATAGCAGTAACGTGTTACGCATTAAATGCGAATTAGGAGGTGTAGGAATTCATTTCGTACACCTCCTTTGAGGCTTTAAAGGTGAGAGACTTAGGCTCGAACCGGTGCAACGTTACAGCTATTATGAAGATATCCGTAAGGCTTCGAAGGAATCTTTCTCTATGTTGAGAAGAGACTTTCATAATAAACAGAATCATTAAGAAATGCCTAAATCCTTTTAAAACGCGTAGATTCAGTGATAAAATAAACTGACATCAACCGTGGAGGAACATATGGAAGATAAAAAAATATTAATGAATACATATACAGGGCGCGTATTTAATCCGCTTGAAATGGTTCCAGACAATGTTGCCATTGAAGATATTGCGCATGCCTTAAGTATGATGTGTCGCGGAAACGGACATCTGAGTTTCTTTTATTCAGTAGGATTACATAGCATTAACTGTGCACAAGAAGCCATTGCTAGAGGATACCAAACAGGAACGGTCCTTGCTTGTTTGTTGCATGACGCAACCGAAGCCTATATTGCCGATTTAATTCGTCCTGTGAAAAATCAATTGCCAGAGTACGAAATCATGGAAAACAACTTGTTCGAAGTCATTAAAGAGAAATTCTTCTTGCAACATTTAGAAGAAAAAGAATGGGCAAAAGTGTGGGCGATTGATCATGAAATGCTCTCTAATGAATTGCCAATCATCTTAACGGATGAACCGATAATGGAAAAAGCTCCGTTACTTAGCAGTCCAATTTTGGAAGAAAGAAGCATGCGAGCGGTCGAACTTGAATTCTTGAAGTTATTTAACGAACTGTTCGACATGTATCAACAAGAAGTTAAAAAGTTGAAGCGCGCGATTCAAAAAAGAGAACTAGAGGTAATGACGCCTGGAAAACGACGTGCAGAAGAAAAACGAGTGGTAGAATGGCTCAAAGGAATGCCGCAATGGATTGAAGCAAAGACGGTTGCGGTAACAATGCCGATGAGACTCGAATTCCAATTAGACTTAATTGTTCAAGAGGCAAGACTTGCTGGAAAACAGTTATTTGTACCTGTGACAATGCCGGATAAGACGTTGGTGTTTGTAGAGTGGAATGAGCAAACAACCTTTAAGCGTTCTGCTTTTGGAGCGCTTGAGCCCGTGATTGATAGCACGCATCCGATTTTTGAAGTCAAAGATTTAGATTTAGTCATCGTTCCGGGACTCCTTTATAGTACGAGAGGAGACCGTATTGGATTTGGTGGCGGCTATTACGATAGAACCTTACAACAAGTAGACGATTATCGCATCGTCTCATTAGCCTATACGACTCAGGTGACGCCTGTTGCCGACTGGCCAGTATTTGAAACGGATATTCATATTCCAACGATTATAACAAGTGAAGGAGTGGTTCGAGATGTTTAAAATCAACCCATGGAAATTAGAACGCATGAAGCGCAACTTCAATGAGAGCTTCAGCTTTACTTACTTATTCTTAGCGATTCAAGCAGCGCTCTTTATCGTAATGACGCTTGCAGGTGGTAGCACGAATGGACAAGTGCTTGTTAATTTCGGGGCGAAGTTCAATCCGTATATCATTCATCAACATGAATATTATCGATTCCTAACGCCAATTTTCTTACATATTGGGCTGGAACATATTTTATTTAATAGTGTGTTCTTATATATGATTGGTCGTCAGATGGAGTACGAAATTGGGCACTGGAGATTCCTTGCGGTGTATCTGTTATCAGGAATTATGGGGAACCTTGCAAGTTTTGCCTTTTCTTCAAGTATTTCAGCAGGGGCAAGTACGGCGCTCTTTGGACTCATGGGAGCTGTTGTTTATTTATCAAGAAAACACGGCTACATTCGTTCGTTTAGACAAATGGGTGTGCAATACGCAGGACTTATCATTATCAATATTGTCCTTGGATTCATTAATTCAGCCGTCGATAACTATGGACACTTAGGAGGACTCGTTGGTGGGTACTTAGTGATGATGGCGATTAGCTTCAGAGGGGACCGCCTGACGAAACCTGCTTCACGCATTGCAGGAATCGTTGCGTATTTTGTCATCGCAATTTTACTTTTTGCACTAGGAATGAAAAGATAATACTGTTATAATGTAAGCATATACAAGTTTCATGGAGTGAATACAATGGAAAAGAAAATTATTGGTATTGATTTAGGTGGGACTTCCATCAAATTTGCGATTATTTCACTAGCAGGTGAAGTTCAACAAAAATGGTCGATTCCTACCAACATTTTAGACGAAGGAAGCCACATTGTGGACGATATTATCGACTCTATTCGTCATCGTTTAGACTTATTAGGACTAACAAATGAAAACTTTGCTGGTATCGGGATGGGGTCTCCAGGTGTTGTTGACAGAGAGAAGGGTACAGTTATCGGTGCCTACAACTTAAACTGGAAAACATTACAACCTTTGAAAGAAAAAATTGAAGGAGCACTTGGGATTCCGTTCTTCATCGATAATGATGCTAACGTTGCCGCTCTTGGTGAAAAATGGATGGGTGCTGGTGGAGACCAACCAGACGTAACTTTCTTTACACTTGGAACAGGTGTTGGCGGTGGAATTATCGCTGAAAACCGTCTCATTCACGGTGTAGCGGGTGCTGGAGGAGAGCTTGGACATATTACAGTTGATTTCAGTGACCGTCCTTTTGCATGTACTTGCGGTAAAAAAGGCTGTCTTGAAACGGTAGCGAGTGCCACAGGTATTGTGAACTTAGCCCGTCGTTATGCAGATGAATATGCAGGAGACTCTGAGTTGAAAGCAAGAATCGATGATGGACAAGACGTGAGTGCAAAAGACGTGTTTGATTTAGCAAAACAAAACGATCCACTCGCATTAATCGTGATTCGTCATTTCTCAAAATACTTAGGAATTGCATGTTCCCACGTTGCGAATATGTTAAATCCATCCTTCATCGTTATCGGTGGTGGAGTGAGCGCTGCAGGAGAATTCTTGCTAGAAGGCGTTCGTAAAGAATATGAACAATTAGTATTCCCACAAGTCCGCGAAACAACACATTTACGTTTAGCAGAACTTGGGAACGATGCAGGAGTCATTGGAGCAGCTTCTTTAGTGCTTTTGAAAGATTAGAAGAAACATGATACAATATCTCTTGTCTTATTAAAATTATTTTTGAAGGAGTTTAGTCTCATGTGGTATATTATTTGGGCTTTATTCATGGCCTACGGAATTTACTTATTTGTATTACTTTGGATGCGTCAATCTGCTGCTAAAGTGGTTAGCGCTGAAGAGTTCGGAAAGGATTTACGTCATGGACAATTAATCGATGTACGTGAAAAAGATGAATTCAAAGCGGCTCATATTTTAGGAGCACGTAACATTCCTTATTCTCAATTTAAAGAACGTTACATGGAATTACGTAAAGACCAACCAATCTATTTATATGAAGAGGGCGTATCAATCGCTGGTCGTTGTGCTTACCGTCTAAAGAAAAATGGATATACAAATATTTACATTTTAAAACATGGCTTCGAAGCATGGAACGGTAAAGTGAAAAAAAGAGAAAACTACTATGAAAAAGAGCTAGTTCAAGTTGAACTAGCTCTTTTTTTATTTATTCGGCTTGATGCTTTCTGTAGTCCCCTGGAGAGACTCCTGTTTTCTCTTTGAAGATTTTTGTGAAGTAAGAGTAATTATCATATCCGACTTCAGAGGCGACTTGAGAAATCGGGGTCTTCGTATCCGATAGCAATTCTTTAGCAGCATGGATACGTTTATCCGTAATGTATTTAACGAGTGTTTCGCCTGTTTCTTTCTTAAAGACACGAGCAAGATGGTCTGCACTGAGATACACCATGTCGGCTAAAGTGGTTCGGCTCAAATCTTCTTTGTAGTGATGATCGATATATTCGATGATGCGTTGGATGCTATTTTTTTGGTTTTCAGCATCTGTAACAAAGTTTCTTGCATGAGACCAGTAGTAATTGAAGTATTCCTCAAAAGAATCAATCGAATGGAATTTTCTTTGGAAGAGGAAATCATGATGCGCATTTTGAAATAGTTTATGCGCTGAAATTCCATTTTGATCTAAGTAAATTCCGATTTGTTGCGTCCAATCCAGATGGAGTTTTTGCAAGATGGATTTTGGCACCATTCCACCTGAAATATATTGTAAAAGACTCTTTGCCAGTTCAGATTCGTCTAATGAATCCGAGAAGGAGATGGAGTTGGTTGCCACTTCTTTTTCCTGTAAAACAGCAGCATCAGAAGATACTGGAATAATCGTATTCCAATAAGGCACTTGTTGGCCAGTTGCCGCGTAGAGTTCTTTTACGTCTTGTAAAATATTCGGGCATTGGAAGCAACTGTTGAACGTAATGATGGAATTATGATGCAACTTATCCTGAATCTCTTGTTGGATTTTTCTGGCGAATGTCTCACTATTGAAGGAATTGTCCACTCTAAAGAGGCAAACGTAATGGTCCACGTGTCCTTCCATCTTAAACAGACTCGCTAATTGATAAGTCTCATTTGAGAAAGCTTGGAATACTTTTTTCAACTGTGAAGTCCATGATGGAATTTCTGGGGCGTAATCTGCTTCATTAATATGCAATGTAATCACACCTGTTAGGAAATACTGATGATCTTTTAAACTCAAATTGCGTCTGCGCAGTTCTGCTTGCAATTCTTCCAGACGGTGAATGCGTGGTTTTCTTAAATATTCGAACCAGAAATTATTCTCTGTTTGGAAAGATGTCTCAAGAGGTGCTACTGGACGTTGCTCTGTAATCTTGTCGAGCGCCTTTTGAATGATGAACTCCAACTTTTCGAAGTTAATCGGTTTTAAGTAGTATTCAAAACTTTGCAATTCAATCGCTTTTTGCGCGTAGTTGAAATCCGCATAGTTCGTTAAAAAGATGGTTTTGATGTCGTAATTTTCGTTTCGTACCCAAGAGAGGAGTTCAAGACCACTTCCTTGAGGCATTTCAATATCGCTAATCATTAGGTGAATCGGATTTTCTTTAATGATGGCTTGCGCCTGAGTGAGGCTGTTCGCTGCGTATACGTTATCGATTTTTAATCGATCCCAACGGATTTTTTCGCGTAACGCTTCGATGATAAAACGGTCGTCATCAACGAGTAGTATATTCATTAAAATCTCCTTTCAACGCTTTATAGGGGAGGAGCGCATAAATTCTTGCGCCACCCGTGTCGTTATTTTCAAAAGTAATCGTAAAGTCATTTGGATAGAGAAGGTTAAGCCGTTCAATCGCATTGGTAATTCCAATATGATGGCCGTCTTCTGACATTAATGATTCCATGTTCTTGAGCTTTTCAAGAATGTCTGTCGTAAAACCAGGACCATTGTCTTTAACGCATATTTCAACATAAGGTTTCTCGTCTACCATTCTTTTTTGAAGGGAAAGGTCAATGGCAATCCCGTCTTGGAAGGAGAATCCATGCTTAATCGTATTCTCAACGAATGTTTGTAGTAAGAGGGAAGGAACGAGTGCATCGTGCAACTGTTCATCGAATGTTAAAGCAAAATCGATATGGTCACCATAACGAATACGTTGAATGCCCAAGTAGTCCTTAATATGTTGAATTTCTTTATTAAGTGGTGAGAAATCTTGGTCCACCATAAAGAGATAGCGTAAGTAATTGGACGTTAAAATCGTTAACTCTTCAATTTCCTTATAGTTCTCCGTTTGAAGCATACTGTGAATCATGGAAAGCATATTTAAATAGAAGTGAGGTCGGATTTGGCTCTTTAAGTAGTTGAGTTCGACCTTTTTTAATTCCAGCTGAGCATGATACTCACGAATTTTTAACTCTTGCATATCAAAGAGTACTTGGCTCAATTTATCATTGGCATTATCGATTTCCAAAATTCCTTCAGAAGAAGCAATATCGTAAATAGAGGTTGTTTCGTCAATATTTGAAAGTCGTTCGGTTAATCGTGTAATCGGACTTAACATTCTATTTCGAATGAAAATAATCAATCCAAGTGAAGCAATCGCAATTAATATAGGAACAATTGCGATGAACACTTCAAAAAGAACGATACTCTTAAATACATCTGTGTAGTCAACTGCTACATAAATATCAAAAGGCAGTTGCGTCCGTTCGCTATCGGCTTCAATTAAATGTGTTGAAGACGATAAGTTTTTCGGTTCTTTCAGCGAAATCTGACCATTCTTTCCGATATTCAATTTTCGAAGTGGCATCAGAATATCTTCAGCAGAGATAACCGCCATAATCGTTTTTTCTTTATAATGAACGACTTTAATCAAGTATTCCGTGTCGTTAATAAGAATGGCTTGCCATTTACGGTCGTCCGTATTATTTCTGAACGAATTGATATTGTTTTTTAAATATAAGTAATCTTGATAGGGAATATAGAGATTAGAAGCACTCAGAAAATGATGCGTCCCCTCTGTAGCCACTAAAAACGACATATGCGTTTCGTGTTGATATTCGTAGTCGTTAAAAGTCGTCTGTACTTTTTTGACGGTTTGTTCATAATCGGTGTAACTTTGTGGCTCATTTAGTTCATCCAAACCTTTATCGTGAGTGACCGTTGAATACAAAAAGCGTTCAACGGAACGCATTTCATCATTTAGTCCATTAGCGTAAATCTCAATGG
>CAURMP010000012.1:0-19207 GCA_963526005.1 uncultured Streptococcus sp. | reverse complement strand
CTGAGCGAGAATCAGGCTCTGTTGTTCCAAACGCATTGAGCCTCATTTGTTTAGGAGCTTTAGGTTGGATGTTTACAACGTTCAATGGAACGCAAGCAGAAGTGTATTATATGATGATGTTTATTTCATCTTTTGTGATGATGCTTCTTCTCTCTTGTACGATTCGCGAGGGTGTGGGGGTTCATTACCTCTTCAGCTTCAAAGGATTTACGTTCTTTGGAAAGAGAAGTTTCTCATACTACTTATGGTTCTATCCGATTCATCTGATTGCGCCAACGTTTTTACGTGAGATTAATGAACAGTGGTTATCAGTAGGAATTCAATTTGCATTAATTTTTGTGATGGCGGAAATCACGTATCAACTGTTTGAACGAGACCGCTTCGTTCTTCCGATTGGACAAGCGCATAGTCCGTATAATTTAACGGCCTATGGAAAATCGAATCTTCCAAAAGGTATGAAGCAATTTGGACTCGTGTTCTCACTCATGTATGTGATTTGTATCGGGCTTGCAGGTCTTGGATTTGCACAAGAAAAGAATCAAAACTCAGCCGTACAAGAGGTTGAGGAGAAGATTCGTCAAAACCAAGCGCTCTTACAAGAGACGACGGCCGAACCGACAACAGAAGGAACAACGACGATTAGTAATGAAGCGAAAGCCAACACGGAACAGCAGGTGAAGCAAACGCCGATTACGTTTGTGGGTGACTCAGTGTTACTAGCGTCTGCGAATAAACTTCGCGAAGTCTTCCCGAATGCCTATGTGGACGGAGAAGTAGGACGTCAGTTGTATTACAGTACGCCAATCGTTCAGAAGCTTGCGCAACAAGGTCGACTTTCTCAAACCGTGGTATTCGTCCTCGGTTCGAATGGGGCTTTTGCGGCTTCTCAAATCGATTCTCTGATTCAAGCAACGGGGAACCGTGAAATCTTCTTAGTCACAGCCGGATATGAAATTAAATGGGCTAAAGAAGTAAATGAGCAGTTAAAAGCAGCCGCAGAACGTTATCCAAATGTTCATTTAATCGATTGGGGAACTTACGCCAAAGGACATACAAAACAATGGCTCTTTGATGATGAGATTCATCCAAACGATACAGGGGCAGCGGAATTAGCGAACCTCATCTTGCAAGAAATGGTAAAATTAAAATTACAATAATCGTTGAGACGACTCGAATTTGAGTCGTCTTTTTTATTTTTTAAAAATATTTTTGAAAACGCTATTGACATCCAGGTGTATTAAGCGCATAATACAGTTAAAGATAAGTGTATTAACCGGTTAATACACTGATTGGGAATCAAAGAAAGGAGTTACTAATGATCGTATTTGATAAAAGAAGTCCGGTCTACGAGCAAATAATCGCCTATTTCAAAGCGGAAATTGCCTCCCACAGAATGGAAGCAGGCCAAGAGATGCCGAGTCGGCGTGAATTTGCGCAAACCATGCAAGTGAATCCCAATACGGTCCAACGTGCCTTTCATGAATTGGAGGTCATGGGGTTGATTACGACTGGAAATAATGTCATGAGTCGTGTGACAGAAGATGTAGAACGGATTGAGCAACTAAAAGATGAAATGTTAGATGAGGCGATTGGAAGCTTTACAGAAGCGATTAAGCCTCTCAACTTAACAGCAGAAGATGTGATTGAACATCTCAGAAAACAATTGTAGGGAAGGAGCGGTACTATGTTAACTGTTCAAAACTTAAGCAAGAGATTTGGAAAGAAACAAGTGTTGAATGACATCTCATTTAACGCGAAAAAAGGGGAAGTGACGGCTCTTATTGGTGTCAACGGAATTGGGAAAACAACGATTATGAACTGTATTGCAGGACTATTACCATTTGATAAAGGGAAAGTTGTTATCGATGATATGCCAGCCCGTAAAGTGTTTGCGGAAAAGGTGAGCTACATTACAGATAGTTCGATTATTTCTCCAGACCAAACAGTGGACGAGGCAATTGATTTTATGCGCACGTTCTATCCAAACTGGAATCGTCAAAAGGAAAGACATTTATTAGACTTCTTCCGTTTGAATTTAAAGGATGAAGTACGATCACTCTCGAAAGGGAATGTTGCTAAACTGAACTTGCTTCTAGGGATGGGGCTGGATACAGATTACATCTTGATGGACGAACCATTTTCAGGAATCGACGTGTTTACCCGTGAAGAAATCGCGCGTGTGTTTACAAGCGACCTACTTGATGGACGGGGCGTATTGATTACAACGCATGAAATTAATGATATTGAGTATATCGTCGATAAAGCAGTGCTCTTAAACGATGGACGTGTAGTGAAGGAATTCTATCCAGAAGAAGTCCGCGAAGAAGAGGGAAAATCAATTGTCGATGTGATGAGGGAGGTATACTTACCATGAAGAAAGTCATCAACTTAACGATTTATAATATCGGCCAGGCGAAAGGATTCATCCTCGTGGTGGCCTTACTTCAAATCTTATTGCAACTAGGGTTGAAGGTGAAGACCCTTGCGACAACTGGGTTATTAACCGGACAATTGCGCATTGTGAGTCCTGATATCGTGAAACAAGTCGTGCTAGACCAACTCTCAATCGGACTTCCAGTGTTCTTTGCGGGAACAGCGATTTTGGTTTACTCGGCAGTGATTTGGTCGAGAGAATGGAGCAGCAAAGGCTCATTTATTTATCGCCTACTCATGCTTCCAGGGTCACGTTTTGGAATCTACTGGGCTAAATTATTAACGATGCTTGTGATTACGTTCTTCTTACAAGCCGTTCAAGTGGTTGGGGTGTTCTTAAACTACTACCTCACAAGCTTCTTTATTCCAGAGTTTGCACAGTACCACATCACACCATGGTCGCTTGTGACAAACTCTATGGCAATGCCGCTTCTAGTGCCACAATATGCGGTGCAGTTTCTTCTCATTTTGACAATGGGGGTAGCGCTCATCGTAACGGTCTTCCAACTCGCGATTCTTGTCTTTGGGGTTGAGAAGAAGGGCTATGTACGCAAGGTGACTTCGGTCGTTCTCTACATTTTAGTCGTCGTAGTGTTATTCACGCTGATTATGCGTACGCAATTTGTGGTTCGTTTAATTGGAAATGAAGCGATGGTCTTCTTAATCGGTAGCATGCTCATTTGGATTGTTCTAAATATGCTACTCAGCGATTATTTATTGAATCATAAGGTTAGTGTGTAAGGAGGGGTTATCATGAAATCAAGTAAATTTGCAACAGCAGTATTTGCCTTTAGTGGACTTGTGTTTCTAGCGACAGCTGGTCACGCAGCGTATCAAGAAGTGAAGCCTGCTCCGGTATCGATTCAATTAACCGATGAAGAGAAAAAATTAGTCGACGGAGCAACCTTTGAAATGTCGTATTCCACAGATGATTTAACATCGTCTAAGGGCGCAGAGTATGCACTTTTAGATGGGAATGTAAAACGTGTTGGTTTTTCCGAAAATGCCTACAATTTCCAAACGAAAAAGAGATTGGCAGACTTTTCTTTTACAGACCGTCCAAATTATGATAATCTGGTGGCGTTTAAGGGGTATGACCTTCTATACGGCTTGACTTATAGCTTTGAAAGTACAACAGATCCAAAGGTAAATTTCAGTATCATTAACAAAGAGACAAAGAAGGTCACAACTGTTTCGGTTCCGATTACTAAAGAAGTACGCGGGGACGATAGTCATTTTGTAACAGATGTCACTTTCTATAGAAAAGGCAATACCGTGTATGGAGTGGTGCCGATGCCTGAGTATGAAAATAGAGGCTCGAAAGCACCAACCTATTTCTTCATCACATTCTCTGTGAACTTAGAAACGGGAGCCACAACACCTGCTAAACGAGTGAAATTACCAGAGGAATACGCTTCGATTGCATGGGGAGAAGCCAAGAGCTCTCGCATGTACGACCCGCAAGTGCTACTCTTCAAGAGTATGTATTCAAGAGATGAAAAATTCCGCTTAATGACTTTTGATGCTGAGACTGAGAAGTTCACAGAAATCATACCTGAACAGGGCATGAGTGCGGTACAATCGATTCTATACACAGTAGGAGACAAAGCATATATTGCCTTGGCAGATGAGGTGCCTGCATTCACTGGTTCAGATACGTATGTGAAGGCAAGTGAGCGCAAAAATAATGAGACTAAATATTATGTTCTTAATGCAGGTTCGCAGAAATTAGAAGAAGCATTTACAACGGAAACAGATGTCTATGCACCACAAGTGTACTTGAATAAAGGAAATCTTGTAATGATCACTCTTGTCGATGGCAAACCAACGCTACGTGTGCAATCAATGCAAACAAAAGAGGTTCTTCTTTCTAAGACAATTGATGTGAAGGATGATGTGTTCTTTATCGATACACGTATGTACGGCATGATGCGTATGAAATAAAAAACAGTGCAAAAAAAGAGTTCTACCAGTGTGGTAGAACTCTTTTGTACTTTTAAGATTGTTGTTCTTTCAGATGTGGATTTGGTAGTAAGTGGTTTACCCCAATCGCAATGAGTGCTCCGATAATTGTATCGAGAATCCGTTGGATTGCATACGCAGTATTTTGTCCTGCTTCTACGTTGAAGAAGATAACAAGGAAAGTGGCGCATGAGTTAATAACGCCTGTTTTATTAAATCGATTGCAGAATAAAATAATGATTACAATCCCGACAGGAGCGAGCAGTAAATCGGTATATTCAGGAAATGGGAGAACAGCTCTTACGTAGAATAAAAGAATAGCTACGACCCCACCTGTTGTATTTCCGATACAACGAGAAAGTGCAAATTTAAAGGTTTGCTGATGGTCTGTTCGCAAACTGAAAATAGCAGACAAGGCTGCTAGCATCGGTGAACCACGATGTAAGATTCTAAAGAGAACCACGCAAATAAATACAGACACGGCTGTTTTAAAAGTACGAAGCCCGATATGGAATGGATTATTTGACGATTGTGGCACACTCTCACCTCTACTATTTTTTAGATATCGCTATTATAATATATGTGTTAAAAAAATGGTAGAGTTATTGAATAATGCACCTAATAGGTGTATAATAGATTCAAGAGGTGATGAAGATGCATGAAGCATTTGTATTAATTGTAGTGAACGCTGTTAGAGAACGTTATGTCTCAGAAAAGGCGTTTTATACAGAAGAATTAGGGATTAGTGGCCAAAGTTGGACGAGATGGAAGAACGGGGAGCGTGGATTGAAGGCGGAAAATCTGCAAAAAATCGCACGCCTGTTTACGGATTATGAGTGGATGCTCGCCAATAAAGTGGCCCGAAACGCCGATGTACTTCCAGAAGTCGCTTCAGACCCAGTCGCTGAATATTTACGCTTGAAGGTGGCGATTGCGAGTCGCTGGATTCGTCAAGAAAATGTTCGCGTGGATTGGAAGACGGCTGCTGTAAGTAAAGGCAAATTCAAGGAAAACGTAACAATTTTACGTGTGGCAACGACTTATGGCCACTGGAGTTACCAAGATATTATTGAAATTCGTGTGGTAGGAATTACCCATAAACAAATCGGTACGAAAAAACAAGCGCTCCTTGAATGGATGCATGACGAAAAGGCACAACAAAAATATTTGGAATATAGCAAAAATGCATTTGTTCCAGAATATCATTTAGAGGAATAACAGTTTGCAAAATGAATGCGATACTCTCTTTGAAAACAAGGGGGTATCCATTTTTTTATAGGCCATTTTATGATAAAATTGAAAAGATAAAGAAAGTGGTGAAACTGTGGCGAAAAGAAAGAAAAGAAAAAATAAATTCGTCTTTCATCTTGTCGAGTGGTTCAAGTCATTATCGAAATTGACGGGACTTCTCATCATAGCTGTAGCAAGCGTTCTTTTGGCCGGGACCATCACATGGTTATCTGAACATAAATCCGAGCCACAGGAAATACATGTGACACAAGATGAATTTTTAAAAGTGCTCATCCCAGCGGCGCAACAGGCGTATAAAGACTACGGCGTGTTGCCAAGCGTGAGTTTAGCGCAAGCGATTCTTGAATCGAACTGGGGAGAGAGTTTATTGGCAAGTAAATATTATAATTTATACGGCGTGAAAGGGTCTGCTGCTGAACCAAACGTCGTCCTAGAAACCGCAGAATTCGTGAATAACACATGGATTACGATTAATGGACGATTCCGCGTGTATGAAAGCTGGGCAGAATCAGTTGAAGCCCATGCGCAACTATTAGCGTACGGCGTGGACTGGGACCCAACGCTCTATCACAAGGTGCTTGGGGCTAGAAACTACAAGCAAGCGGCACAAGCCTTGCAAGATGCAGGGTATGCGACCGACCCGACGTATGCACAAAAGCTTATTCAAATGATTGAAGAGCATGAATTATATAAATACGATCAATTACCAACAGAAGAAACAACCGTGTCCGTACGAAAGAGTTCGTAACACTCAAACGGTTCAGTAAAAGGAGAGGATATAAATGAGTCAGTTATTACCAGGAGCCATCATCGGAATTATCGGTGGAGATGAACAAGTAGCATCTATCGCTCGCGAAGCAAGAAAAATGGGGTACGTTGTGTACTGCTATCACCAATCGAACGAAGCGGCTATTTCGATGGCTGAATATGAAATCGTCTCTTCTTACAAAGACCGTGAAGCGTTATTAGATTTCGCAGAAAAAGTAGACACGGTTTTATTATTAACAAACTTAGTGCCGGTTGATGTGTTATATGAAATTAGCAGCAAAACTCGCTACTATCAATCATTTGAACTAGCAGAGATTTCGCAAAATCGTACGGTTGAAAAATTATTCTTAGATACGCATGCGATTAACTTAGCACCATATAGTTTAGTGACAACGGTCGGCGAATTACCTTCGATTGTCCAAAGCATCGGCCTTCCAGCGTACTTAGAAAGCAATCTTGTAAAGAATCGCGTGGAAGAAAAGTTAGAGCTCTACGATGAAGACTTCGAAGAGCGCGTTCTTGAAAAATTGGAAGAAGGCCCATGTATGTTAACAGCCTTTGTTCCAGCACAACGTCATTTTACAGTGACAGTCGTGCGTGACTACGAAGACCGCGTGACGGTACTTCCGATTTCAGAAGATGTATATATCACTGGAAAATTAAAGTACAGTATCGTCTCTCGTCGCCTAAATCCAGAATGGGTGCAAGAGTTGAAGCGCATTGCCTTTAAGATTATGGATAATTTATCTGGAACAACCATTCTTTCGATTCAAGTGAAGATGGGAAATAACGGTATTTTCTACGTGGATGGGGTTAACCAATTACCACTCGTGCAGCAACAATTCAGCAGCGCCTTCTTAGGTCATAGCCTGTCTGAAATTCTTGTGCGCGTGGCAACAGGATTACCAATCGAATACAAAGAAATCAAAGAAGAAATGATCATCGTGCCAATTTATGAATCGATGATGGAAAAAGCAAGTTTATTAACGTTATTGAAACCACAATGGGACTTCGAGTTCTTCCAATTAACATCAAAACGCCCAACTGACGTGCTTGGTGTGATTCGACTACGCGGAGCTTCAAGTGTGGATTTACTCCGAGAAATTGAAGTAACAGATTTATTTTTCAACGTTCAATAACCTTTATGAAAGGACAGAGTTGTGAAAAATTCGAGTGAATTAATTAAGGGAATGAACCCTCGCCAGAAAGAAGCGGTTATGCATACGCAAGGGCCACTTCTTGTCATGGCCGGCGCGGGGAGTGGGAAGACGCGTGTGTTAACCCACCGCATGGCCTATATTTTGGCAGAAGAAGCGGTACAACCGTGGAATATTTTAGCGATTACGTTTACGAATAAAGCGGCCAACGAGATGAAAGAGCGTGTGGCGGCACTTGTCGGAGAACAAGCACAAGATATGTGGGTATCAACTTTCCACTCGATGTGCGTGCGTATCCTTCGCCGTGACTGTGAGCGTATCGGTTTAGCTAAGTCGTTTACGATTATCGATTCAGGCGACCAGCTTTCTGCGATGAAACGAATTATGCAAAAGCTCGATATCGATACGGATCGCTACGAACCACGTGGAGCTTTAGCAACCATCAGCAATGCGAAAAATAATTTCGAAGATGCAGAAACATTTGCGAAGAACCATTTGGACTATGTGAGCCAAATTTATGCGAAATGTTATAAAGAGTATCAAGCAGAAATGCGCAAAAATATGACGGTAGACTTCGATGACCTCATCATGTTGACTGTTAAACTATTCCAAGAACATCAAGATGTGTTGAATTATTACCAACAAAAATTCCACTATATCCACGTGGATGAGTATCAAGATACCAACCACGCGCAATACTTATTGGTGAAGCTCCTTGCAGATAAATTCAAAAATATCTGTGTTGTAGGGGATGCTGACCAAAGTATTTACGGATGGCGTGGAGCTGATATGGGAAATATCTTGTCATTTGAACAAGATTATCCGGATGCAAAAGTGGTTTTACTTGAACAAAATTACCGTTCGACAAAGACCATCTTAAAAGCAGCCAACCAAGTGATTGAAAACAATGTGAATCGTAAACCAAAAGAATTGTGGACCGACAATGAAGCCGGCGAGAAAATCACGTATTACTGCGGACAGTCGGGATATGATGAATCTCGTTATGTCATCAGCACGATCCAAAAAATGGTGAACTTTGACGGGTATGACTATAGCGATTTTGCGGTGCTTTACAGAAGTAATGCACAGTCACGTACTCTCGAAGAAGATTTACTAAAGGCGAATATGCCATTCAAGATGGTCGGAGGCCAACGCTTCTATGAACGATTGGAAATCAAAGACCTTCTTGCCTACTTACGTCTCTTAGTGAACCCGACGGATGACTTTAGTTTCAGACGCGTGGTGAATGCGCCAAAACGCGGAATCGGAGATAAGAGTATTGAAAAACTCGCTCTCTTTGCCGAAATGCATAGCTTCTCCCTTTTAGAAGCAGCCGGAAGTCCATTAAACGGTATTTCTGGAAAAGCAGGGAAAGGCTTAGCTGATTTTGCGCAACTCATCGCTGATTTAACGAAGATGCAAGAGTTTGTCACATTAACGGACCTAATCGAAGAAGTGATGAATAAATCAGGGTATATCGCTTCGTTAGAACAAGCGCGAACCATGGAAGCCGATGCGCGTATCGATAACATGCGCGAGTTCCTTTCGGTAGCCAAAGAGTTCGAAGAACAGCGACTTGATACGCAGGCTGAAGAATCACCGCTTGTCCAATTCTTAACAGACTTGTCACTAGTGACAGATATGGAAAGCGAAGAAGAGACGAGCACTTCTCAAATTACACTAATGACCTTGCACGCGGCAAAAGGGCTTGAGTTCCCGGTTGTTTTCCTTGTTGGAATGGAAGACGGAATTTTCCCGTCAGGACGCTCGTTGCAAGAAGATGGCGAAGAAGAGGAACGTCGCTTGGCATATGTAGGGATTACTCGTGCCGAGAAGAAACTCTTTATGACGCGTGCGTACTCACGACTTCTTTACGGGAAGACACAAAACTATCGTGAGTCACGATTCATGCAAGAAATTGATGACAGCCTATTAGAAAAAGAAGGCGTAACGGTGAGTGATTCTTATTACTCAAGTAGCTTCTATACGAATGATTCGAAATCTTCTTATGGAACGCGTAACCAAACGTCGTCTTACGGTTCTCGTAGTGGGGGCCAGTCTACGTCATCAACGGGTGGCGGAGGATTATTTGACCGCTATCGCTCAAGTAGCCAATCGTCTACTGGCGGTGGTTATTTACAAAAGAAACAAACGACACCAGCGCGTATTCAACGTGCAGATAAGCCACAAGCAAGTTCATCTTCAACAGATGGATGGACTGTGGGCATGAAAGTGTCGCATAAAAAATGGGGAACAGGAACCGTTGTCCGTATTACTGGTGAAGGAGACCGTCAAGAGTTAGACGTGGCCTTTGCAGGGATGGGCATTAAACGACTCCTTGCAAGTTTTGCCCCAATCGAAAAAATCGAAGAATAGAGGATGAAGATGAGTACAACGATTCAACAGAGAATTGAAGAGCTAAAAGAACAATTAAATCGTTGGAGTCATGAGTATTATGTGGAAGATAAGCCAACTGCAACCGATGCGGAGTATGACAAGGCTTATCATGAACTAGTGGCGCTTGAAGTTGAACACCCGGAATTTGTGACGCCTGATTCACCTACGCAACGTGTGGGTGGAGAAGTGCTCGACCAGTTCCAGAAGGTAACGCACACGAATCCAATGCTCAGCCTTTCAAATGCTTTCTCAAAAGAAGACTTGGAAGAATTCGATGCGCGTCTTCGTAAATTAACGAACCGTGCGATTGAATATGTGTGTGAATTGAAAATCGATGGACTCTCAATCGCGTTGACGTATCAAGACGGACAGCTTGTACTCGGAGCGACTCGTGGTGACGGAACGACTGGGGAAGATGTGACGGGGAATGTCCGCACGATTAAATCTGTGCCGCTTTCTCTCAAAGAACCTTGGAATATCGAAGTGCGCGGAGAATGTTATATGCCGAAAAAAGCATTCGTAGCATTAAACCAGTCGCGTGAAGAAGAAGGACTTGAAGTCTTTGCCAACCCAAGAAATGCGGCGGCAGGAAGTCTCAGACAGCTTGATCCAAAAATCGCGGCGAAGAGAAACTTATCTGTATTTCTTTACAGCAGCCCAAGTGTGGAAGAGCTTAATGTTTCAACCCAAGAAGAGCTATTAGAGAAAATGGCAGAGATTGGTTTTGTCACGAATCCAGAGCGCTTAAAATGCCAAACGATTGATGAAGTCTGGAATTACATCGAGACGATTGCAGCGAAACGTCCAGATTTACCATATGAAATCGACGGTATGGTAATTAAGGTGAACGATTTTGCCGCTCAGGAAGAAATCGGCTATACGGTGAAAGCACCACGTTGGGCGATTGCATATAAATTTCCGGCAGAAGAAGCACAAACGATTGTCCGCGATATCGAGTGGACGGTTGGACGTACGGGGGTTGTAACGCCAACTGCGGTGATGGATCCCGTTCAATTAGCAGGAACGACGGTACGCCGTGCGAGCTTGCATAATATTGACTTGATTAAGGAGCGCGACATCCGTCTAGAAGACACCGTTGTGATTCATAAGGCTGGAGACATTATTCCTGAAGTCACACGCGTGATTTTAGAGAAACGTCCTGCAACGAGTCAGCCGTACGAGTTTCCAACAACTTGTCCGGTCTGTCATGCAAAATTAGAACATTTGGAAGAAGAGGTGGCGATTCGCTGCTTGAATCCAAAATGCCCTGCTCAATTGACAGAAGGGTTGAGCCACTTTGTTTCTCGTAATGCAATGAATATGAGTGGAATTGGGCCACGTGTCATCAAGCAACTCTTTGAAGAAGGGCTTGTCATGGATGTGGCAGATTTATATAAATTAACACTAGACCAATTGTTAGCTTTAGATAAAGTGCAACAAAAGAGCGCAGAAAATATCCTTGAAGCTATCGAGAATAGTAAAGAAAACTCGCTCGAGCGCCTCTTAACAGGGCTTGGGATCCGTCATGTTGGAACCAAGGCGGCGAAAGAATTAGCGCAACATTTTAAAACAATGACGGCTCTGCAAGAAGCGAGCATTGAACAATTGTTGGAAATTGATGGTTTAGGTGATATTATTGCTTATAGTGTAAAAACTTATTTTGAACAACCATCTGTTCAAGAATTAATTCAAGAATTGCAAGATAGTGGCGTGAATATGACCTATCTTGGAGTGACAAAAGACGACTCAGCTGCCTCAGGACACGTCCTCAGCGGTAAGACAGTCGTATTAACAGGGACTTTAGAACAATTAACAAGACAAGATGCAAAAGAAAAACTCGAATCGCTCGGTGCGAAAGTGACCGGTTCTGTTTCTAAGAAAACGGACGTGGTGATTGCGGGTCATTCTGCTGGAAGTAAATTAACGAAGGCCAATGACCTCGGTATCGAAGTGTGGAGTGAGCAACAGTTTCTCGATTCTCTTGCATAGAAAGGATGTCACATGAGAAAGAAATTACGATTGGGATTACTTGGATTAGCCAGTGTGATTTCGCTTGCTGCCTGTGCGGATGTTACAAGAGCGAATCAACCTAGCACGAATACCAATAAAGATTCCAATACAAAAGTAGTACAATCAACAACAAATCAATTATCAAACAATTTTTACCGCGCGCTTATCACAAATGGTAAATACGAAGTGAGCCAAAACCGCGGTGCGACATTAAGCTTAAACACAGGGTTCAACTTAAAGAACTTTGAAACAGGATTGATTGACCTCTCAAGAAGCGTGTTCCCAACGAACCAATACTTCTTCAGAGAAGGCCAAATCATCGATGCGGAAACAACCGCAAAATGGATTGCGCGTAAGAGTGATAAAAATCCAGACGGGTTAAATCCTGCTGATAACGGAGATACATCTCCAACAGGCCGTGCGCCAATTTATTTAGCGCAGATTCTCGAACAAGACTACATGATTCAAACGGAAAACAACTTTGAATTAGGTGGGATTAGTATCGGGATTGCGATGAATAGTGTGGATTACTACACGAACGATGGCAAAGACGCTGAAACAGAAATTTCAAACGAAGCGATGATCGAACAAGCCAAAGCGATTGCTAACACAATTCTTACAAGACTGCGTCAAAATGATGCACTCAAGGCTGTGCCAATCGTCTTCGGCGTGTTCCGCCAAACGTCTAAAGATGATATCGGTGGCGGGGTATACGTTCTTGAAGCCACTTCAGTAGAGGGAACTGAAATTACAAACTGGTCAAAAGTGAACCAAAAAGTAGTTGTGCTTCCATTAGTGAACGAATCTGCGACAGAAGAGTCAACAGCATTTGAAAACTTCAGAACAGAAGTGCAAAACTTCTTCCCGAACCTCTCAGGGGTAACGGCTCGCGTGATGTATCAAGATAA
The DNA here is from genome assembly GCA_963526005.1 of uncultured Streptococcus sp. Lineage (GTDB taxonomy): Bacteria > Bacillota > Bacilli > Lactobacillales > Aerococcaceae > Granulicatella. The sequence continues at coordinate 6,321 of CAURMP010000012.1, read as the reverse complement.
TGTAGCTAAGAAGATGGTCGTGAATATCATGACGCAATTCTATGGTGAATCAGAAATTATCGCTTTAGCACAGCACGTGACGGATGTTGCGAATAAATACTTACCGAAAACAACGCCGGTCGAAGTTCGCATTAGTTCGATTAATGGAGTGGAGGCATTCTTATTACAAGATATGTCACAAGGCGTCTTCACATACCATATCTTTGATTAACATTGACGGAGGCCCAAGTGCCTTTTAAAATAGAAAAGTATTGATTTTGAAAGCGAGGAAAAAACATGGCCATTGAGGAAAAAGAAGTTAGACACGTTGCCAAACTTGCAAAGCTAACTTTTGCCGACAATGAAATCCTTCATTTTACAGAACAAATGAGCGATATCATTGATATGGTGGAACAATTAAACGAAGTAGATACAACGGGTGTGCCTGTCACAACTCACGGATATCCATTAGTGAATGTGATGCGTGAAGATGTTGCTGAAAAAGGAACAGACCGCGACTTGTTAATGCGTAATGTGAAAACAAGCGAAGATGGATTTATTCAAGTGCCTGCAATTATGGGTGAAAACGAGGAGGGTGAAGCATGAGTATTATTGAAAACAAAACATTAGTTGAGCTTCACGAAGGCCTTCGTAATAAAGAATTCACTTCTGTGGAATTAACAAAAGAAACATTCGAACGTATCCATGCTTTAGAACCTAAAGTAGAAGCGTTCGTGACATTAAATGAAGAAGAAGCACTGCAACAAGCAGCCGCTGCTGATGAAAAAGGCTACGGCGAAGAAGCTTCTCTTCAAGGTCTTCCAATCGGGATTAAAGACAATATCGTCACTCGCGATCTTTTAACAACTGCTTCAAGCCGTATGTTGGAAGACTTCAACCCAATTTACGACGCGCACGTAATGGAATTATTAAAAGCAGAAGGTGCGGTGAACGTTGGTAAATTAAACATGGACGAATTTGCCATGGGTGGTTCAACAGAAACTTCTTACTTCAAGAAAACAAAAAATCCGTGGGACTTAACAAAAGTTCCTGGTGGATCTTCAGGTGGTTCTGCCGCAGCGGTTGCTTCAGGCGAAGTACTAGCTTCACTTGGTTCTGATACAGGTGGTTCTATCCGCCAACCTGCAAGTTTCACAGGGATTGTTGGGATGAAACCAACTTATGGTCGTATTTCTCGTTACGGTTTGATTGCCTTTGCGTCAAGCTTAGACCAAATCGGACCATTTACACGTACCGTTCAAGATAACGCCTTAGTATTAAGCGCGATTTCAGGTTATGATCACCGCGATTCAACAAGTGTGCCACAAGAAGTGCCTGCTTACCATAAAGGATTAACAGGTGACATCAAAGGCATGCGTATCGCGTTACCAAAAGAATATTTTGCAGAAGGTGTGGACGCTGAAGTTCAAGCAGCTGTATTAAAAGCGGCTGATCAATACCGTGAAATGGGAGCTATCGTTGAAGAAGTGAGCTTGCCTCACTCTAAATACGGAATTCCAGCGTACTATATCATCGCTTCATCTGAAGCATCTTCGAACTTACAACGTTTCGATGGAATCCGTTACGGTCACCGTTCAACAGAAGCAGAAACATTAGAAGATTTATACGTGAAGAGCCGTTCTGAAGGGTTCGGAATGGAAGTAAAACGTCGTATCATGCTTGGAACATTCAGCTTAAGTTCTGGTTATTACGATGCTTACTTCAAGAAAGCGGGTCAAGTACGTACATTAATCAAACAAGACTTTGCAAAAGTATTTGAAAACTATGATTTAATCTTAGGACCTGTAACGACTTCTGCAGCATTTGGATTAGGCGCACATAGTGACGACCCAATCGCAATGTACATGGCAGACTTATTAACAGTTCCTGTAAACTTAGCTGGACTACCAGCAATTTCAGTTCCTGCTGGCTTCACAAACGAAGGACTACCAGTCGGAATTCAATTAATCGGAAATTACTTCCAAGAAAAAACAATTTACCAAGCAGCGTATGCATTTGAACAAGCAAATGATTACTACTTACGCCGCCCACAATTATAAGGAGGAACAATAACATGAACTTTGAAACAATTATTGGTTTAGAGTGCCACGTTGAATTAAAAACTGATTCAAAAATGTTCTCTCCATCACCAGCGCATTTCGGTGCGGAACCAAATACAAATACAAACGTCATCGACTGGGGATATCCAGGGGTACTTCCTGTCGTGAATAAACGCGCGTTAGAATTCGGAATGCGTGCAGCGCTTGCGTTGAACTGTACCATTTCTCAAGATACAAAATTCGACCGAAAAAACTATTTCTACCCTGATAATCCAAAAGCGTATCAAATTTCTCAATTCGATTACCCAATCGGTCATGATGGCTGGATTGATATCGAAGTAGAAGGACAAACAAAACGTATTCGTATTGAACGTGTCCACTTAGAAGAAGATGCGGGTAAAAACACGCACGGAACAGACGGATTCTCTTATGTGGACTTAAACCGTCAAGGAACTCCACTGATTGAAATCGTATCAGAAGCGGATATGCGTTCTCCTGAAGAAGCGTATGCGTACCTTGAAGCACTTCGTCAAATCATCATGTTTACAGGTGTTTCTGACGTGAAGATGGAAGAAGGTTCAATGCGTTGTGACGCGAACATTTCAATTCGTCCTTATGGTCAAGAAAAATTCGGTACAAAAACAGAGTTGAAAAACTTAAACTCATTTAACAACGTACGTAAAGGGTTAGCGTTCGAAGAAGTTCGTCAAGCGAACGTTCTACGTAATGGAGGAGAAATCCTACAAGAAACACGTCGTTTTGATGATGCGACTGGTCAAACGATTTTAATGCGTGTTAAAGAAGGTTCAAGTGACTACCGTTACTTCCCAGAACCAGACCTACCAAACTTCCATATTTCAAATGAATGGATTGAAGAAGTTCGTGCGTCAATTCCTGAAATGCCAAGCAAACGTCGTGAACGTTATGTGAGCGAATTTGGCTTACCAGAATATGATGCAATGGTATTAACATTAACAAAAGAAATGTCTGATTTCTTCGATGCAACAGTTGCGGCGGGTGCCGACCCTAAACAAGCGTCAAACTGGTTAATGGGTGACATCTCAGCGCACATGAATAGCAAGAAATTAGAATTAAAAGACTTGAAGTTAACGCCAGAAAGCTTAGCAGAAATGATTCAATTAATCGCGGACGGAACCATCAGTTCGAAATTAGCGAAGAAAGTCTTCTTGTTATTAGCAGAAGAAGGCGGAACGGCAAAAGGCGTTGTTGAAAAACACGGTATGATTCAATTGAGTGATCCTGCTCAGTTATTACCGATTATTCAAGATGTGTTGGCGAACAATGCACAGTCGATTGAAGACTTCAAGAATGGTAAAGACCGCGCTGTTGGATTTTTAGTTGGGCAAATCATGAAGCAAACGAAAGGGAAAGCAAACCCTGGCGTTGTAAACCAACTATTACAACAAGAGTTAGCAAAATACTAAAATAAAAATTAATATAGATATTTGATGGCTACGAATTTTTTCGGATGTCTTCATAGTAGCTGTAATAGGGCAGCGGCTCGAGCCGAAGTCTCTCGCCTTTAAAGCCTCAAAGGGGGAGTAAGGAAATATATTCCTAACTCCCCCTTATTCGTTTTAATGCTTTTCCTATTACCGCTACTATAGAATCCGAAAAATTCTTTGCCATCAAAAGTGGTTTGAATTTAGAAACCTTTTTGGTATAGGAGTTAGAGCGCAGAGTTTGCTTGCCCGCTAAAAATCCAGAAAGGGAGAAGGGAAGAAAACGAGAGGGGGATGGACTGTGAAGTTAACGATTGAAACGGTTTTGAGTCAAGGCGGAGAAACGATGAAGCAGCGGATGCTAGCGGATGCGACGCGTCTTCGCAAAGACTCTGGTTTTGTGCTTAGTTATGTAGAGGATGAAACGAATACGCGTGTGAAAGTAGAAGTGGATACAACAGGGGAAGTGCCGCATGTGACACTTCATCGTCAAGGCGATGCGCGTAGTAAAATGGAATTCAATAAAACAAAGGCGACGAAAGGAATCTATGAATTAGGTGCCGGTCGTCAAATGCATTTTGATATTCAGACAAAACAACTACACGTGGAAGAAACGGAAGAAACCATGCTAGTGGTTCTGGAATATCAGTTATTCCAACAAAGACAGCTGATTACAAGCTCGCTTGTGACGTTCCATTTACAAATAGGAGAAAATGCATAAAAAATCTCTCTAAAGTAGCACAATATGAAGAATCTGTGCTATACTGTTTAGGATGAACAGGAAAGGAAGTGTAACCATTGGAATTAAAGAAACTCGATGGCATTAATAAAAACGAATTATCAATGGTCGAAGTAGCGCATGCTATTTTAGAAGCTAAGAATGAAGTTTTAGATTTCAACCAATTATTAGTAGAAATTCAAGAATACATGGAATTAAGTGACGAAGCGTTAGAAGCACGTATGGCTCGCTTCTATACAGACTTAAATATCGACGGAAGCTTTATCTCACTAGGAGATAACCGTTGGGGATTACGTGCATGGTATCCAATCGATTCTATCGATGAAGAAATCGCGACATCTATGGAAGACGAAGAAGTGAAGAAACCTCGTAAGAAACGTAAGAAAGTTAACGCGTTCGGTAGTGACGATCTTATCGATTACAACGATGATGATCCAGAAGATGAAGAGCTTATCGATGACGAAGATCTTGATAGCGATGACTTAGACGACGATATCGATGTGGATCTTGAAGACGATGTAGATGAAGAAGACGAAATTGATGCTTACCGCTCTGACTTAAACGAACTAGGTGCTGACGAAGACTTAGTCGACGAAACAAGTGTAGAAGAAGATTTAATTATCATTGATGACGAAGATTTAGATAAAGACTTCGACGAAGAAGACGAAGAAGAATAATCTTTGGAAATAGTTAGAAAAATAATGGCACAACTTATGAAAAAATTTATTCATAAGTTGTGCTTTTTTGTGAAAAAGGTGTATAATATACCTGATGAGGGTAAATTTGGAGGAAACAATTTGAAAAATAAACTACTCAAAATATTTGATAAGACGTTCTTAAAATTTATCGTCGTTGGAATTATAAATACATTGTTCGGAACGGCTATTATGTTTTCCAGTTTTTATATACTAGAGAAACTTCAATGGTTTTCTTACGATATCAATTACTGGACTTCATCAGCGTTAAATTACTTATGCGGAAGTATTTTAAGTTATTTCCTTAATAAGAAATATACGTTTGAGGTAAAAGAAACAAGTAAGAAATCCATTATTCGATTCGCGATTAACGTATCCGTATGTTACTTTTTAGCATATGGAGTTGCAAAACCTTTAGCCTTGTATCTTTTCCAAGGAGCAGGAGAGAGATTACAAGGGTATATTGCACTCGGGATTGGTATGGGATTATTTGTATTATTAAATTACGTGGGACAACGTTTTTGGGCGTTCAAACAAGATAAGGCCACAGAGCCAAGAAAAGGAATGGAGGAAAAAAATGAAATCTAGCTTCAAGAAAACAGTAGCTTTCGTTGCGATGATTGCATGGGCAATTTTAGGATTAACTTTAATGCAACCTGTTAACGCGGCTACAGTAACACCAACAGTTACAAACTTAAAAGCAACAGCAGCTGGTCAAAAGGTTACATTTTCTTTTGACTGGGATTTAACAGGTAAATCTGTTAAAGAAGGCGACACTTTCACAATCGATGCTCCAGAAGGTGTCAACATCACTGAAATCGCAACACAATCACTACAAGCAAACGGTGCTGAAGTAGCGACTGTTTCGATGACAGGTAAAAAGATTACTTTTACTTTCAAAAAGGCAATCGAATCAATGAACCAAAACGTAAAAGGTGGATTCTCATACAAAGCGGAATGGGATAACACACCAGGAAATCCTGGAAACAAAACAGCTACTTCAAAAGTAGGTTCTGAATCAGTTGTCATCACACGTCCTGATGGTCCTGGTGTATTTGAATCTGTGATTAATAAATACAACCGTACTGGTGATTTTGTCTCTAAACAATTCAAACTAGATGCTTCAGAAAACTATGCATGGATGAATGTTGGAGACGACTATTATTTAACTACTTGGTTCATCCGTATCAATGGAGATGCAAAAAAACAAGCATTGACAAATCCAGTAGTAACAGACCGTATTCAAGCTCCAGCGGTAGATTACTCTAAAATCACTTTTGCTCCAGCTGCAAACCATGCAGCAAGTGAATTCTTTGTGGGAACTTACTTAAAACCATCATTCACATTAAGAAAAGGTGGACAAGTAGTTGCTTCAGGTTGGGATT
>CAURMP010000011.1:0-20237 GCA_963526005.1 uncultured Streptococcus sp. | reverse complement strand
GCCTAGTATGGTAACTGCAGAATATCAAACCTTTATGATTCAGTCTGCCACACCAGCCTTAGCGGTATTGCCAATTTTAGCAAATCAAGGGGATGGAGATGTCGAATTCTCAACGAATATCGTGACTTTAAGTACAGTGCTATTCGTTATTGTCATCCCAATTCTTCAAACCATTATTGGATAACTGGGGTTCCCGGCTAGCGTGCTGGGACCCTTTTTTTATGGGGAAAAGATTCTTTGTATTCAGAGTTTTCTTGAAAAAAACAACATTCTACTATACTATTAGAGGGTAGAAATTCAAAGAGCAAGGAGCTTATTATGAAACAAAAATTCGGAATTATTTTAGCAGCCGGTAAAGGGACTCGTATGAAATCTGCCCTTTACAAAGTGATGCATCCAGTTTGCGGGAAACCAATGGTAGAGCATGTTGTCGACCAAGTTGAAAAAACTGGAGCTACTGAAATTGTAGCGATCGTTGGACATGGTGCTGAAATGGTACAAAATCATCTTGGAGATCGTGTTTCTTATGTCGTACAAGCAGAGCAATTAGGAACAGGACATGCGGTATTACAAGCAGAATCTCTTCTAAAAGGAAAAGAAGGAACAACTATTGTCATCTGTGGAGATACTCCATTGTTAACAAGCGAAACTCTTTCAGCATTAATGGAAGAGCATGAACGCACAGGAGCAAAAGCAACGATTCTGACTGCCATTGCCCAAGACCCAACTGGATACGGCCGTGTGATTCGTGACGCTGACGGTTCTGTTCTAAAAAACGTGGAACAAAAAGACGCAACTCCTGAAGAACAACAAGTCAAAGAAATCAACACAGGTACTTACTGCTTCGATAACGTAGCTCTTTTCAGCGCTTTACACGAAGTTGGTAACGACAACGCTCAAGGCGAGTACTACTTACCAGACGTATTAGAAATCTTGAAGAAACGTGGAGAAGTGGTTTCTGCTTATCCAATGAAAGATTTCGACGAAGGTATGGGTGTAAACGACCGCGTAGCTCTTTCTAAAGCTGAAAAATACATGCGCCTTCGTATCAACGAAGAACATATGCGCAACGGGGTTACTTTAATCGACCCAGAAGCGACTTATATCGAATCAACTGTTCAAATCGGGGCAGACACTGTGATTGAACCTGGCGTTGTCTTAAAAGGTAAAACAGTCATCGGTTCAAACTGCTTCATCGGAGCGCATAGCGTGGTTCGTGACAGCGTGTTAGAAGACGGCGTTCGTCTTGTAGCAGCGAACATCGAAGAATCTCATATGAAACTCGACAGCAATGCAGGTCCATTTGCACACTTACGTCCAAATTCTGTATTAGGCGAACGCGTTCATGTGGGGAACTTTGTAGAAGTGAAGAACTCAACACTTGGGGCAGATACAAAAGTAGGTCACTTAACATACATTGGCGACGCGGACCTTGGCGAAGATATTAACGTTGGTTGCGGAACTGTATTTGTAAACTACGATGGTAAAAATAAACACCGTGCGACAATCGGTAGCCATGTATTTATCGGATGTAATGCCAATATCGTTGCTCCAGTTACAGTGGGCGATGATGTATTTATCGCTGCAGGTTCAACCATTACCGAAGATGTACCAGCTGGAGCGCTTGCGATTGCGCGTAGCCGTCAAGTAAATAAAGAAAATTACGCTTCAAAATTACCATCTGCTCAAAAAGACTAAAATTTTTCCAAAAATTTTTAGCAAAAATATTCAAAATTTAAACAAAACACGGTATGATAGTACTATAAAATAAACTTCGGGGGTTATCATTGTGGAACATTATTCCGATCCTAATTTAAAAATATTCGCTTTAAGCTCAAATCGTCCTTTGGCTGCAAAAATTGCAGAGGAAATTGGTTTAGAACTTGGTCAAGTATCTGTCACTCAGTTCAGCGATGGTGAGATTAAAATCAATATCGATGAAAGTGTACGTGGTTGCCATGTGTATATCGTTCAATCAACTTCTTATCCAGTAAATGATAACTTAATGGAGTTATTAATCATGGTGGACGCATTACGCCGTGCGAGTGCAAAAACAATTAACATTGTTATTCCTTACTATGGATACGCTCGTCAAGACCGTAAAGCACAATCTCGTGAACCAATCACAGCAAAATTAGTTGCAAACATGATTACTCAAGCCGGTGCAGACCGTGTGTTAACACTCGATTTACACGCTGCCCAAATTCAAGGGTTCTTCGACATTCCAGTGGACCACTTATTAGGAGCTCCACTTCTTGCGAACCACTTCTTAGAAAACAACTTCAAAGATAAAGATATCGTTGTTGTATCTCCTGACCACGGTGGGGTAACTCGTGCTCGTAAAATGGCTGAGTTCTTACATGCACCAATCGCGATTGTTGATAAACGTCGTCCAAAAGCAAACGTGGCAGAAGTCATGAACATCATCGGTGAAGTAAAAGGAAAAGTTGCCGTATTAATCGACGATATGATTGATACAGCTGGAACAATCACTCTAGCTGCACAAGCGATTAAAGATGCAGGTGCGCTAGAAGTATACGCTTGCTGTACGCACGCTGTATTATCTGGTCCAGCATTAGACCGTATTAACGACTCAGTGATTAAAGAAGTAGTTGTAACAGACTCAATCGAAGTTCCTGAAGAAAAAACAGGTGGCAAGATTGTTCAAATCAGCGTTGACCAATTAATGGCTGAAGCGATTCGTCGTATTCACGAAAACCGTTCAGTGAGTCCGTTGTTTATCGAGAAATTTACTATTTTAGATTAATAAAGAATTGTTAAAATAAATGAGCCGAGGCTATTGCCTTGGCTCATTTTTGTTTATACTGAATCTAACATAGGAGGTTCGTATGGAACAAAAAGTGTCAAATAAAGCAGGGTGGTTTACTCTTATCTCATTTATTTGTGGGGCGATTACACTCGTGACGTTTGAAGAGATGGATTCATCTGTACATTCTATTGAAAATATGGACGAAATCGGTGGAGCTATTTTATTGCTATTTTCAGCGATGACCATCGGCGGAATCTTCTGGATGGGGATGAATTATTGGAGAAAAACGCATCAGGAACTTGTGAAGTTGCAACATACATCGGCCACTCCTGAAACGATTGAAGACTATTACCAAGCAACCGCAAAGGCTGTTCGCAAGGTTGGCTTTTCTGCCATCATATTGGCGCTCATGATTGGAGTGTTTTCGCAGTTCAATAGTATTATTGAAGTGATTGGTTTGGTGGTGTTCCTATTTGGAATTTGCATTTGCTTATTATCGCTTGCGCCAAGATCGCTTGCCAAACAAATTCAGAAACAAAATATTCGATAATTGTTGGAGGTCTTTCATGAAACTAGATAAAGCAAAAAGTATCGCAGAAGTCTTGATGTGGCTTGGATTAGTGCCACAATGGATTTTCATGACCAGTCGTGGCGTCCCAGGAGGACTGTTGATTGCCATCTTCATCATGCCGATTCTCATGATTATGACGTTTGTGAGTTTCATGATGTATGTTTTCATTGCACTCGAAGAAAAATCGGTTAAAGATACTTGGTGGCAGCTACTTCTTACAGGTGCTTGGCTCATCTTTTTGTTATTGCTCTTCACTGGAGTCATTAGATATTGATAAAAAAGGTTTAGGACGATGATGTTAATGGAAACACGACGTTTTGAAAAACAACCAGGGTTAGTAAAAATGCATAAAGTCGCTACGGTCTTGATGTGGATTTCGTGGGCTCTTTTCTTTGTGGCGATGTTAGGAGCGGGTAACTATTTCTTAGTAGGGGAACAACTACTCCTTGTGATGCTGTCTATTATAGCAGTGGCGGCAGTGGGGTTCCTTCTCAGTTTCTCATTGTTTAGTTGGATTTCATTTCAACTAAAAACAGTGAAAGACACGGGATGGCAGTTGTTCTTAACAGGTGGATTCCTCATTATGTTCTGGTTGCTTTCAATGAGACTCTTTTATTAAGGGGAATCAAATGCAAGAAGGCGCGGGTTATGGTACAATAATCCGGCAAGAAATAAGTGAACTTAGCGCACGAGTCGCACTCACTATTGGTGATGCAGCTCGTGCTTTTCGATTGATTGAGAGAAAGCCGTTCACTTGATAGACGATTCAAAGATTGAAAAAGGAGATTAAGATGAGTTTCAAAATTGGAGATATTCAAATTGATAATAGCGTAGTTGTGGCCCCAATGGCTGGGATTTCAAACTCTGCTTTCCGTGTCACTGTAAAAGAATTCGGTGCCGGTTTAGTCGTTTGCGAAATGATCAGCGACAAAGGGATTCAATTTCGTAATGAGAAAACATTAAGTATGCTTCATATCGAGCCAAACGAGTATCCACTAAGCGTTCAAATCATGGGCGGAAATAAAGATACTTTAGTCGAAGCGGCCAAATACGTGGCTGAAAACACAGAGGCTGCCATTATCGATATCAACATGGGATGCCCTGTAAACAAAGTGATTAAGGCAGAAGCCGGAGCGAAATGGTTACTCGACCCAAATAAAGTATACGAAATGGTTGCGGCAGTAGTTGACGCAGTGGATAAACCTGTAACAGTGAAGATGCGTACAGGATGGGACCACGAGCATTTATATGCGGTTGAAAATGCCCTTGCTGCAGAACGTGCCGGAGCGAGCGCTGTTGCGATGCATGGTCGTACTCGTGTTCAAATGTATGATGGAAAAGCCGACTGGGAAATCCTTGGTGAAGTGAAGAAGAACTTAACGCGTATTCCTTTAATCGGGAATGGGGACGTTCGCTCTCCAGAAGATGCCAAACGTATGATTGATATTGCAGGCGTGGATGGCGTTATGATTGGACGAGCGGCCTTAGCGAACCCATGGATGATTCGTCAAACGGTTCATTATTTAGAAACAGGAGAATTGCTTCCTGAAAATACCGTTCCAGAGAAAATTGAAATTGCAAAATTACACTTACAACGACTTGCCAACCTTAAAGGTGAAGCAGTCGCAACGAAAGAATTCCGTAAACTGGCAGGCTATTATTTAAAAGGAGTACCACGTGCTTCTAAAACAAAAGTAGCCATTAACGAAGCTGAGAATTTACAAACCGTAGAAGCGTTATTAGACCAATTCGTGGTAGAACATTTAGAACGTGAAGAACGTCAAAAACAACGCTTGGCAGAAATTTAAGCAAAAAGTCTTGAAATACTTTCAATAAGCCCTCTTCTTTTGGTACAATAAGGAGAGTTATGAAGAACAAGCAGCGTTCAAAGGAGGAACAAACGTGTCTTTCGAAGTAGAAACACAAGAAACATTAAATGACCAATTACAAGTTCGTCGTGAAAAAATGAGTCAATTACGCGAAAAAGGAATCGATCCTTTCGGTACTGGATTCAAACAAAAAAATACAACTGAAGAAATCCACAAACAATTTGAAGGAGCTACAAAGGAATCTCTTGCTGAACAGGAGCCTGTAACAGTTCAAATTGCTGGACGTATGATGACAAAACGTGGAAAAGGGAAAGCTGGTTTTGCCCACATTCAAGACGGCAAAGGCCAAATCCAAATTTACGTACGTAAAGATGCTGTTGGAGATGATGCGTACGAAGTATTCACTAAAGCAGACTTAGGGGATATCGTTGGTGTTGTTGGGACTGTCATGGTCACAAACACTGGTGAGTTATCTGTTAAAGCAGAACAATTCGTTCATTTAACAAAAGCGCTTCGTCCACTTCCTGATAAATATCACGGATTAACAAACGTAGAACAACAATACCGTCAACGTTACTTAGACTTAATCAGTAACCGCGAAAGCTTTGACCGTTTCGTTACACGTAGTAAAATCATCCGTGAAATCCGTCGTTACTTAGACGAACGTGATTACTTAGAAGTTGAAACTCCAGTACTACACACATTAGCGGGTGGGGCAAATGCTCGTCCATTTATCACACACCACAATGCGTTAGACATGGAATTATACATGCGTATCGCTACTGAATTACATTTAAAACGTTTAGTAGTAGGTGGGATGGAACGCGTATACGAAATCGGACGTGTGTTCCGTAACGAAGGTATTGATACAACTCACAACCCTGAATTTACTTCAATCGAAATCTATACAGCTTACACAGACTACAAAGATGTCATGGATTTAACAGAAGGAATCATCTCAGACGTTGCCAAGAGAGTATTAGGAACAACATTAGTTCCTTACGGCGAACATGAAGTGGAATTAAAAGCTCCATGGAAGAGAATTCATATGGTAGATGCGATTAAAGAAGTAACAGGCGTTGACTTCTGGCCACATATGACAGACGAAGAAGCACGCGCAATTGCGAAAGAAAAAGGCGTGAAAGTCGAAGATTCAATGACATTCGGACATGTCGTGAACGAATTCTTCGAAACTTTCGTTGAAGAAACATTAATCCAACCAACATTCATCTACGGACATCCAGTGGAAGTATCTCCATTAGCCCGTAAAAACGATGAAGACCCACGTTTCACAGATCGTTTCGAATGCTTCATCTGTACAAAAGAATACGGAAATGGCTTCACTGAGTTGACTGACCCAATCGATCAACGTGAACGTTTCATGAAACAAGTAGAAGAAAAATCTGCTGGGAACGACGAAGCGCATCCGCATGATGAAGACTTCATCCAAGCGTTGGAATATGGTTTATCTCCAACAGGTGGGGTAGGTATCGGAATTGACCGTTTAGTTATGTTACTAACAAACAGCCAATCAATCCGTAACGTCCTATTATTCCCAACGATGAAAAACTTAGACTAATATTGAATTTAGTGCCCCGTTTAAGGTTCGCCTTAGACGGGGTGCTTTTTATTTAACCGCAATTATCATATTTGATAATTATCATATATGATAATTTCGAAAAGTGATTCACGTAAACAGGACAGATTTAGAACACCAAAAGTAACAAATGTTCACAGGGTTGTAGTTGACTTTCCGTACATTTGAATATACTATGAGGGCAAGTTGGAAGAGAGAGCTTTTCCAGAATGAATGTTATAGACGAAAGAGACCTGCACGCGATTTGAGCATGGCTTGAATGGGGTGTTTTTTACTAAAGGAGATCTAATGAAATATTTTAAGCAGTTTGGCTGGATCATGATTGTGACCTGTATCGGTGAAATCATGAAATATTACATCCCTCTTCCAATTCCAGCAAGCATCTATGGACTTGTCTTAATGATGACTTTATTGATGACGGGTGTTGTTAAAATTGAAAAAGTGTACCAGGCAGGGACGTTTTTAATCGAGATTATGTCGTTAATGTTTATCCCGGCTGCCGTTGGAATTATCGAATCGTGGGATCAATTGCATCGTATTATTGTGCCAGTATCTATCATCACGATTATTACGACATTTGTAGTGATGATTGTTTCGGGGAAAGTAACGCAATACGTCCTCGAGAAAGGAGCCCAAGATGGTGAATCAACTCGTTCTTAATACAGCAACAATCGGGCTCGTGATTAGTATTATCGGTTTTGAAATTGGTGTATTTTTACGTGACCGTTATAAATGGCCAATCTTTAATCCGTTACTTGTAGCGATTATTTTCGTCATTATCGTATTAAATGTCTTTAATATCGACTATGATAGCTATTATGCGAGTGCGGATAATCTAAGCTATTTATTGACGCCCGCAACGGTCTGCTTAGCGATTCCGTTGTATCAACAAATCGAGCAATTGAAAAAGCATAAAGGCGCCATCTTTGCAGGAATTAGTGCAGGGGTATTAACGAGTTTATGTACGGTTTGGGTGTTATCATTGCTTTTCCAATTAACGCACGAAGAATACGTAACCTTATTGCCAAAATCCATTACGACTGCCATTGGAATGGGCTTGTCTCAAGAGACAGGTGGCTATGTGACAATTACTGTGGCGGTGATTATCCTGACAGGGGTTCTAGGAAATATGTTCTGTGAAATCATCTGTAAAGTAACAGGAATTACGCATCCGGTCGCGAAAGGGATTGCGATTGGAACGTCTTCCCATGCGATTGGGACGGCACGTGCCATGCAATTAGGGGAAGTCGAAGGTGCGATGAGTGGTTTATCCATTGTAATTTCGGGAATGATTACTCTTATTGGCACACAAATTTTTGCAGGGTTTATTTAAGAAGTGGAGAAAGAGCAGAATTTCTGTTTTTTCTCCTTTTTATTTTGACTTTTGTCATACAAATTTAATGGAATAGTATTCGAAAAACATATAGTATTTATGCGGATTTAGGACTATGATGGAGATGCATAAACTTCATATAGAAAAGAGCGAGCGTTATGGAAAAACATTGGTGGCAAGAAGTCGTCGTTTATCAAATTTATCCACGTAGTTTTAAAGATTCAAACGGAGATGGGATTGGCGATTTAAGAGGAATTATTGAAAAACTCGACTATTTATACACGCTAGGAATCGGAGCAATTTGGCTCTCTCCAGTTTATAAGTCGCCTAATGATGACAATGGTTATGATATTTCTGACTATGAAGACATCATGGACGAGTTTGGAACGATGGCGGATATGGAAGAATTAATCGATGAAGCCGATAAACGCGGGATTAAAATTGTGATGGATCTTGTTGTGAACCATACGTCTGATGAACATCATTGGTTTATTGAATCAAGAAAAGGAAAAGATAATCCATACCATGATTACTATGTGTGGGCGGACCCTGCTGAAGATGGCGGTGTGCCGACGGAATTACAGTCAGTCTTTTTAGGTAGTGCATGGAAATACGATGAAGCAAGTGGTCAATATTTCTTGCATTTATTTAGTCAAAGACAACCTGATTTAAACTGGGAAAATGAAAAAGTGCGTCAAGAAGTCTATGACATGATGAATTTCTGGATTGATAAGGGCGTTGGCGGATTCCGTATGGACGTAATTGATTTAATTGGGAAAATTCCATTAGAAGGGATTACTTCAAACGGGCCAAAATTGCATGATTATTTACAAGAAATGAATAAGGGGACCTTCGGAGATAAAGATTTATTGACGGTTGGGGAAACATGGGGAGCGACACCAGAAATCGCGAAACTCTATTCAAACCCAGAACGTCATGAATTATCGATGGTCTTCCAATTTGAACATTCACTCCTAGATAATGAGCCAGGTAAAGAGAAGTGGGACCTTAAACCGCTCGATGTAAGTGAATTAAAGGCGGTTCTTTCAAAATGGCAAACGGAACTTGGAAACGAAGGTTGGAATTCACTATTCTGGAACAACCATGATTTAACAAGAATTGTGTCACGGTGGGGGAATGATAAAGAGTACCGTGTTCGCAGCGCCAAGGCATTCGCTATCTTATTACATATGATGAAGGGAACGCCTTATATTTACCAAGGGGAAGAACTTGGATTGACGAATACGCTAGTTTCTAGCATTGAAGAGTTGGATGATATTGAGTCTATCAATATGTACCACGATCGTATCGCGAGAGGTTTTAGCGTTGAATCCATTATGGAGTCTCTAAATGCAAAAGGCAGAGACAATGCGCGTAGACCAATTCCGTGGACTGCCGAAGCAAATGGTGGATTTACGACGGGGACACCTTGGTTAGCTCTCAATCCAAATTACAAAGAGATTAACGTAGAGGCGGAACTCCAAAATCCAGACTCTGTATTCCATACGTATCGAAAACTCATTCAACTTAGAAAAGACCATCCAATCGTTGTTTGGGGCGATTATGAACTACTTGAGACTAATTCTAATGTGTTTGCATATTATCGCACGCTTGGGGAAGAAAGATGGTTGACAGTCGTGAATTTATCTGATTCCGAGGAAGAAATCTCTGTAGATGCCCGATTTAATAAGGTTTTAGTCGCTAATACAGAAGATGAGATTACAGATTTACACGCTTACAAACTTTCTCCATGGCAAGCCTTTGTAGTGGAATTGTCTGGCAATTGAAACAATTTTCATATATAATGTAAGTGCATAAAAATAGGCAGAATAAATTGTGAAATTTTTGTTAATAACTTTTCACAAACAAAGTTGCTAGATACTGTTGCAATAATAATTAAATTTGTGATAATATATATTTTTCATTCTACAAATGTGAAAAAATATGGTATAATAGTTTGAATAAAAATAAAAGGAGAAAGGGGATGGACGATGAAAGCATTTTTAGTGAAAATACAAGAAGGTTTTAAATCATTAGGTTTAGCGAGTCAATTGGGAATTACGTTAGGCCTATCTTTAGCGATGCTAGCAGGTGTATATGGTATTTCACAAGCGATGAGTCCGATGCAAAAAGTCACTCAAGTCGTAGAAGTACAAACAAGTGCGCCGACAAATTCGTCAACTCCTTCAAGTAGTACTGAAAAGAAAGAAGTCGCCGAGAAAAAGAAAGAGACAACTCAAGCGCCAACAACTGAATCTGTAACCACAGAAAAACAAGTGGTCACTGAAGAAGAAAAGAACACAAGAGAAGTTCAAGGAAATGTTGCTCAGGCAACTCCAAGCCAAGAACGCAGAAGAGAAGAGTCAGAAAATGGTCCTCAGACAAGAGAAGCAACTCCAACTGAAGCACCTACAGTTACTTCAAGTTCAGAAACAGTAGCAACACCACCACAACGATTGAAACCGTTAGGGAATACGGGACAAGAATTTGCAACGTTGGAACAAGCTTTAGCGTGGATGAAAGATCAATTGGACCAATCTTCAAAAGCACAAGAAGCTGGAAAACAAAATTGGGTTTACTCTGGAAGAGCGTATGAAATTCCATGGAGTGACGGGTCTACGACAGCAACCGTTGATTTAACGAAAATTGAGTCTTACACACCAGCTCCTACACCAACAGAAACAACTTCTGCACAGACGTTCGAAACGCCTGGAACAGATCATTTATAAAATTGAGCACTTTGGTAGCAATGCCGAAGTGCTTTTTTGGTGCTTATAGGATAGGAAACAAAGCAGGTTTATGATAAAATAAGCTTATCTTATTATAGGAGTGAATGTAAGTGGATAATAAAGGACGTCGTATTTTAAGCGCTATTATCTCGATTGTGATTATTGCAGTGTATGCATTTTTACGTTTCCAACGTTTTCAAGCAAAACAGGAACGCCAAAAAGCGCAGCAAGAGCAAGTGAAAAATTCTCAAGTGGTGCAACAAGCCTTGCAAGATAATCAAAACAAATTAAACGAAGCTGCTGCTAAAATTAAACAAGCAGCGGATAGCGTTAAAGACAAAAACTCAACAACTGAATCAGAAGAGTTGAAGAATGCTGAAATGAATAAAGAAATCGGAGAAGGATATAATATCGTCAAAAAAGATGGTAAATTCTATATTGTTAAAAACAATGATTTCTCAAAAGCAGTTGAATTAACAGGAGTAACAGAAGCACTTGTAATTCCTACTACAGAAGAAGAGAAAAACTTAAAATATAATGTATTAGTTGTTAAAAAAGACGGCGAATATCGAGTTGTTGATGAAACAAAAGATGGGAAAGACGTCTTAGTCTTAACAGGAGAAACCATCACTGAAGGTACAACCTTTGTATTAAAAGGTGACACGCTGTATATCAAATAACAGGATGTGAGCAATCGCGCTCAGAAATGGAACGTTGGACTCGAACGCCGGAAGGAACGTGAAACGTTCTGCGGACGTTTGAGGAAACGCACGCCATTTCTGCGATTGCGAGCTCAACTACATAGGGTGCGAGTCTTCGCGCTCAACTACACAAGGATGTGAGCAAAAAGGACATCAGCATTTGCTGATGTCCTTTTTTGTATCCTGTGTAGTTGAGTTCGAAAAAGCAGAGACTCAAGCCTTTCTCGCTTTGTCCGCGCGACTTTTCAAGTCGCTTACGGCAAAGTTCGAACCGTCATCGTCTCTAAACGCTTTTTCTCACATCCTTACTTCTGTGCCAACATGGTCACAAATCTCATTTTAATACGATTGCCGTTTTCATCAGTTTTATGGAGTTGGCCAAAGTCTTCATTATATTTATGCAATGTCCAACCAGCGTAGTAGTCTTTCAATTCGCCACTTGCAAAAGTCTTAGGGAAGTTCACTGGACATGGCGCGTCTTCTGTCGACATGGCCGCCACGATGAGGTTGAATCCACCAGGTGCAGTGTGTGATTGCATATTTTCAATCACATCTGGAATTGCATACGGATCTAAGAACATTAGTACCACTGTTGAAATAATGACGTCATAGAGACCTCCAGGAATATCTGCACTCTCAATATTATAAGGTTGAATATCGATATCAAGCCCTTCTGCTTCCGCAATCTGTGCTAATTTCGCAAGGCTCATCGAGTTGATGTCGAGCGAAGTCACATCGAAGCCTTTTTTCGCCAAGTACAAGCTGTTTCGTCCTTCGCCACTTCCAAGGTCGAGCACCTTTCCTTTTGGGAACTTCGGTGTTGCCTCAATCACTTCTGAGTGTGTACGTGTGAGGTCGTATTTTTTAGCAAAATAATCTTCAGGCGTACAATAGAAAGTAAGATAACATTTCAAGTCATCGCTTGCTGGAGAAACGCGGTGCCAAGCTTGAGGTTCGACGAATGGAATCTCGGAATCTTTTGTAAAGAGATGCTGGGCTAAAACATTTCCGTCCTCATCGAGTTCATAGAAGGTAAGCGCGCCTTCTAAAATCGTAAGGTGTGCCCAAGTACCCACTTTTGTATTATGCATTTTTCTAAACGGCTCTGGTAATGTTTCTGCCGTCCAAGTCGGCATTGTTTTATAAGGAATTAATTCGTGCTCCATAAGAAAGCTCCTTTCGAGGTTGTCATTCTCATTGTACAAGAAAATGAAAGGCTAGAAAAATATTAGCTATTATATAGTAGTTTTAAAACAGATATAACCAAAAGTTATAACCGGCAATAAAAAAGTGTTAATTGACTAGAAGGTGGTTTGTTGGTATCCTATTAACATGTTTATAAGACACGTTGATGAGAAGAGTAAAAGTGGAACTTTTCAGTAGAGAGTCTCGGTTGGTGAAAAGAGACATGAGTGGAAGCTTTGAAGATGGCCTCGGAGTGTTAATCGTTGAATGATTAGGCGATTACGGGTAAGCCCGATACAGCTTTCTGTTTTGATTGAAACAGACGGAGATAGTATTTGTGAGAATACTATAAACAAAGGTGGTAACACGAGAATTTGACTCGTCCTTTTGCTAACCCATGTTAGTGAGGGGACGATTTTTGTTTGAGCAAAAGAAAGGAGAACACATGATTAAATTAGAAAATATCGACGTGACCTTTACGCAAGGCAAGAAAGTCGTAAAAGCCGTTCGAAATGTTTCTGTCGATGTGGAAGACGGGGATATCTATGGAATTATCGGATATAGTGGTGCTGGTAAAAGTACTCTAGTTCGTACCATTAACTTACTGCAACGTCCAACAAGCGGAACAGTTGAAGTCAATGGCATCGATTTATTGAAATTGAAACCAAATGAATTGCGTGACGCACGTAAGAAAATTGGGATGATTTTCCAACACTTCAACTTAATGAATACATTAAGCGTCTTTGACAACGTGGCTTTCCCGCTGAAAAAAGCGAAGAAACCGCTAGTGGAAGAAGGAGAAACAGCTGTTGATCCAAACGCGGAACCAAAATTGGTGAAGTTAACGAAGAAAGAAATTAAAGAGAAAGTTGATTCTCTCTTACAATTGGTTGGTCTTGAAGATAAAGCAAACAGCTATCCAAGTCAACTATCTGGGGGACAAAAACAACGTGTGGCGATTGCCCGCGCGTTAGCCAACGACCCAGACGTATTGCTCTGTGACGAAGCGACAAGTGCGCTTGACCCAAAAACAACATACTCAATCTTAGAGTTATTGAAGAAGGTAAATGAGCAATTAGGAATTACGATTGTAATTATCACGCATGAGATGCAAGTCGTAAAAGAAATTTGTAATAAGGTTGCCGTAATGGAAGACGGTGAAGTGATTGAGCAAGGAACAGTACTTGATATCTTTACAAACCCACAACGCAACTTAACAAAAGACTTCATCGATACAGCAACTCATATCAACCAAGGAATTGAAACAGTTCTCTCACACGAACAGTTATTGAATCTGAAAGATGGAGATTACTTAGTGAAAATTTCATTCGTCGGTGCTTCAACAGGGGAACCGTTGATTACGAAATTATCGACTCAATTCCAAGTAGCAGCGAATATCTTATTCGCCAACGTGGAAATCATCCAAGAAACTCCAGTAGGAACATTATTGGTTGGTTTATCAGGCGAACAAGAAAGCATCGAAAATGCACTTTCTTACATTAAAGGACAAGGCGTTTCAGTAGAAGTCTTAGAAGAAAAGGGAGGTGCCTAAGATGAATTTATTAGCCTTTATCGATTTTAAAACTTGGTTTCCAAACATCGACGCAAAAGTATGGGCGGAAATTCAAAAAGCCACATTTGATACATTAATCATGGTTGGATTAACAGGTTTAATCGCGGGTATCTTAGGAATTGCTTTAGGTGTGACACTGGTTGTTACGCGTGAAGGAAACATCCTTGAAAACAAAGGATTGTATTTGGTACTTGATAAAGTGGTGAACTTATTCCGTTCGATTCCATTTATCATCCTTGCTATGTTACTGATTCCAGTAACTCGTGCAATCGTAGGAACAACCATTGGTATTCCAGGAGCTATCGTTCCTCTAGTATTCGCAACCGTTCCATTCTACTCTCGTCAAGTGCAATTAGCGTTGACCGAAGTAGATAAAGGGGTTATCGAAGCGAGTGAAGCAATGGGATGTACACCGCTAGAAATTATCTTCCGCGTGTACTTAAAAGAAGGTTTGCCAAGCTTAATCCGTGCAAGCTCACTAACAATTATCAGCTTAATTGGTTTAACAACCATGGCCGGAGCGTTTGGTGCCGGCGGTATCGGTAACGTAGCCATCTCACGAGGTTATAACCGATTCCAAGGAGACGTTATCGTGGTAGCCACAATTATCATGTTAATCATCGTCTTCGTCACCCAAGCAATCGGTGACTATTTAGAGAAAAAAGCTACTAAATAAAAACCAGGATGCGAGCAATCGCATCAAAAAACAAAAACAAACTAACTCAAAAGGGGAAAACAAAATGAACTTTAAAAAATTATTCGTAGCTGCAGCGGCAGCATTATCATTAGCAGCATGTGGAGCTGCACAAACATCAAACTCATCAAGCTCAGCTTCATCAGAAGCTAAACAAGAAAACAAACACGTGAAAATCGGTGTTAACGCTGGTAACCACGAAGTTTGGGACGATGTTATTGCTCGTTTGAAAGAAAAAGAAGGTATTGAAGTTGAATTAGTAGAATTCACTGACTACGTACAACCTAACCAAGCGTTAGAAAACGGCGACGTTGATTTAAACTCATTCCAAACAATTATTTACTTAGAACGTTTCAACAAAGAACAAAACACTCATATCAAACCAATTGGATATACAGTAATTGCTCCAATGGGTGTGTATTCTAAAAAAATTAAAAACGTTAGCGAGTTAAAAGATGGCGATACAATTGCAATCCCAGAAGATACTTCTAACAACTCTCGTGCATTACGCTTACTACACGCAGCTGGCGTAATCAAATTAAAAGATGTAAACAACACATTAGCTACACAAGATGATATCGTAGAAAATCCTAAGAAAATTAATATTAAAGAATTACCAGCTGGACAAACAGCTCGTGCTTTAGACGATGTGGCAGCTTCATTAATCAACAATGGTTTCGCAGTAGAAGCAGGATTCCAACCAACAAAAGATTCAATCTTTATCGAAGAAATCACAGATTCATCACAACCATATTACAATGTTATTGCTGCTAAAGAAGGTAACGAAAATAACGAAGTTTACAAAACAATCGTTAAATACTACCAATCACCAGAAACAGCTAAGAAAATTGAAGAAGTTTCAAAAGGTGCAAACGTACCAGTTTGGGAAAAAGCTACTTTGAAATAACAAAACCTTAAGAGGCGTGCTTAGCATGCCTCTTTATTCAATGAAAGAAGGCAAAGACGATGAGCGAAATTAAACAAAAAGCACAAGCGTTAAATGAATACCTTGTCGCAACAAGAAGGCATTTTCACGAAAATCCAGAATCAAGCTTAAAAGAGTACGATACTGCTGCCTACATTCAAAAAGAATTAACTACATTTGGAATCCCATTTGAAAAAGTGGCTGAAACAGGAACTTTAGCCATTATTAAAGGGGGCAAAGGCGAAGGGAAGACAGTTTTACTTCGTGCAGATATCGATGCGCTAGAACTTCCTGACTGCACTGGCAAACCTTATGCGTCTAAACGTCCTGGGTTAAACCATGCTTGTGGACATGATGCGCATACGACAATGGGGCTAGGAACGGCTAGAGTCTTGAATGAATTGAAAGATTCATTTGCAGGAACTGTCTTAATTGCGTTCCAACCTGCAGAAGAAATCGGTGCGGGAGCGAAGCAATTTGTCGCTTCTGGAAAAATCGATAATATCGATGAATCTTTTGCGATTCACGTCAATTCAGGACTACCCGTTGGATCGTTTGCGGTGGAAGGTGGACCAGTGAATGCTTCGTGTGATATTTTCAAAATCAAAATCACAGGAAAGAGCGCTCACGTAGGTCGTCCTCATTTAGGACATGACGCGCTAGTAACAGCCAGTGAAGTTGTTGTTGCATTGCAAACCATCGTCGCTCGCGAAGTGAATCCAATCGAACGTGCTGTTGTCGGCATCGGTAAATTAAATGCGGGAACTCGCTACAATATCGTAGCAAACGACGCTGAAATCGAAGGGACGATTCGTGCATTTAGCCACGAAACACGTGCTCATTTGAAAGAAGCGGTAACGCGTATCGCTAAAGGAATTGCTGAACTCAATCGTTGCGAATTTGAAATCGATTGGTATGATGCAGCAGCTCCAGTGATTAACACTTCAGAGCTAGCAGAAGAATTCCAAAAAGTAGTTTCGAAAGTAGAAGGAATCGACAACCTAATTACAAAATACGAATCATCTATGGGTGCCGATGACTTCGCGGACTACGTAGTGAATAAACCTGGTGTTTATGGCTTACTTGGTAGCCAATCTGGAGAAGAGACAGCTTATGGGCATCACCATGAAAAATTTGATATCGATGAGCGTGTATTAGCGCTTGGTGTTGAAATTGAAGTGAAGTATTTCTTAAGCAGACTTGCTTAAAAATGAGTGGGAAGGGTCGAAATGTTTTTCGGCCTCTTTTTCATTTTAAAACGTTAAAAAACTATAATATTTCTTGAAATGTAATAGGCAAGAAAGAAGCCGTATGCTATAATTCTTTTGTATCTGAAAATAGAACAGTTGTTTTTCAGAAAGAGATTTTGAAAAGGTGCTCGGGAGCAAGTTATGAAACCATTATTAGAACAATTAGAACTAAATACGAAACAAGATAAAATCATTTACCGACACGATTTAATGCCGGAAGAAGAGTTGACAGCAAGTCTTGTCTGGGAGTATTCAGATAAGCTAGCAGCGTACTTACATGAAACATACAAAGGGAATAAATCTCCAATCGTGGTTTATGGTCATAAACATCCATTTATGTTGGTGTACTTCTTGGCTTGTGTAAAATCAGGTCATGCTTATTGTCCGGTTGATGTGAATACACCGATTGACCGCGTTGAAGATATTATCGCAACCGTTAAGAGTCCAGTCGTGCTCGTGAGTGAAGAGATAACGCTAGAGGTACCAACGTTGACAGTTCCTGAAGCTAAAGAAGTGATTGCTTCAACGACGGAACGTATTTCAAAAGAGCATTATGTTCAAGGGGAAGATATTTTCTATATTATCTTTACTTCTGGAAGTACAGGGAAGCCAAAAGGAGTTTCGATTACTTACAATAACTTGAACCACTTCTTAGATTGGTATACGGGTTATTACAAAGAGAAAGGACCACAAGTCTTTCTTGGACATCCGCCGTTCTCATTTGATTTATCAGTGATGTCACTTTGGCCAGCACTTTATATGCATGCGCCACTGGTTCAAATTGATAAAGAGCACTTGCAAGATTTCAAAGTGTTATTTAAAACATTAGAAGTGTCTAAAGCAACGGTGTGGATTTCAACGCCATCGTTTGCGGAAATGTGCTTAGTGGATCCAAGTTTCAACCAAGATTTGCTTCCTGAATTAGAACAGTTCGTGTTCTGCGGAGAGAAGTTATTCAGTACAACCGTTGAAAAATTAATGGAACGATTCCCACGCGCAGAAGTGGTAAACACATATGGCCCAACGGAATCGACGGTTATGGTCACTTGGATGCCATTAACAAGAGAATTGTTAGAGAAGTATCCAGATAATCTACCAGTGGGTGTGATTAAGCCTGGAACAACCGTGTTAATTGATGGTCCAGAAAGCGGAGAAATTATCATTTATGGGAATACAGTAGCAAAAGGCTATTATGAAAATCCTGAAATGAATGCGAAACATTTCTTTGAAGTAGATGGTGAGCGTGCATACCGTACAGGGGACGTGGGACACTTTGAAGGAGATTTATTGTTCTGCGAAGGACGAATCGATTTCCAAATCAAATTACATGGTCACCGTATCGAGTTGGAGGATATTGACAATAACTTATTGAAGAATCCGAAAATTCGTCAGGCCGCAACGGTTCCTTCGATGGCAGATGGGAAAGTAAAATCCATTACTTCGTTTGTCGTGTATAATGAACCAATTGAAAAACGTTTTGAAACAGTTAAACTCGTGAAAAAAGAATTGGCGCAACATGTGCCGGAATATATGATTCCAAAGAAAGTCGTCTTCTTAGACGAGATGCCGTTGAACAATAACGGTAAAATTGATAAAAAACAATTAAAGGAGCTTGTGTAGTCGATGCATTATTTTGAAGGTCTCTCTTTCTTTATGACGCTAGGATTCGTATTAATCGTGGCGTTCATACTAAATGTCTTTCAAAAATCTACGTATTATCTATCATTACTATTCTCATTAGTGATGGTCTATTTCGTGTTTATCAAAACGCCAGACCAACTGATTGCGTTATTGGGATTTGTAGTGTTAGGGTATATTTTGATGCAGTTGACCTCTAAGCTTAAAGAGCGGAAGAAGACGATGCCGATGATGGTATTGCTAGCGGGATTACCGTTAATTGTGGTGAAATTATTGCCTGTATTTAAGGTGAATGGATTTGGATTTTTAGGAATTTCATATATGACCTTCAAATTAGTCCAAATCATTATCGAGATGTATGACGGGTTGATTGAAAAGCCGATCTCTGTTCTCGATTACACACATTTCTTGTTATTCTTTCCAGCGCTCAGTTCCGGACCGATTGACCGTAGTCGCAGATTTATGGACGATTGGCACAAACAAAGAAGCCGAGCGAAGTATTTAGAACTCGCAGGTACGGGTATTTTTAGGTTAGTGTTAGGTTTATTCTATAAGTTGGTAGTATCCGGAATGGTATTTCAACATATGAATGGGCCGATGGGGAAAGATGTGACCTATCTCATCGGGTATATGTATCTTTACACCGCATACTTGTTCTTTGACTTTGCTGGATACAGTTTAATGGCAGTAGGGGCAAGTAACATTCTTGGTGTTGAAACACCGATGAACTTCAATTTCCCATTTATCAGTATCGACATTAAAGACTTCTGGAACAGATGGCATATTACGCTGTCGACATGGCTACGTGACTTTGTGTTCTCGCGAATTGTCATGCGTTTCATGCGTAAGAAAGTGTTCAAGAAGAGACTGACGACGGCGATGGTTGCCTATATGATCAACATGACCTTCATGGGATTTTGGCATGGGGTAACACCAGAGTACATTATCTACGGTGTGTATCACGGAGTGCTGATGGCCTCGTTTGAGTGGTATCAGAAAAAATCGAAATTTTATAAGAAAAACAAGAATAAGACATGGTATAAAATCACAAGCTGGTTTATCACAATGCATTTAGTGGTGTTTGGATTCTTGATTTTTTCAGGAAAACCATTATTATGGATAAGTAAATTAATTTCAATGTAATAGGAGGGATTTCCATGGAAGAAAGAATTTTAGAAATTTTAGAAGAAATTTGCGAAGATGAAGTAGTATACGAAGATAAAGACATCAACTTAAAAGAAGAAGGGTTAATGGATTCATTAGCATTCGTTGAACTACTTGTTCGCTTAGAAGTGTTCGGTATCGAAGTGGCTCCAACAGAAGTGACATACGAAGAAATCGATACTCCAAATAAAATTATTAAATACGTTTCAGAACGTGTTGGTTAATTTAAAATAGTAAAAGGCGCTTCCTGTCGAGTAGGAGGCGCCTTTTGCGTACTT